>JAFGRB010000280.1 GCA_016935365.1 Deltaproteobacteria bacterium
CCGAGGTGGCCCTGTCTACTGATTCACGAGTTCAACTCCTCACGCTGTTTGCAGTTTCTGGCCTGCAAAGTGGGAAATGCACCCAACTCTATTTCGCCCCGCTGGGGCTCTGAAGCTTGTCGCGTCCTCAAACCCAGGGCTTCGCGTCCTGCGAGGGGCTCTCGTCTTCCCGGATGTCGAAGAGCTCGCGCAGCACGGCCGTGGCGTAGGCGCCCGGCGGCAGGCTGAAGCGCAGCCTCGCGCTGTCGTCGTGCCAGGAGAGCGAGGCGTCCTGGAGGCCGAAGCGCAGGGCGCGGCGCGTCCCGCGGGTGAGCTTCTTGAATCGCCTCCAGTCCTCCTCGCCCAGGCCCGACGCGGCCAGGATCTCGGTCTCTGCGCGGGCCGGCTCCCCCTCGGGCTGCATCATGCGCGGCCCGAACATGGGGCCGGTGGGGTGGATCTCGAGCCGGTCCATGCGCGGCTGATCCACCTCGGGCGCACGGCACAGGAAGTGGCCTCGCCTGTCGGCCAGCGCCATCACGTCGCCCGCCAGGGCGCGGGAGAAGAGACCTTCGGATATCCGGCGGGCCAGCAGGTCGTTGAACAAGGCCGCCTGGACGGCGCTGAGCAGCAGGCGAAGCTCCTTGCCCCTGGCGCGCCGTCCCTGGCCCGCGAGGATCTGCCGCCCGAGCGCCTCGTTGCGGCCCGCGTGGCCGAAGCGCTGCGGCCCGAAGTAGTTGGGCACACCCCGCTCGACGAGCCGGTCGAAGCGGGCGCAGACCTCCTCGCGCATCCCTGGCTCGCACCGCCTCACCCACAGGTCGAAGCGGTTGCCCCGCAGGTGGCCGGTCTTGAGCTTGTTCGCGTGCCGGCTCGCCTGGACGATGGCGATCCCCTCGGCACGGAAGGCCGCGAGCCGCGCCGCGGCGCGGGCGGGGACGGAGATCCACTGCCGCGCGATCGCCCGCCTGTCCTTGAGGCCGGCCGTGCCGATCTCGCCCGCGCGCACGTCCAGGGCCCGGGAGAGGATCCGGACGACCTGCTCGGTGCCGAGATCGCGCTTCTCCACCTCGCACAGCAGGTGCGCGCCCTGACCGGCGGGCGGGTAGGCGGGGATCTCCTCGACCCGGAAGTCCTCGGGGGTCTGGCGGATCAGCCCGGTGCAGCGCGGCGGACCGAGGAGGCGCAGCCAGCGCTCGGCCTCGCGCTCCGCGGGTATCCGATCTCGCGTGCTCACGGCGTCCCGAGCAGCTGGACCAGGACCTGGCGCGTGCGGGGTCGGTTGTCGTGATCGATCACCACGACCTGCTGCCAGGTGCCAAGCAGGAGCTGCCCGCCGTGCACCGGGATGGCGAGCGACGGCCCCAGCAGCGCCGCCCTGACGTGGGAGAAGCCGTTGCCGTCTCCCCAGCGCGAGTCGTGCCGGTAGCTCGGCCCTTCCGGGGCCAGCTTGCGGACGGCTTCCTGGAGATCCGAGACCGCGCCGGGCTCGAACTCGATGCTGGTCACCGAGGCGGTCGAGCCCGGCACGAAGACCGTGAGCAGGCCTTCCGCGATGCCGCTGGCCTGGACCGCGCGCTCCAGCCGGGCCGTGATGTCGTGCACGTCGCTGTGGCCGCGGGTCTCGAGATGGAACTCCTCGATCGTCGCGATCATGATTCCTCCCGCGGGCAGGCACCCAGGCCAGGCATGAGTCTAGCACGGGTCCGGCTCGGGTCAAAGGCGCTGGTTTCCAAGCCGAATCCAGAACAGGTAGAGATCCGGCTTGTCCCCGGCTGGCGATCCGGGCTACAATGCGCGTCGAGGGGGAGCAGAGTTGCCCATGAAGCACTCTCAGGTCGAGTTCATGCTGGTCTTCGATTCGGCCGATCACTTCGATCGCACCTTCGAGCGCAAGGGCGCCGAGACGGGCTTCTTCTTTCCGAGCCGGCGCGACGTCTCGCTCGGCCAGGAGGTGATGATCCGCGCCACCATCCAGGGCTTCGAGGAGCCCGTCTACCTGCGGGGGGTCGTGGCCTGGCGCCGGGTCCAGTCGGGGGGCACGAAGATGCCCGCGGGCATGTACGTCACGCTGAGCGAGCGCGACCGGGCCCGGCTGGACGGGATCGTGAAGTACCTGAAGATGGGGAGCAAGAGCAAGGAGCGCCGGCGGCACTCGCGCCTGCCGATGCTCGTGTCGGCCCGCTACCAGACCGCCGAGGGCGCCTTCGGAGCAGAGACCCGCAACCTCTCGGAGGGCGGCGCCTTCCTGCGCTGCCGCAAGGGGCCGCTGCTGACCGTCGGGGCGCGCTTTCCCGTGGTGCTGTACCTGGAAGGAGAGGACGGCAAGCAGACCGAGCTGGATGTGCGGGTGGCCTGGATCGATCTCTTCGATGCCAGCAAGGGCATGGGGGTGGAGTTCGAGTCCGGGCAGCCAGAGCTGCGCCGCATCACCCGGGCCCTCCGGCGCTTCCAGAAGCTCCTCGCCAGCTGATCGCAAGAAAGACGATTCTTTGCGCTGATTTCCTTGCCTCGCACCGCTTCCGTCTGGTAGTCTCCGATGTGTTGCGTGCAAACGCTCTGGACGCCTGTGCGTCAGGGCAACCACGTCGGTAGTTCGGGTCGATCCGGGCCATGTGTGCGGCTGAGTCTAGGCGCATTCGTCTGGGCGAGCTCTTGCTTCGCGCCGGAGTGATCACCGAGGAGCAGCTCCGGCATGCTCTGTCGGAGCAGAAGAAGTGGGGCGGCAAGCTCGGCTCTCTGCTGATCGAGATGAACGCGCTCGACGAGGACATGCTCGTCAAGGCGCTGAGCAAGCAGCTCGGATTGCCGCGGATCGACTTCGCCGGCCTCCAGATCCCGCGGCAGGCGCTGGAGAAGCTGACGGCCGACTTCGCGGAAGGCAACCAGGTGCTGCCGATCTCGCTCGACGTGTCGAAGAACCAGCTCCTGGTGGCCATGGCCGATCCGGAAAACCTGGCGATCACGGACGAGATCTCCTTCCGCACCGGCTGTCGGGTGGTGGTGGCCATCGCGGGCGAGCGCGCCCTGGCCCACGCCATCCGGGAGCACTACTTCGGCGACAACGTGGTCGACACGGGTCCGGACGAGGAAGAGGAGGAGGGGGATTTCAAGCTGCTCAACCCGCTCGGCTCGACCATGGTGCGCCGCATGGATGAGATCAAGAGGAAGGCCCAGGCCGAGGCCCAGGCGCGGGCTCAGGGCCAGGCGCAGGCCCAGCCACAGGCGCCGGCTCCTCCGGTGGCGCAGGCGCCTGGGCCCGGAGGCACGCGGTCCGGCTTCGAGGACAAGCTCAAGCGCGTCGAGGAGATCCAGCAGAAAGAGGTCCGCGTTCTCAAGGCGGTCGTGGAGTTGTTGATCTCCAAGGGCTACATCACGCGCGAGGAGTACCGGCAGAGGATGGAGCAGTAGGGCGCGGAGTGACTGGATGGCCAGGAAGAAGTTGGGAGAGATCCTGCTCGAGGCGGGCGCGATCGACGAGTTCCAGCTCAAGTCCGCCCTCGGCTTCCAGAAGAAGTGGGGAGGCCGCCTCGGCAAGGTCCTGGTCGAGAATCGCTTCATCACAGAGGAGGCGCTCGTCCAGGCCATCCAGGCGCAGACCAAGATCCAGGTGGTCAAGCTCGCTGGACGCTCCGTCCCCGATTACCTGGTCAGGCTCGTGCCGATGGAGCTGGCCGAGCGCCATCACCTCATCCCGGTCAGCCTCGAGGGCACGCCGGGGACCGGGGAGATCCTGCTCGTGGCCATGGCCGATCCGACCGACCTGGCAGCGCTGGACGAGCTGAGGTTCACGACCGGCAAGCGCGTCAAGCCGATGCTGGCCGGCGAGGTCGAGATCAAGAAGGCCATCGACCTGAACTACCGCGGCGAGGTCGGCGAGATCGATTTCGTGGACCTCGATACCGTGGCAGCCGAGGACATCGACGACTCGGGCATGCTGGTCGTGCAGGGGACGCTCGAGTCGCCGCCCACCGCTCCGGTGGCCGGGGCGCCCCAGAGCCCCTTTGCCGAGCTGGAGTCGCTGGGCGCACCTGCGGCGCCGGTGTCGATGGAGTCCGCGGTGGAGACGGCGGGCGCGCCGGTTCACGATCCCTTTGCCGAGCTGGAGTCGCTGAGCGCGCCCCGGACGCCGGCCGCGGCACCGGCCGCGGCGCCGGCTGCAGGCCCGGCAGGACCGGCAGCAACGGTCGCCGATCCCTTTGCCGAGCTGGAGTCGCTGAGCGCGCCCCGGACGCCGGCCGCGGCACCGGAGTCGATGGAGTCCGCGGTGGGGTCGGCGGACGCGCCGGTTCACGATCCCTTTGCCGAGCTGGAGTCGCTGAGCGCGCCCCGGACGCCGGCTGCGGCACCGGCCGCGGCGCCGGCTGCAGGCCCGGCAGGACCGGCAGCAACGGTCGCCGATCCCTTTGCCGAGCTGGAATCGCTGAGCGCGCCCCGGGCGCCAGCTGCACCGGCCGCGAGGGCGGCGCCGGGGGCACCGGTCGCCGATCCCTTTGCCGAGCTGGAGTCCGTGATCGGAAGCGGTCCCGGGCCGGAGCGCGCAGCCCCGGCCCCGCCGCCCGCGCCGGTCGAGCGCCCCTTTGACGAGCTCGACGCGCTGGCCAGCTCGGCCCCTTCGGCCTCTCTCGGCCAGCGCGCGGCACCCGCGAAGCCGGCGGTCGAGACCGAGGGCGTCGTGACGGAGATGGTCGAGGACGTGCTGGAGGACCTCGAGATCATCGAGGAGCTGGAGCCGCTGGAGGAGGAGGGGCAAGCGGACGGCCTCGCAGTGCCTCTCGCGCCCGCTCCGGAGACGATCGACAGCAGCGGTGAGGCGTTCAGCGAGCTGGACGACATGATCCCGGAGCCCGACATCGCGGATGGGATCGAGGAGCCGGCCGATCTGTCCGGCGTGCCCGATCTCGATCCCACCCCGGCCGAGGCGGCCCCGCTCGACAGCTACCCCGAGCCGTCCGCGCCGGGCGACTTCAGGCCGCGGCCCGCGGCGCGGGCTCGCGAGGAAGAGCAGGCCGAAGAAGAACGAGCGCGGGTGGAAGCGGCGGCGGTGGCCTTCGATCTGGACGCGGAGCTCGATCAGGCTTTCTGCGACTCGCCGCCGCCGGGGGTGCCGGAAGGCGAAGAGGCCTTTCCGGTCCCCGCGCCCAGCCTGGATCTGGTGCAGCCGCAGGAGGTGCCAGCAGCGGTGGCACCGCCGCCACCTCCGCCTCCGCCGCCCGAGGCGCCAGAAGCGGTGGCGCCGCCGCCACCACCACCACCACCGCCCGAGGCGCCAGAAGCGGTGGCGCCGCCACCACCACCTCCGCCGCCAGAGGCGCTGCCCGAGGCGGCCGAGCCGGCGGCCGGGCCGGCAGAGTTCGCTCCGGCCTCCATCCTGGACGGCCTGTCCAGCGATGGCAGCTTGCCCGACGGGGCGGTGGCGGCAGCGCTCGATCTGGGGCTGGACGAGGATCTCGACGAGGTGGTCAAGGTCGTGGAGGACGAGGCGCCGGCCGGGAAGGCGGAGGGGGAGGAGATCGAGAAGCCGTTGTTCGACGAGGCGGACCTGGACATACCGCTCGGCGAGGTCGACCAGGTCATGTCCGTCGAGGAGACAGAGCCTCTCGATTTCCATCTGCCCCAGATCGACCAGGAACCCGCCGAGCCCGCGCCCTTGCCGGAGGTGGCCGGACTTGCAGTCGACCTCGAGATCGAGACCGACCTGCAGCCCGAGCCGCTGCAGGAGCCGATGCCGGAGCCCTCCGCCGAGCCATTGCCGAAGCCAGCGGCCGAGCTCGAGCCCGACCTGCTGCCGGAGCCGGCCGAAGAGGCCTCGCCGGAGGCGGCCGAGCCGATGATGGACCTCGCGGCC
>JAFGRB010000281.1 GCA_016935365.1 Deltaproteobacteria bacterium
GCGACCTCAGGGTCGTGAGCATCGGTCCGAGGAAGCCGACGCAGCCAGGAGGGCCGAGGCGCGATGCCCCCGATACGCCAGAGGCGTATTAACGCTGATCGGCCGTACTCCCCTCCGGCGGCGTGAAAGGCTCGAGCCGGCCGCCGAGCTGCTCGGCCAGGAAGCGCTCGGCCCGGCCGATGAAGTCCAGGCGGTTGGGCGGCCGCGCGAAGCCGTGGCCCTCGTCGGCGTAGACCACGTAGTCGACCCGCCCGCCGCGGTCGCGGATGGCCTTGACGATCTGATCGCTCTCGGCCTGCTTGACGCGCGGGTCGTTGGCTCCCTGGAAGATGATCAGCGGGGTGCGGATCCGCTCGGCGAAGTGCAGAGGCGAGCGTGCCTCGAGCATCTCTCGATCCGCCTTCAAGTCGCCCACCCGGACCTGGAACAAGGCCAGCATGGGCTTCCAGTAAGGCGGGACGCTCTCGAGCAGGGTGACGATGTTGGAAGGCCCGACGATGTCCACCGCGACGGCGTAGAGATCGGGGGTGAAGGTCACGCCGGCCAGCACCGCATAGCCTCCATAGCTTCCGCCCAGGATGCCGATCCGCTCTGGATCCGCGCAGGCGCTCGCGATCGCCCACTTCACGGCGTCCTCGAGGTCGTGCTGCATCTTGCGGCCCCACTCCTTGTTGCCCGCGTTGAGGAAGTCCTTGCCGAAGCCGGCCGAGCCGCGGAAGTTCACCTGCAGGACCGCGTAGCCGCGGTTGGCCAGCCACTGGACGTAGGGGTGATAGGTCCAGCTGTCCCGGCCCCAGGGCCCCCCGTGGACGAAGAGCACCAGCGGCAGCTTCTCCCCCTCGCCCGCCCAGGTCGGACGGGTGAGGTAGGAGACCATGCGGAGCCCGTCGCGGGTCGGGATCTCGAGCGGCTGCATGGCGGCGAGCTGGTAGCGCCTGAGCTTCGGCCGGGTGTCGAAGAGGAAGGCCACCCGCCGCTGCTCGCGGTAGTAGATGTAGTACTGCTGGCCCGTGCGGTCGGCCTCGGTGGCCACCACCCAGACTCCATCGTCGCGCGAGCGGCTGACCACGGAGAAGTCGTCTCGCTGCAAGGCGCGCAGGATCTTGAAGTCGCGCTGCACCCGCTCGTCGAGCACGGTCCACTTCTTTCGCAGCCGCTCGCTGGCCACGGCCTGGACCACCCGTTCGGTCGGATGCACCAGGCCGTCTATGAACTCGGCCTTCGGGTCGTGGAAGATCTCGGTCTGCTCGCCGGTGGCCAGCTTCATCGAGTAGAGCCGCTGCATGTCGGTGGTCTTGTTGTCCGCCACGAGCAGCGACTCGCCGTCGGCCGAGAAGGCCACCGGCGAGCCCTCCTCGAGCGGAGACCAGCTCACGAGCGTCCGCCAGGCCGAGTCCGGATCGTCGCGCACCAGGAGCTGGGTCTTGGCATCCGCGTCCATGGCCAGCGCGGCTCTCACCCGCAGGTCCAGATCGGCGATCCAGCCCAGGACGTTGCCCGGGTTGCGGACGTCCTCGCGCATCTCGCCGGTCTTCAGATCCAACCGGTAGACGTCGAAGACCGTCTTGTCCCGCTCGTTGGTCGAGACGAGCACCTGGTCGGGCAGGCGCGGCGAGGTGGCCACGATGCCCGCCCGGACGCCGGCGGGCGTGAGAGTCGAGTCCTGGCCGCTCTGCGGGTCCACCCGGTGGAGCTGCCAGTTCTCGTCGCCGCCCGCGTCCTGCAGGTAGAGCAGGGTCTGGCTGTCCTCTGCCCAGAAGTAGACCCGAATGCCGCGCTTGGCGTCCCGGGTGACCGCCCGGGCGTCGTCCCGACCCAGGGTCTGGACCCAGATGTTCAGCACGCCGTCTGTCGGCGCGAGAAAGGCGATCCTCTTGCCGTCGGGCGAGACCTGCGGCTGGGCGCGCTCCGGGTTGCCGAGCAGCACCTCGCGGGGAATCAGCTCGGGCAGGCCCGGCCGCGCCCGCGCATCCTGCATCGCCGTCTTCGGAGTGGCGCACCCGCTCCCCGCCCAGAGGGCGAGGGCCAGCATCCACACGATCTTCCGCATCACCGTCCTCCTCGCATGCGATTCGACATCCCGCCCCGATCTACCCTCGCGATCCGTTCAGCTGTCAACACCCTCGTCGGCTCGCAGGAACACGAAAACGAGGCGGACTGCCCTGTAGAGCACGAAGCCGGGCAGGAAGACCAGGGCGCAGAGCCTGAGCGCGACGAAGGCGATTGCGCCGAGCAGCATCCAGGCGGGGACGTGGGCGCCCGGTGCGAAGAGCGTGGCCACCACCGCGGAGCCGCGCATCCAGGCCCCCATGGCCCAGCAGGCGAGCAGCAGCCCGGCGCCGATCGCGATCGTCGAGATCGCGAGACCGAGCGCCTTTCGCTGCCGGGCGCTCATGGCCGCTCCTCTGCCGGCCTGGCCGCGGGGGCGGTCAGCATCGCCAGCAGCAGGGCATTGCCGAGCGGGCCGCCGCTCGTGAGCTCCAGCGCGCCGCCCGACTCGTGCGGCGCGCCGAAGAGCCAGGCCGTGGCCAGGAGTCGTGCAAACAGCGCCTCGTCTCCGCAGATCCGGCTCGCGCCGATGGCGAAGCCGGTGGCCGAGATGCTGCGGCCGAAGAGCACCGGGCCGGAGTCGATGTCCCCCCAGCCGACGTCCACGCCCTCCGGGGCCTCGCGCAGCATGCCGAAGCCGAGCACGCTGCCCGCGAGCTCCGCCCGCAGCGCATCGAAGAGCTCGCAGGCCAGATCCGGATCGGCAAAGGAGCTGAAGTAGACCGCCAGCGCCGTGTGCGAGCCCCGGGGCAGGCCAGCCCCCTCGCCGCTCCGGGCGTCCACGCGCTGGAAGAGCAGGCCGCTCTCGGGATCGACGAGCTGCGAGCGATGCCGAGAGGCCCACGCCCGCAGATGATCCGAACCCCGCATGCCGAGCGAGCCGACCACGGCCGCGTTGTCCACCGGGTAGACCTCGCCCGGGTAGGTCTGCAGCAGGCCGATCGGCGAGGCGGCCAGGCGAGCGGCCAGAAAGCCCGAGACGCGCGCGTGGAGCGCGGCGAACTCCGAGGCCGGATCCAGCCGGACCAGCAGGCCGAGCAGCAGGTTCAAGTAGCCCAGGTAGGCGGCGTGATCGCCGGAGCCCTCCCGGTCCAGGGCCTGGAGCGGATCCTCGCCCCAGGCCTGGGCGTCGAAGCGCCGCGCCCGCGCCGAGAGCGCCGCGCGCGCGCAACGCCGCATCCGGGGGAGCATCGACTCGCCGAGCTCCGGGTGCGCCAGGGCGATCTGCCCGAAGCCCATGCCCGCCATGACGTAGCTTCCGAACAGCCACTCGCCGTCGAAGCGCGCGCTGCCGGTGTGGAAGTCCGCTCGCTCCAGATCCCGCTGGATCCAGGAGTCGACCGCGCGCGCCAGGGCGAGCTGGACCTCGGCCCGGCCCTCTACCCAGGCGGGCGCCTCGCGTGCACACCACCACGAAGGCACGAAACGGGCCCCCAGGCAGAAGGCGATCGCGGCCAGGACGAGCTCGACCGGCCGGCTTCGCAGCAGAGCTTCGATCCTCACCCCGGCGATTCTAGCACGCCGCGGGACCTTGACATAGGTAGCTACCGGGAGCTACCATTAAGTCATGAAAATAGTAGGTATAAAAGTACTCAAGAACAAGCTCAGCCAGTATGTCAAGCTGGCTGCCTCCGGTGAGACGGTGCTGATCTCCGACCGCGACGAGGTGGTGGCGGAGCTCGTGCCGCCCCGCGCCACCCGAAGCCGGGAGCTCCCCGATGCGCTGCTCGCCGACATGGTCAGGCAGGGGCTGCTCACCCCGGCGGTCTACCCGCCCGGAAGCCCACCCGAATGCGAGCCTGTCGCACCCCTGCGAGAGATCCTGGGTGAGCTGGACTCGGATCGGGCCGAGAGATGATCTACCTGGACACCTCCGTGGTGCTGGCTCAGCTCCTGGCTGAAGACCGCAAGGCACCGAGATCGCTGTGGGACCAGCCGCTCGTCTCCAGCCGCTTGCTGGACTACGAGCTGTGGACGCGCATCCACGCCAGAAAGCTCGAGAGCTCTCACGGCGAGGCCGCGAGACTGCTCCTCTCGAGGATCTCCTTTCTCGAGCTGTCTCCGATGGTGCTCGAGCGCGCCCTGGAGCCATTCCCGGGACCTGTCAGAACCCTGGATGCGCTGCACCTGGCTTCGGCGGTCTTCCTGCAGGCGAACGGGCAATCGGTTCGACTGGCCACCTTCGACGGGCGACTGGCCGACGTGGCGCTCAGGCTGAACCTGGCCCTGGCAGAGATCTGAGCCCGGATCTCCCGGCACTCTTCTCGACCGGCTTTGCATCTCGGAGCTGGTTTGCGATAGTATCAGCTCTTCAGCGGACGGGCCGCTCCGTCCGCCGCTACCCTAAGGTGGTCTGGAATGCGCACGATACTGTCATATGTGGTGGCGCTGGCCCTGACCCTGGCTGGCTGCAGCCTGGACGTGGCCGGGCCGGACCGGGCTCCGGTGGCCGTGGTCGGCCCGGACCTGGAGGTCCAGACCGGGCAGACCGTCGACCTGGACGGCAGCGCGAGCTACGATCCGGACGGAGACGCGCTGAGCTATGCCTGGCAGCTGCTCGACGCGCCGGCCGGAGAGCCGCCCGCCCTCACCGGTGCGGATCGGGCTCAGTGCAGCCTGACGGCCGGGCCGCCGGGCCGCGTGCTGGTCGGGCTCGTGGTCACGGCCGGCGGAAAGTCGTCCGACATGGCCGTGATTCGCCTGACCGTCCTCTCGGGCTGCACGCAGGACGAGGACTGCGACGACCACGACGACTGCACCGAGAACCGCTGCGTGGATCGGCAGTGCGTCTACGATCCGATCCCCGGCTGCGAGGACCTGTGCCCGGACGACCCGAACAAGGTAGACCCGGGCGTCTGCGGCTGCGGCGTGCCGGACATCGACACGGACTCGGACGGCACCCCGGACTGCAACGACCTCTGCCCGGACGACCCGCTCAAGACCGAGCAGGGCCTGTGCGGCTGCGGCGTGGCGGACACCGACACGGACAACGACGGCACCCCGGACTGCAACGACCTCTGCCCGGACGACCCGAACAAGGTAGAGCCCGGAGAGTGCGGCTGCGGCCAGCCCGAGTCGACCGACGACACGGACGGCGACGGCGAGCCGGACTGCACCGATCTGTGCTACCTGGATCCGCTCAAGACCGAGCCGGGGGTCTGCGGCTGCGGCGTGCCCGAGGATCCCACCGACAGCGACGGGGACGGCACGCCCGACTGCATCGACGGCTGCCCGGACGACCCGAACAAGATAGAAGAGGGAGACTGCGGCTGCGGCATTCCGGAGACCGACACGGACGCGGACGGCACGCCCGACTGCATCGACGGCTGCCCGAGCGACCCGGACAAGACAGAAGAGGGAGCCTGCGGCTGCGGCCATCCCGAGACCGACACGGACGGAGA
>JAFGRB010000282.1 GCA_016935365.1 Deltaproteobacteria bacterium
CAGTCCGGGCGGCAACCCGGCCGGCAATCCGGGCGGCAATCCGGGAAGCAATCCGGGCGGCAACCCGGGAAACAATCCCGGCGACAAGGCCGGCGGCAATCCGGGCGGTCCGGGAGGCAATCCAGGAATCAATCCGGGAAGCAATCCCGGCGACAAGGCCGGCGAGAAGACAGGCGACAAGTCCAGCGACAATCCGGCCACCAATCCGGGCGGCAGTCCCGCCGACAAGACAGGCGACAAGACAGGCGACAAGACAGGCGACAAAGCCGCGAGACCGCCCATGACGGTCCAGCGCTACAAGGCCGGCGCCGAGTTCGAGAAGCTCCTCAACGGCTTGCTTCCCCTCAGGGTCGAGCGGATCCTGGGCGAGGTCCCGAAGGACAAGCTCGCGGAATTCGGCCTGGTCGAGCCCCGCGGGCGGCTGCGGATCGACTTCGGCGGCCAGTCGCTCGAGTACAAGATCGGCAAGGAGACCTACGGTCGAGCCACGGCCTACATGCTGTCGCCGGACGGGCAGCTGAGCCTGATCTCGACCGGGACGCTCAACTCGCTCGACTTCAAGGCGCCGCGCTACATGGAGCGCCGCCTGCTCGGCGCTTCGGCCGAGGAAGTGGACAGGGTCGAGGTGCGCTGCGGAGAGCTGGGCGCCCGGCGGCTGAACCGCCTGGGCGAGACCGGGGAGAAGCGCTGGGTGCCCGAGGACGACGAGGACTCCACCGAGGTGCTGTACACGACCTGGATCGATCGCCTCTTCAAGCTCGACGTCACCGAGTACCTCCAGGCCGGACGCGAGGTCGGCGAGGGATCGGTCTGCACGCTGAGGCTGATGAGCGGAGCCTCGCCCGTGGATGAGCTCCGGCTGGTCTGGCGCCAGGCGGAGCAGGGCAAGGTGGAGGCCTTCGGGCAGAGCCGCTTCGTGGGGGGCTGGGTCGCGCTGGGGCACTTCAACGCGGGCAACTTCGTGTCCGACCTGCCATCGGTGCTCGCCGGGCCGGGCCACTAGCCCCGAGGCGAGGGTCATGGAGCGCGAGGCGGGGATAGAGCGGGCCCGGGCCTGGATCTCGGAAGCCGGCTCGGTGGCCGTGCTGACCGGGGCCGGGGTGAGCGCCGAGAGCGGCGTGCCCACCTTCCGCGGGCCGGGAGGCCTGTGGAGGGAGCACCGGCCCGAGGACCTGGCCACGCCGGAGGCATTCGCGCGCGACCCGCTGCTCGTCTGGGAGTGGTACGCCTACCGCCGCGAGCTCATCGCAGCCTGCCGGCCCAACCCGGCCCACGAGGCCCTGGTGCGTCTGGAGAAGCGCTGCGAGGACATGAGCCTGATCACCCAGAACGTCGACGGGCTGCACGCCCTGGCCGGAAGCCGGCGGGTGCTCGAGCTGCACGGGAACCTCTTTGCGATCCGCTGCTGCAACTGCGGTGCCGAGCGCCAGCAGCGCGAGCCGCCCGCCAGCCTGCCACCGCGCTGTGCGCGCTGCGGCGGGCTGGAGCGGCCGGGCGTGGTCTGGTTTGGCGAAGCGCTGCCCGGGCAGGCTCTCGAGTCGGCCCTGGCCGCGGTCCGCAGGGCCGAGCTCGTCCTGGTCGTGGGCACGAGCGGTGTGGTCTGGCCTGCGGCCGGGCTCTTGCAGGCGGCACCGGATGGCTGCCGCAGCGTGCTGGTCAACCTGGAGCCCACAGACCAGTCGGAGCAGGTGGACCTGGCCCTGCACGGCAAGGCGGGCGAGATCCTGCCCGGGATCGTGGCGGCATGAACTGCTGCACCCGCCATCCCGATTCCCGGGCAGCCTGGCGCTGCCAGCGATGCAAGAGCCTGCTCTGCTCCAGGTGCGCAGCCCCGGACGGGGCGCGGGTCCGCTGCGTCGGGTGCGGCTCCTTCGCCGAGCCGCTGATGATCCGCAAGCCCATCCCGCCCTTCTGGTCCATGCTGCCCACATTCGTGCGCTGGATCTTCCGCCGGCGCGGCCTGATCGAGTGGCTCGCGACGGGCGCTGTGCTCGGTCTGGCGGCCTGGCTGGTTCGCTTCGCCGGGGTCGGGACCGTGGCCGCGGTGCTGTATCTGCTGCTCTTCGTCGCCAGCTTCATGCTCATCGTCCGGCGGGCGGCGGAAGGCCGCGAGGAGATGCCGGACGAGGTCGATCTGCACGAGTACGACGAGCTCGGCCTGGTCCTGTACCGCTTCTTGCTGGCCACGGCCATCCTGTGGATTCCGACCCTGCTGGGCCTGCTGTACGGCGAGGCCGAAGCGGGCCTGCTGGGCAATCCCGTCCTGCTGCTGGCCATCGGCGCCTCGGTGCTCTACGCGCCGGCGGCCGTGGTGGCCGCGATCGCAGGCCGCTCGCTGGGGGACGTGCTCAACCCGGTCCAGGTGCTGTCGACCGTCACGCGCTTCGGGCGCGATTACGGCGTCGCGCTGCTGGTCCTGCTGGTGATGGGGGGTCTCATCGCGGCCGTGCGCTTCGGCCCGCCCGGCGCTGCGCTGGCCGGCCTGCCGGTGCCGTGGGTCGCCGAGTTCGTCATCGAGACCATCTCGCTCCTGCCGGCCTGGCTGGTGGCCCTGTCGCTGGGGCGGCTGATCTTCCAGAACGGGGAGGAGCTGGGCCTGTTCAGCTCGAAGAGCCTGCTGGTGCCGGAGCTTCCCGGCGCACGGCCCACAGGCGTGCTCGAGCGGCCCGAGCCCGAGCTGCCCGGCGAGGCCGAGGACGACGAGCTCCGAGAGGCGGTCCGCGCGGGCGACGCGCAGGCGGCGGCTGCTGCCTGGGCCGGGCGAGCGCCGGAGGACCTGTCGCTCTCCAGCGAGCTGGCCCTGCGGCTGGCCGCCCTGCTGAGCGGGGCGGGCGAGCACCTTCAGGCGGCCGGGATCTGCAGGCAGGTGGCCGAGCGGGATCCGCAGGATCCGCTCGCCCCCCGGGCCCTCTACACGGCCGCCCGGCTGCTCGTCGAGATGGCCGGCCAGCCCGAGTCCGGGCAGGCCCTGTACCGCAGTCTCGCCGAGGGCTACCCGGACGACCCCCTGGCGGACAAGGCACGCCAGCAACTCGGCGAGTCCGGCGATCGTAGCACTCCAGGTCCAAGCCCCGACGGGGCGAAGTGACTTCGCCCAGGGCTTCGACGGCTTCGCCCTGGGTCGTCTATGCATCTTCTCCGTCGCTGTTTTCCGCTGCTTCGCAGCGGGGGGATAAAGCCTGGGGCGAAAGCCCTGAGCCGTATACATCTTTTCCGTCGCAAGGTTTTCCGCTGCGAAGCAGCGGGGGGATACAGCCTGGGGCTTCAGCCCCAGGTATAAGAAGGTGAGATGATTTACGCGCCCTGGAGGGGCGCGGCCATCTCTGCGTCTCGGACAGGGCTCGAGATTGCCGCGCCCTTTCAGGGCGCATGATTGTTTTCTCTCCGCATCCCTGGGGCTGAAGCCCCAGGCTATATTCCATCGCTGCTTCGCAGCGAAAACCCGGATCTCGGAGCTTGCCAAGCCCATTCTTTCCTTGCGCTCCGAGATGTGAATACGGCTCAGGGCTTCAGCCCCAGGTTCAGGAAGGCATCGCTGCTTCGTAGCGAAGACCCGGATCGAGGATGCCCGCGCAATGGATCAGGCTATACGCTAGGGGGCGCGCTGCTGGAGCATCTCGTCCCAGCCCGTGTCCGCGGCCCACTGCAGGTGCGAGGCGTTGTAGTTGCTGTTGAAGCTGTCCTCGCAGGGGAAGTAGATGTTCATGCCGTTCGCGTTGGGGTGGTCGCGTCGGTGGCGCTCGTAGAGGACCGTCTCATCGATGGCCGTGAGCAGCGCGTCGTAGACGGCATCGTTGTCGCGCGCGTCTGTCGACCTGGCCCTCGACACCAGGTGGACGAGATCGGTGTACGGCATGCAGTACATCCAGAAGCAACCATACCAGTCCATGGCGTTGCAGACCGACCGCCACTCGCTCGACGGCAGGCTGGTGAGCTCCGCGGCCACCGCGTCGGCCGCCGCGGCCAGTTCGTCCATCCGGGTCAAGTCGTAGGACGCCAGGGTGAGGTCTTCGTAGTCGTTGTCGTAGCCGTTGATGTAGGTGTCGACCGTCACCCGGGCGAAGACCTCCGGCGAGGCCTGGCCGTTCTGGCCGAACTCCGACAGCAGCTCGGTGAACTCCCAGCCGTCTCCCGGCTCGGTTTCCTGGGAGGCGATCATCACCAGGGCGTCGTTCCGCATCTCGTAGGCCACCTCGGCCATGCCCATCAGGCACGCGTCGAAGGCGATCAGCATCAGGTCCTGCCCCGAGATGGCCTCGCGCAGCTCGGCCACGCTCAGCTCGTCGTCGCCGCTCGACTCGTCGATGCACACGGCCCGGACGGTCGTCGGCACCGGCGCTGCCCGCGAGCGCGTCCAGCCGTCGCCGTGGTCGGAGAGCATCAAGTAGTACTGGGCCTCGGTGCCCACGTGGTCCTTGACGTCCAGGATGAAGTCGCGCACCGTGGCCCCGTCGCCCATGTTGACCTCGCCCATGCCGCTCGCCGCGAGGCCCAGCCGCGGAGCTTCGATCTGCTGGCTGTGCCCGTCGAGCACCTCGTACATGGCGGCGTCGTTGCGGCCCAGCCTGTCCATGAGCACGAAGACCCTGAGCCAGGCGAAGCTCTCCACACCGGCAGCCTCCATCTCGTGCCAGTCGCCGACCAGGTAGCTCTCCAGGTCGTTGTCCCCATCCATGTACATGAGCACGACGACCATCTCGTCGCAGATCTCCTCGCCCGCGATACAGACGCCGTCCTCGCAGACATCGTCGATCGTGCAGGGGTCCTCGTCCCGGCACGGGCTGCCGTCCGGGGCGGTCTCGCCCGTGACGCACGCCCCGGCCAGGCACGTGTCCTGCAGCGTGCAGGCCACGCGGTTGTCGCACTCGGTGCCGTCGGGCCGGTCCTGCTCGACGCAGGCCCGGCTGGGCTCCTCGCAGACCGACTGGCGACAGGGGTTGGCCGGCTGCTGGCAGACGATCGGCTCGGCGGTGCAGTAACCGCCCCGGCAGACCTCCTCCCCGTTGCAGTACAGATCGTCTGCGCAGGACTCCCCGTCGTTGACCGGCATGACCACGCAGGTCTTCCAGGCCTCGATGCACTCGCCCTGCCCGCAGACGGTGTTCAGCTCGCTGCAGTCGACCGGCTGGCCGGAAGCGCACGCGCCCTGCTGGCAGCTCTCCTGGCCGTTGCAGTAGAGGCTGTCCTCGCACGGCGTGCCGTCCGGCCGCGGCTCGACAGTGCAGCCCTGGCCGAGCTCGTCGCAGACGCCCAGCAGACACACGTCGTCCAGGTGGCTGCAGTCGAGCGGCGGCTCCCCCGGCATGCACACGCCGCCCTCGCAGCTCTCCTGCCCGTTGCAGTAGAGCCCGTCCTCGCACGGGCTGCCGTCGGGCAGCAGCTCGTAGACGCAGTGGGGCTCGGGCTCGCGCTCGCAGCGGCCCGGCGATGCCTGGCAGGCCGAGGGCGACTGGCTGCAGTCGAGCGCCAGGCAGGGATCCGGCGCGCACGCACCCTGCCGGCAGCCGAACTCGCAGGCCTGCTCCGAGCTCTCGTACGCGCAGCGCCCCTGCTCGCAGGTGCCCGTCTGGGCGTAGACTCGAAGGGTGCCCGCGTCGATGCAGGACGCATCCGGCGGCAGATCGCAGCCTCCACAGCTTCCGCCGCAGCCGTCCGGCCCGCAGTCCTTGCCGCCGCAGTCCGGCTCGCAGCTGCAGTCGCACGCGCCCCAGCTTCCATCCGCCTGGCAGATCTGCAGGCCGGTGGCCCCGGCCTCGCACTGGCATCGTCTCGCAGCTCCCTGGGTGCAGCCGCCATCACTGCAGCCCGCGAGCCACAGGCACAGGATGCCTCCGACTGCGCATGCCAAGCTCGCCCGTGCCATCGCGCTTTCCTCCTTCTCCCCAGCGGAATGCTAGCACCGATCGCTGCGCCTGAAAAGGGACTGGTCGCATCCGAATCAAGTCGGCTCCGGTCTGGCAAGGCCAGCGCATCGTGTATGATGTCCGCTGGAGGTGAGGCCGTGATGTGGAACAGAGCGTCTACGTGTCTGGTGCTGTTCTTTCTCGTCGGCGCTTGCCGGGATGTCGAGCTGGAGGCGAGCGAGGCGGAGCAAGTCCGCATGGCAGAGCGGGTCGATCTCCAGCTCAGGCAGCTCGCGCTCGCAGGCGTGGCCGGGCCGAGCGCCCCGCCCGCGACGGAGGCCGGCAGCGGCGCTGAAAGCGCCGAGGCGGAGGCCCTCGCAACGCGGGCGGAGCCGGTCCAGCTCGGCAAGAAGATCATCCGCAACGCGGAGATCCGCTTCCGCGCCGACGACTACACAAAGACCCGCACGGCCGTGGTCGACTCGGTGGCCCGCCACGGCGGATACGTCGCCTCGGAGCAGGAGAGCCGAAGCGGATACCAGATCCAGAACGACATGCTGCTCCGGATTCCCGCGGCCGACTTCGACCCGGTCCTCTCCGACTTGCTGGGCCTGGCGGCCTTCGTGGAACAGAAGAACGTCACCGCCCTGGACGTGACCGAGCAGTTCGTCGACCTGCAGGCGCGGCTCGCGACCAAGCGCGAGGCGGAGCAGAGCTACCGGCGCATCCTGGCAGAGGCGCGCTCGGTCGAGGACGTCCTGGCCGTGCGCAGGGAGCTGCGCACGATCCGCGAGGAGATCGAGTCGGTCGAGGGGCGGCTGAAGTACCTCGGCCACCAGGTCGGCTTCAGCACCATCAAGCTCGGCTTCTACCAGACGCTCGAGCGGGCCGAAGATCCGGAGCGCGGCCTGGGCTACGAGCTGGGCCAGGCCCTGGGGACCGGGCTCGAGTGGCTGGGCCTGGTCTTGCTGGGCCTGCTCTACCTGTGGCCTTTCTGGCTGCTGGGCATCCTGGTCGTCTTTGGCATCTGCTGGCGCCGCAGGCGAAAGCGCAAGGCGGAAGCAGCCGTCAAGAGCGCCTGAGCACGTTGACCAGGCAGCGCAGGCTGCCAGCATGGCGATAGGTGCGCGTGCAGTCGACCGGAACGACGCGATAGCCGGCCTGGCGCCAGATGAACGCGGCGGCCGCGTTGAGAGTCTCCGCGCCCGCGTACACCGGCATGTAGACCGTGCGCGCGCCCGCCCGAACGTCGAGGACGACGTTGACGTAGCTCAGGTAGCTGCGGCCGTCGCGGTCGGGCAGCACGGGCGCGCGCAGCACGCGGTAGCCGGCCCGCTCGCAGGCCCGGGCCACGGCGTCGAAGCGCCGCCGGGTCTCGGGACGGAGGTCCGGGTCGACCAGCTCGAGCGCCTTCTTCCCGGCGAGCTTTTCGGCCAGGGCGGGGTCGCCCACCACGACGCGCCGCTCGCCGATCGGCATCATGAACATGCCGGCATGGTGCTCGGGAGAATCGGCGAGCAGAACGACCTCACGGCCGAGCAAGGTCTCGAGCCGAGTCGAGAGCTGGGCGGCCGAGCGGACCGCGACGCCCAGGTTGCGGTCGAGCACGGCCGGGGTGACGAAGGCCGTCTGCGCGTCGGCCGCGAAGTCCCCGCCGTCGAAGGCCAGGTGATCGCGCCGGTCCGTGACGCCCTCGAGCGCCGCGGCCAGATCGGCGCCGGCCCGCTCGTCGCCCGCCCGCTCGGGCCAGAGCTCGGCGCCTTCTTCCGCGCGCGGGGAGAGCAGCAGCGCGGAGCCGCCTGCGAGCGGCTCGAAGGCCAGGTAGCGGTCCCGCGACCAGGGGGTCAGCGGGTGCCCGGCCACGACCGCGTGCAGGCGGCAGCGCAGCTCGCCCAGCCGGGAGCGGAGATCGTCGAAGTCGTCTCGTTCGGGCACCAGCACGTGCACGGTCACACCTTGCGGCAGGGCCGAGAGGAAGGCGCGGTAGGTGGGTGCGACGATCGGGGCGGCGGCTCGCGTGTAGTGGATCGCGATCTCGTCGAGCGCCCCCTCGCAGTCCGCGAGCAGCGGCCCGTGCGTGCGCTCCGGGCCGATGCGGCAGGTGGTCGCGATCAGCAGACTGATCGATGCGCCCAGCAGGCTGCCGAGCCGGATCCGCGGGTCCGTCCACGCCCGTCTCATCGTGCGCCTCTTCTCCGGAGCCTTCAGCGCCCGGCCGCGGCCAGCAGCGCCGGCCGATCCCCGACCGCCAGGGCCGCCGCGAGC
>JAFGRB010000283.1 GCA_016935365.1 Deltaproteobacteria bacterium
ACCATGGGAGCCGGACTGAGGCCGCTGGGGAAATCCAGGGAATAGCCACCGGACCCTAAAGTGCGCGCGCCGTGTTTCTACCCGACCACCCCGCTGCTTCGCAGCGGAAGAACCTGGACTCAGCCGTGAGAGAAGCGGGTCGGTCTATCTATCGGGCGGGCGTGGCCGGCATATGGATGCGGGTTCTGCTTGCATGACGGGTCGGAGGCGTGCGAGATTCCCGGGGTGGCGCGAGGCGCCGGATGAAGATTTCCCGGCCCGAACGCGTCAGACGCTCGGACTGTCACAACGGAGGAGACCTGATCATGAGACGAGTGACCTTGCTGATTGCAGCGCTGGCGATCTGCGCGATCCCCCTCTCGGCCGCGGCCTCGAGCGCCGAGTCGGTCGGCCTGGGCGTGGCGCTGGGGGTGGCCTTCCCGGAGGGCGCCGACCTGAAGACCGAGGTGGTCGTGGACGACTGGGATCCGAGCTTCAACTGGGGCTTCTACGTCAACATCCCCCTGATCTCCACCTTCCACATCACGCCCTCGGCCGAGCTGTACCAGATCGGCGAGCAGAACGCCACCGACATCTCGATCGCCTTCAAGTTCATCGTGCCGATCTGGCTGCTCGACATCTACGTGGGGGTGGTGCCGGGCCTGACGACCATCGCCGACATCCACGCCATGAACGTCGGCGGCCTGGTCGGGCTGTCGTTCAACATGATCGCCAACCTGGACTTCTTCGTCCAGGCCAAGTACAAGATCATGTTCCACGGCGACCACAACGTGCGCACCCTGCACGGCCACGCCGGGGTTCTGTTCACTTTCTGAGCCGCCAGGAGCGGCCGCCCGTAGGGTGATTCGCCTTTGTTTTCGGTGATTTACCTATCATACGTCAATTGACCGATTGACCCTCGCCCCGCCTGCAAGTATAACAGGGTCAGATGCAGGAGAAATGGACTTGAGCCAGGACGAACTGGAACGATTCGAAAGGAGGCTGTGAGATGCTGATGAAGCTGAGAGGACGCCGTGGTCAGGGAATGACCGAGTACATCATCATCGTCGCCTTGATCGCCATCGCCGCCATCGGCGTGGTATCGCTGTTCGGCGACAACATCCGGGCGCTGTTCTCGACCTCGGCCAATGCGCTGGCCGGCATGGAGACCGCGGAGACCAACACCAAGAAGTCCAGCCAGGATCACTACAAGCACAAGAACCTGAAGAGCTTCGGCCAGGGCAACAAGGGCGCCAACGCGGGTACATGATCGCGTTGGTCCAGTTTCGAAGACCCGGCCCCCAGGGCCGGGTCTTCTTGCGTTTCGGAGCCATCCAGATCTGAATTGGCTTGCCTTTTTCTGCGGGGGGGCATTACCATGACGGCGCGATGATCGCTCTGGAGATCGTGCTCGACGTCATCTTGCTCGCCGTCTGCGCCGCGGGTGCGTACACCGACATCCGCAAGCACATCATTCCGGACTGGTTGACCTACCCGACGATCGCCCTCGGCGTGCTGGTGCGCTTCGCCTTCCACGGCAGCGGATCGGTCTTCGGATATGGGCTGGTCTCGGCCGTCTTCGGGGCGGGGACCTGCTTTCTCCTCTTCGGCCTCTTCGTGGTCTGGGGCAAGGGGATGGGGGGCGGCGACGTGAAGCTCATGACCGCCGTGGGCGCCCTGGCCGGCTTCCGGCATTCCTTGACCTGCATGATGTGCGCCGGCATCGTCGGCGCGATCCTGGCCGTCTTGCTGGTGATCGCCAAGCGGCGCGTGACCGCCACCGCCAAGGGGATCTGGTTGCAGTTCTACAGCCGCTCGGCGGACGGGACCCGGGCCAAGGTGACCCTGCCTTACGGGCTGGCCATCTTCCTGGGCGCCATCTGGGCCACCCTGATGAAGTACGGTCTGATGCACGGGGCCTAGAGGCTGCGAGAGCCGGCCGCCTTTTTCCCTTGACACCCCCTCCGTTCTACGGGATTCTCTCAGTTTAATGTGGAGATAGACCCAGATCCGGGCGCTCGGAGCCCCAAGCCAGGGAGCGACTTGATGAAAGCGAGTATCCTGACTGCGGTGGCGGTGGTACTGATGGGGACCTTTGTCTGGGGGCCGGCCCGCGCCCAGTCCGACGAGCGCATCATCCGGATGGTCGTCGGCGAGCAGCAGAAGATGAAGTTCAAGGGCACGACCCGCGTCTCGGTGGGCAACCAGCGAGTGGCCGATGCCAAACCGCTGGGCGGCGACGCCTTCCTGCTCTTCGCGGTGGGTCCGGGGCGGACCACCCTGATGGTCATGCGCCAGGGCCGCAGCACGCTGACCTTCACCGTGGTCGTCCACAAGGAGGACGTGAAGGGCTTGATGGCGGAGGTCAAGAAGCTGCTGGGCGACCGCGAGGGCATCACCATCCGGCCCATCGGCGACCGGGTCGTCCTGGACGGCCTGGCGTTCACGAGCGAGGACTACAACCGGGTGGAGGAGATCTGCAAGCTGTACCCCTCGGTCAAGAGCTTCGTGAAGGTCAATCCCAACGCCAAGAAGCTGGTCGCCAACCAGCTCAACGTGGCCTTCAAGAGCGCCGGGCTGAAGAACGTCGAGGCCACGGTGGTCGGGACCAAGATCTTCCTCGAGGGCTCGGTCGAGTCCAAGATGGATCTCCAGAAGGCCCAGATGATCACCAATGCGATCGGCGAGCAGGTCGAGAACCTGCTGACGGTCGGCATCAAGCGGATGGTCCTGGTGGAGGTCGACTTCGTCGAGATCAGCAAGCAGGGACAGGATCACATCGGCGTCAAGTGGCCCCTGGACATCAGCGGCAGCGCCACGGTCTCGTCGAGCTACTCGAAGTCCTTCATCGGCGGCGGCGAGGAGGCCCTGGATTTCGGCGCCAGCATCGGCGGCGAGACCAAGTTCGCGCTCGGCATGCTGTTCACGGATGGCTATGCCCGGGTTCTCGCCCAGCCCAAGCTGGTCTGCGCCAGCGGAGAGAAGGCGGAGTTCATGTCGGGCGGCGAGGTGCCGATCCCGATGATCACCTCCATGGCCGTCAAGGTGGAGTACAAGCAGTTCGGCATCATCATGCGCATCGTGCCGACGGCCGACCGGCACGGCAACATCCAGATGACCATCTACGTGGAGGTGAGCGACATCGACAAGTCGCTGGGCGTCACGGCCGCGGGCGTCGACTTCCCCGGCTTCTCCAAGAGCCTGGCCGACACCAACGTCACGGTTCGCCATGGCCAGACCATCGTGCTCAGCGGCCTGTTCCACCACAACGAGGGCAAGGACCTGTCCAAGGTCCCCCTGCTGGGCCACATCCCCATCATCGGCGAGCTGTTCAAGTCGCGCACGTTCCGCGAGAAGAAGTCGGAGCTGTGCGTCTTCGTCACCCCGCGGATCGTCAATCCCGAGACCCCCAAGATCCTGAAGATGATCTCCGACATCAAGAGCCGCTACAAGCGGGCCAAGGACGAGGTGGGCTTCGGTATCTTCGATTGATTCCGCATCGGAGTATTGGCAATGCTGAGCATCTCGATTGCTGAAAAAGGCGGCGAGAGCAAGCGCCGGACCTTTCAGAAGGACGAGATCATCATCGGCCGGATCCAGGGCAACGACATCGTCCTTCCGCGTAGCAACATCTCCAAGAAGCACGCCCGGATCGTCCAGCGCGACGGCAAGATGGTCATCCTCGACCTGCGCAGCACGAACGGCACCTTCGTCAACGACAAGCGCATCTCCGCCCCCCAGGTGGTCCGCAGCTCGGACAAGATCCGGATAGGCGACTTCGTCATCCAGGTCTCCGAGGCCGGTGACGAGGCCCCGGCCCCCCAGAAGAAGGCCTCCGGGCGCAAGTCGACCCGCAAGGGGGTCAAGCGGCGCCTGGATGTCGACGAGTTCGAAGAGGAGGCCGAGGAGGCCGAGGAGGACCTGGAGGAGGACTTCGACGAGGTCGAGGAGGAGGACTTCGAGGACGAGCTGGCCGGCTTCGATGCGGACGAGGAGGCCTCCGGCACCGCGATCGACGCGAGCGACGCAAAGAAGAAGAAGGCCGCAGCCGCTCCCGCAGCCGCGCCCGCTCCCGCAGCCGCGCCCGAGGAAGATCAGAAGGGGCGCGGCAAGGTCCAGAAGCGCGATCCCAAGATCGAGAAGTACGCCGAGCTGCAGCGCGAAGTGCACGGGCGTCTGATCGATTACCTGGACCTCAGGCGGATGGACATCGAGAAGCTCGGAGACGAGGAGCTCTGGAATCAGACCGAGCGAGCCATCCGGGACATCATCACCCAGATGGAGCAGGACGGCGAGATCCCCGGCTGGGTGGAGATGGAGCACCTCGTCAACGACGTCCTGAACGAGGCGCTCGGGCTGGGGCCGCTGGAGGAGTTCCTGGCCGATCCGTCCATCAGCGAGATCATGGTCAACCACGCCAAGCAGATCTACATCGAGCGCGGCGGCCGGCTGCTGCTGTCCGAGAAGACCTTCTCCTCGGACGCCGCCGTGCTGGGCGTCATCGAGCGGATCGTCGCGCCCATCGGAAGGCGGATCGACGAGAGCTCGCCCATGGTCGACGCGCGGCTCAAGGACGGCTCGCGGGTGAACGCCATCATCCCGCCGCTGGCGCTCAAGGGGCCGTCCATCACGATCCGCAAGTTCAAGACCGACGCGCTGACCGTCAACCAGCTGATCAAGTACGGCACCTTGACGGCCAGCATGGCCGAGTTCTTGGAGATGTGCGTCAAGGCCCGCAAGAACATCATCGTCTCCGGCGGCACGGGCTCCGGCAAGACCACCACCCTCAACTGCCTGTCGGCGTTCATCCCGGAAGGCGAGCGGATCGTGACGGTCGAGGACGCCGCCGAGCTGCAGATCAAGCAGTCCCACTGGGTCCAGCTCGAGTCGCGGCCGCCCAACATCGAGGGCAAGGGCCAGGTGACCATCCGCGACCTGGTCAAGAACTGCCTGCGCATGAGACCCGATCGCATCGTGGTCGGCGAGTGCCGCGGCGGCGAGGCGCTGGACATGCTCCAGGCCATGAACACCGGCCACGACGGCTCGCTGACGACGGCCCATGCCAACTCGCCGCGCGATGCCATCGCCCGGCTGGAGACCATGGTCCTGATGGCGGGCATGGACCTTCCGGTCCGCGCCATCCGCGAGCAGATCGCCTCGGCCGTCGACATCATCGTCCAGCAGACCCGATTCTCGGACGGCTCCCGGCGGATCACGCACATCGCCGAGCTGACCGGCATGGAGGTGGACATCGTCACGCTGCAGGACATCTTCTACTTCAAGCAGGAAGGCTTCACCGACGACAACAAGGTCAAGGGGCGCTACGTCGCGACCGGCTTCATCCCCAAGTTCTACGACTCCATGCAGCGCGCCGGCATCCCGGTCAACATGGACATCTTCCGCGAGGAGTAGACCGACCGCCGGCCTTCAGCCGTCTATTGAGGACAAGGAGCCTTCGTCCCCGTCATGAAGCTCAACATCATGGATTCGAGCGGCCGCGAGATGGAGGTGGATCTCACCTCCGATCCCCAGATCCTCGGGCGCGGCGAGGACAGCAACATCATCCTGGGTTCGCGGAGCGTCGCCCGGCACCACTTGAAGTTGTGGCTGGACGGCGGCACCGTGATGGTCGAGGATCTGAGCGGCAAGGGCGTGGACGTGGACGGCGAGCCCTGCTCGGGGACCTTCGAGCTCGAGCCCGGTGCGGAGATGGAGCTGGGGATCTTCACCATCTCCATCGCGGGCACCGTGAAGGAGTTCGATCTATCCGACGAGTCCTCGGGCGTGCACGCGGTCGCCGCCCCGTTGCTGGTGGGCACGAAGGGCGTGACCAAGGGGCTGGAGATCGAGCTGGCCGAGGGGGCCAACGACGTCGGGCGCGACCCCTCGTTGTTCCTGGTCATCGACGATCCCTCCATCTCGCGCCAGCACGCGCGCATCAACGTGGAGGCGGGCCGGTTCCACCTGGTCGACATGCGCAGCTCGAACGGCACCTTCGTCAACCGCAAGCGGGTGGATGCGGCCGATCTCACCAGCGGCGACGTCGTGCGCTTCGGCAATATCGAGTTCCAGTTCCGCTACGGGCAGATCGATAGCTCGAAGCTGAAGAAGCAGAAAAAGAAGAAGATGATCCTCATCGGCGTGGGCTGCCTGGCGGGGCTTTTCCTGATCATCGGGATCTCCAAGGCCTGCAGCTCGAAACAGCCCATTCCGCAGGGGCCGGCGCTCCCGTCCGAGCCGCAGATCCCCGTCGAGATCCAGGTGGAGCAGCACCTCACCTCGGCCAAGCGCCTCATGGAGAAGCTGGAGTGGCCGGCCGCGAAGGCCGAGATCGAGTCCGCCATAGACATCTATCCCATCTGCAAGGAATGCCGCTTGCTCCAGAAGCAGATCGAGGACGAGCTGGAGACCAAGAACACCTACCAGGACGGGATGGTCGAGTTCGACTTGAGCCACTGGCGGGAAGCCAGGCAGGTCTTCAAGAAGATCCCCAAGGAGAGCGCGTACTTCAAGAAGGTCCAGTACAAGATGCACGAGTGCGAGGAGCGGATCTCCCGCAAGCTCATGATGGACATGAAGGGCTTCTACAACGCGCATCGCTACAAGGAAGCCCACGCCTGTGCCAAGGAGTACATGGAGTACAACCGCTGCGATCGGAAGACCTACGAAAAGTGGATCAAGGGCCGGATCGAGAAGGCCATGCGCAGCGGCCGCTTTCCGACGCGCTTCGAGCCCCTGGCCTACAACTGCGACAAGGGCGGGGATCTGCCGCCCATCAGCCTCGATCCCGAGGAAGAGATCAAGAAGAAGTACACCCGCAAGAAGATCTACGACGCGGTGATGATGTACTTCAACGGCAAGATCGAGCGCGCCATCCAGGAGCTGCAAAAGCTCAAGGTCGTGGAGAGAGACAGGGAGATCGTCGATCAGGCCAGAGAGCTGGACAACCTGGTCCGGATCGTCAAGGGCAAGTACGCCCAGGGGCTGACCGACTTGCGGCGGGGCAAGTACGAGACCGCCCGAGCGCAGTTCGAGATCGCGCTCAAGACCGACGCCAAGTTCATTCCGGAGGGCCTGACGAGCTTCTACAAGGAGGACATCGGCAAGCAGCTCGCGGAGAGGCTCTACCGGGACGGCAAGGAGTACTTCGACCGCCAGAAGTGGTTCAAGGCCTTCCCGAAGTGGGACGACTGCCTGATGTTCAGCCCGGACGACCAGAACTGCCTCGGGGGGATGATGAAGCTCGAGAAGGTGGCCAGCGAGGCCATGGAGATGGCCGACAGGCTTGTCATGCAGGGGCAGCTCAGGAAGGCGATCGGCGTGCTCGAGGACGTCAAGCGCATCACCCGGCCCAAGAGCATGCCGCACCAGACCGCCATTCTGCGGATCCGGGAGATCGAACTGAAGCTGAAGTAGCGCCTCTCCGGGCTCAGGCCCGCAGGCCCCGGTGGGCCGGGATGCGCTCCGGCAGCAAGGCGAAGTCCCGGCGGACCGCCGAGATGGGCTCTCCCACCTGCTGGATGGCATCTGCGGCGATGGGCGCGCCGATCTCGCCGGATGCGCCGAGGTAGCCTACCCGCTCCGGTCGAATCCCCATGATGCGAGCGCAGGTGGCGTCCACGGCCGGAAGCGAGCTGCCCATGACCAGCACGCCGGCGGGGACCGGGCTGCCCATGATGGGTCCGTCGCCTTCCATGCCCACGATGCCGTCGACGATGGCGAGCTGGCAGGGGACGGTCAGGTTGATGTCCAGCACGACCCGGTCGATCCCCGCCCAGTGGAGCACGTTCTTGGGCCAGCCATAGCAGGAGCCCGGCATGAGGCCAAAGAGGTTCTTCATCGATGCGCTCATGCCCACCCAGTGATGGGTCTTGAGCTTGGGCAGGGAGACGACCCAGTCCACCTCGCGCAAGCTGGCCGGAAGAAGCAGCTCCGGGAGGCCGGAGAAGGCGATCCGGTTCTTCCTCGCGAAGACGTCGTCGTAGTTCAGATCCACGAAAGGCAGCCGGTCGGCTCGGAGCACGTCGGCCATGCCGGTCAGCTGGAGGCCCCGGGGCGTATCGGTGATGTGAGCGGGGCCTTCGCCCACGATGATGTGTGCGGCGCCCAGCTCTCGGAGGACCTCGGCCGCGGCCTGGACCACGGCCGGATGGGTCGTCCGGTGGATGCCCGGGCCGGTCTCGACGAGGTTGGGCTTGAGCAGGATCCGCTTGCCGCGGACCGACGCCGCACCGATGCCCAGCTCCGCAAGCCCGGCGCGGATCCGCCAGCTCAGGTCGAGGTAGTCGGGCGCGCGGGCGATGAAGGTGCGGACGCGTGTGGGCTGCAGCAGGCCCCAGGCGCCGGCGGCCGCGACCGTGCCGAGACCGGCCGCCAGAAACTGCCGGCGCGTGATCCGAAAGCGGCCTGTCGACTCCGCGCGGCTCACGGTGCCGACTCCGCGCGGGCCAGACCCGGAAGGGGTCGCTCCGAGAAAGCCGCGAGGGCGATGGCGAGCTGATCGGTCATCTGCAAGTCCAGATCCCGGCCGTCCAGGCCGTCGACGGTGCGGGGGGGCTCGGCCGGGCGCTGCCAGGCGTCCAGCCCGATGAGCAGCAGGCCCAGGCTGCGCGGGCTGCAGCTCGGGCCCACCTGCTCCCGGGCGTAGGCCAGGCTGCGCTCCACCCGGGCGGCCTCGGCGTGGCCCGCCAGCGCGGCCAGCGCCAGGCCCGTGGGCCCGGGCAAGGGCCGGAGCGTGCTGCCGAAGAGGCTCGTGTTACCGTAGTTCCAGCCGCCGTCGGGCAGCTGGCGGTCGAGCAGCATCCGCAGGCCTTCCCGGAAGCGTTCGCAGTCCGCCCGCGCCGCAGCGTGCAGGGCGAGCAGGCTCAAGGCGGTCGGCTCGACCCAGGGATGGGTGCCGGCGATCCAGGGCCAGCCGCGCAGGCTGGGATCGTGCCCCTGGAGGCCATCCGGCTCGAAGCGCGTCTCGACCTCGAGCAGGCGGTCCGCGCCGCGCTGGAGCGGGAGCGCATGCCGGACGGATCCGCTCCAGGCCAGCATCGCCAGCGCGGTGGGCCAGATGGCCGCGGGCTGCAGGGCGACGAGCGGCACGCCGCCGTCCTCGCGCTGGAAGTCGACCAGGCGGTCGCGGCCGAGCTGCTGGGCGTCCGCCGATTCGTCCCAGGCTGCCAGGGCGAGCACTGCCCAGGCCGTGGCGTCGGGCCGGGCGGACCTGCCGGGGATCAGGGGCCAGGCGCCGGTAGGCTCCATGCGGGAGCAGAGCTCGTCCAGCCAGGC
The DNA here is from genome assembly GCA_016935365.1 of Deltaproteobacteria bacterium. Taxonomy (GTDB): domain Bacteria; phylum Myxococcota; class B64-G9; order B64-G9; family B64-G9; genus JAFGRB01. Next base: position 9,256 of record JAFGRB010000283.1, read on the forward strand.
TCGGATCGCAGCGCGGGGGAGAGAGCGCGGCATGGGTGGAGTATACCACGAGCTATCATGCTGCCTGTAACCATGCGGATCAAAGCCCCAACCTGGCGAATTGGTCTTGAGGCAGGCACTTCTATTCCGCCCCGTTGGGGCTTCGTCCAAATCATCCCCCTAATCCCCAGGGCTTCGCCCTGGGCTATCATATTGCGCCCCTTTGGGGCTTTCGGTCTGGTGTTACAAAAGCCTGCTAGAGCTTGAGCTTCTTCTCGATCTTGCCGGAGCGGATCTCGTCGAGCTTCTTCTTCATCACCGCGATCAGGGCTGCGTAGGACTCCTTCTTGATCTTGCGGTTGAACTCGCCGCGGTAGTGGCGGACCAAAGAGAGGTCGCCGAACTCCACGTCGTAGATCATCCACTTGCGCTCCTTGAGGAAGAGCTGGAAGGTGAGATCCTCGGAGACTTTCTTGCCCTTGGCGTTCTTGGCGCTGGCCACGGCCGCGACGGTGGCCTTGGACCTGTCGTCGGCGATCTCCTCCTCCTCGAAGTCCAGGCTGAAGTCCACGTTGTCGCGGATGGCGTTGGTGTAGGACGCCTCGATCAGCTCCCGGAGCAGATCGCAGAACTCGGTCTGCTCCTGGGGACTGCGGTCCTTCCAGTGCGGGCCGAGGGAGCGGCGGGCCAGCTCGCGGTAGTCGAGGAAGCCGTCGACGACCTGCTTGAGCTCGGCCTTCTGCTTCTCGCGCGCCGGGCTGCCCTTGCGGGTCTTGTGCTTGAGGACGGAGCGGACCTTCTCCGCGCCGTCGTGGATGACCTGCTGGGGAGACTGGGCCGCCCGGGCCGGCGCGGCCAGAAGCAGCAGCGCCAGGACTGGCGCGCCGAGCGGCGCCGCGGCGTATCGATGGGCTGGGGTCTGGCTTCGCATGGGTCTTCTCGCTTCGTCTGATCCTTCTTCTGGCTTGGACGCCTCTCTCGGCCGAGGATTCACTCGCCCGGGGCGGCGCTGCGCCCGAGATCCTCGCCCGCGATGGCCAGGAGCCGATCGCGGCTCAGCACGGCGTCGTGCACGGCCATGGCCAGCTCGATGCGCGACTGCGCATAGGCGGCCACCGAGTCCAGCAGGTCCTTGGTGTTGGTCAGGCCCACCCCGTAGCTCATCAGGTTGGCGCGCATCCAGGTCTTGGCCGAGCGGTGGCCCTTCTTCATCAGCGCGGCCCTGGCGAGCGCGGCCTCGTAGTCCGCCAGGCCCTGGTCGAGCTCCAGGCCCACGGCGCGCTCGGCCTGCCCGGCCTGGGCCTCGAGCTTGCGCAGCTCGGCCCGGGCCTTGTCCAGCCGGGCCAGCTTCTGCGGCAGGTCGAAGGTGACGCGGAATCCGAGCGTGAGCCCGGCGTCGTAGTTGGTGTAGCCGTTGTTGAGCAGCGGGTTCGCGATGTAGTCGTGGGCCGGGGAGTAGGAGCCCTGCAGGAAGCCGGCCAGGAAGAAGTCCGGGTAGAACATCGACTTCTCGACCTCGACCGCCGCCCGGGAGGCCTCCAGGGCGCTCTCGAGCATCTCGAGCTCGGGCCGGTGCGCGAAGGCGCGATCGAGCCAGTCCTGCCTGGAGCGCCTGGAGTCCGCCGGCAGCTCGAGCTCGACCTCGGCCAGCGCGATGCCGGCGCCGAGCGCCGGCTCGCCCGTCAAAAAGCGCAGGGCGTCTTCGGCGATGCGCTGGCCCTGCCGCGCCTGCGCGAGCCGCTTTTTCACCTCGGCCGCGTAGTAGCGAAGCTTGTACAGGTCGCGGTCGGTCACTTCCTCGTTCAGCTCCTCGAGCATCTTGAGGAGCTTCTTCTCGGCGTCCTCGATCTTCGCTACCCCGTCGTCGAGCACCGAGGCCGAGCAGCGGGCGAGCTGCAGGCCGTACCAGGCGCGCCGGACCTCCAGGGCCACCTCCTGGCGGGCGCGGCGGATGTCGGCCTCGCCCGCCTGGACGCCCGCCCGGGCGGCGCGCTTGGCCTCGCTGATCTTGCCGAAGGTGTACAGCGGCACGGCCGCCTCCAGCTTGCCGCCGACCGCGAAGCTCATCTGGCCGAAGTCGAACGAGCCGGGCCGCCAGTTCTTGTTCAGCTCTACGCAGTCGTCTCTCTCGGGGCATTTCAGCTTGCGCTCGCCGACCGGGCCGCCGAAGAGCCCCTGGAGCTGGATGACCGGGAACCAGGACCACCAGGCGAGATCGTAATGGGCCCGGTAGGCGTCGAGCTGGGCCCGGGCGGCCAGCACCCGGCCGTCGTGCTCGAGCGCCCGCTGGAGCAGATCGTCCAGGCCGAGGGGAGCTTGCTCCGCCTGGCCGGCGCACGGCAGCGCCGGGGCGAGTGCGAGCAGGGCGACGAGCAGGGCGGCGAGCCGCGGTCGCATGCAGCCTCCGGGCAGGGGGTCCGGGGTCGAGGTTAGGAGAGGCGCCCTGCGCTGTCAAGGCGCCAGGCGGGCCGCCTGGCCAGCCTCGAGCCGGTCGGCGTTCGGATCGTCGCGCCGCGGTCGCATGCAGCCTCCGGGGTCGGGGTTGGGAGAGGCGCCCTGCGCTGTCAAGGCGCCAGGCGGGCCGCCTGGCCGGCCTCGAGCCGGTCGGCGTTCGGATCGTAGCGCCGCGGCGTGCGGAAGAGGGGGTCGACCACCAGCAGCTCGGCGCCTGCTGGCAGCGCCAGCTCGAAGGCGCGCTCGCCCGGCCCGTAGGGGACGCGCTCGACGCCGAGCAGCGCGTCGCCTTGGTAGAAGCCGAGCTGCACCTCGCCGGTGAAGTCCGTGTCGGCCTGGGCGATCGCGCCGCTTACCTTCTCGCCCGACGCCTTGACGCCCTCGAGCTTGAGCGCGGGCGCGCCCTTGGTCTCGAGCCAGTGCAACAGCCACTCGGCCTTCTCGCGGCCGGACTCCTCCGTCAGGCAGGCCAGGAAGTCGCGCCAGGTGGACTGCTTGCCGCTGCGCTCCCGGATGAAGGCCCGGAGCAGCTTCTTCATCGCCTCGCGCCCGAGGCGGTCCTCCAGGGCGGTCATCACGAGCGCGCCGCGCTGGTAGGTGACCCCGTGGTGCAGGCCCCAGTGCGCGCTCCTGGTGCCCACTTCCATCATCGGCTTCTCGATCTTGGCGGGCAGCCGGGCGTAGCCCTCGGACCAGCTCTTGCGCTTCTCCAGGGCCTTGGCCTCGTCCAGGACCAGCGAGCAGGTGTACTCGGCCAGGGTCTCGCTCCACTGCCCCCTGGAGCTCGCCTCCGGGGCCGACGGCACCTGGCCGCCCCACCAGCCGTGGGAGAACTCGTGGGCGAAGAAGTCCTCCTCGATCTCCTCGGCCAGGTTGCGCCAGCCCAGGCTCACGTTGGTCAGGGCCCCGTAGCCGCTGCGCCCGTCGTTGTAGCCGGTCTCCACCACCCGCAGGTGCTTGAAAGGGTAGGGGCCGAGCAGGGCCTCCAGGCCCTCCATGAGCCGCGCGGCCGTGCTGCCGACTTTCTCGAGCCGGTCTTTGTGCCTCGGCCACAGGGCCACGGTCAGCTCGGCCTGCCCGCCGCGGAAGCGCTTGTGGACGTACTCGCGGGCCCCGTAGAGCGAGTACATGTCCTCCTCGCGCATGGTCCAGCGGGCCTCTCTCCAGCCGGGCGCGGAGGCGAGGGCCTGGTCGGATAGACGATCGCCCTGGCCGAAGAGGGTGTAGCCCTCGGGGTAGCGGACGGTCAGGTCGAAGCGCGCCTGGGTGTCCGGCAGCAGCGGGAGCCACCTGCCGTCGCCGCGCAGGTGGATCTCCTCGGCCGTCAGGTAGTCGCTCTTGTGCTGGGGCGGCTCGCCCTCGTATCGAAAGCGCAGCTCGACCGAGTCGGCGAGCTCGGCGAGCTGGACGGCCAGCGTCTCGCCGTGCGCCATGTAGACGAGCGGCCTGCCGCTCGAGTCGCGGACCTCGCTGACCCGGAGCCCGCCGTCGCTGTGCGGCGCGTGGGCCGCGAGCTCGAAGATCAGCACCTGCTGGCCGCGGGGCTCGACCCGGACCTCGGCCTCCGCCCGCATCCACTCCCGCTCGGGGGCCAGCCAGACCAGGGCCTCGATCGCCACGAGCCTCGGCTGGGGCATCCCGGGCGGCGGGTACTTCTGGACGCACCAGCGTCCCTTCTCGCCCGGGCCGAGGTACACCGGCTTGCCCCACTGGTAGCGGGCATAGCCGCCCTTGGCGTACTTGGGCATGAAGATGTCGATCATGCACACGACGCCCGCCCCGGCCGGAAAGAGCGTCTCGACCTTGAAGTCGAAGGGCGCCAGCGCGTGCGGGAAGACCTTCCCGGCCCAGTTCTCGACGTCGCCGTAGCCCGGAGCGAACAAGGCCGCGGCGCGCTTCGCGTCCTTGGCATTCAGCGCGGCCTCCACCTCCTTCTCGAGCGCCTCGATCGCCCGGGTGCGCTCGGCGGGGATCGGGAGCTTGCCCGTCTGGACCGCTGGCGGCCAGAATGCCCCCTGGGCGCGCGCCTCGGCGGGCCGTTCCGGACCCGTGGCCTGCGGATGGGCGGCGCAGGCCGCAAGCAGCACCAGAGATGCGGTGAAACAGGCTCGCATGGCTTCCTCCCGGGCTTGTCGGCGTTCATCCATGAGTATCCGACTGCGGGGCTGTTGGCAAGCGACGGCTTCCGTTAGACTGGGCGGCGGAGGGCGCCTGCTTGGCCGACTTCGATCTCTTCTCCGGCTGGAAGCACCGAGCCGAGCTCGTGCCTGTGCCCGTGCTCCCCATGTCCGCAGCCGAGATGCGCAGCCTGGGCTGGGATCGCTGCGACGTGGTCCTGGTCACCGGCGACGCCTACGTGGATCACCCCAGCTTCGGCGCGGCGCTGATCGGGCGGGTGCTGGAGGCGCACGGCTTCCGGGTGGGCGTCATCGCCCAGCCGGACTGGACCCGGCCGGACGACTTCGCCCGGCTGGGCGCCCCCGAGCTGTTCTTCGCGGTCAGCTCCGGGAACATGGACTCCATGGTCAACCGCTACACGGCCGAGCGGCGCAGGCGCAGCGACGACGCCTACTCGCCCGGCGCCGAGCCCGACCGCCGGCCGGACCGCGCGGTCATCGTCTACGCCAACCGCTGCCGCCAGGCCTGCCCCGGCGTGCCGGTGGTCATCGGCGGGCTGGAGGCCAGCCTGCGCCGGCTGGCCCACTACGACTACTGGTCCGACAAGCTGCGGCGCTCGGTGCTGCTGGACGCCAAGGCCGATCTGCTGCTCTTCGGCAACGCCGAGCGGGCGGTGGTCGAGCTGGCGCAGCGCCTGGCGGCCGGCGAGGCCACGGCGGGCATCCGGGACCTGCGCGGCAGCGCCTTCGCGCGCCCGCACGGCGCGGCCGAGCCGGGCGCGATGCGGCTGCCGGACTTCGAGGACCTGGGCCGAGCACCGCAGGCCCACGCCCGGGCGGTCCGCGAGCTCTACGCGCAGGCGCGGCCGGAGAGCGGCCGGAGCCTGGTGCAGCGGCACGGAGACCGGGACGTGGTCGTCCGGCCGCCGCCGCTTCCCCTGAGCACCCGCGAGCTGGACCGGGTCTACGAGCTGCCCTACAGCCGCAGGCCGCACCCCGCGTATGGCAAGGCCCGCATCCCGGCCTACGAGATGATCCGCTTCTCGGTCACCGTGCTCAGGGGCTGCTACGGCGGCTGCAGCTTCTGCTCCCTGGCCTGCCACGAGGGCCCGGTGATCCAGAGCCGCTCCGAGCGCTCCGTGCTGGCCGAGATCGCACGCATTCGAGACGGCGTGCCGGGCTTCTCCGGGATCGTGTCCGACCTCGGCGGGCCGACCGCCAACATGTACCGGACCGGCTGCAGGCGGCCGGGCGGCGCGGGCGCCTGCCGGCGCTTGTCCTGCCTGTATCCCGAGATCTGCGAGCACCTGGACGCGAGCCCGGCGCCCCTGATCCGGCTCTACCGAAAGGCCCGGGCCGTCGAGGGCGTCGACAAGGTGCTCGTCGCCTCGGGGGTGAGGATGGATCTGGCCGTCCGCTCGGCCGACTACGTGCGCGAGCTCGCCCAGCACCACGTGGGCGGGCAGCTGAAGGTCGCCCCCGAGCACATCTGCAGGACGCCGCTCGCCCACATGCAGAAGCCGGGGCTGGAGGTCTTCGAGCGCTTCCGGGCGCTCTTCGAGCGCTACTCCGCGCAGGCCGGCCTCGAGCAGTACCTGATCCCCTACCTGATCGCCGCCCACCCCGGCACCCGGGACGAGGACATGCTCGAGCTCGCCTGCTGGCTCAAGTCGAACCGGATCCGCGTCGACCAGGTGCAGACCTTCCTGCCCAGCCCGCTGACCCTGGCGACCGCCATGTACTGCACGGGCCTGAACCCCTTGCGCCCCCAGAAGGGCGGCTTCCAGCCGGTCTTCGTCCCCCGCGGCGAGAGGCAGCGCCGCCTGCACAAGGCCCTGCTCCGCTACCACGATCCCGAGAACTGGCCGCTCCTGCGCAAGGCCCTGCGGGCCATGGGCCGCGCGGACCTGATCGGCGGCGGAGCGCAGCACCTGGTGCCCGCGAGCCGGGCGCGCGCGAAGCGCAAGCGCGGGAAGGAGCCCGGCAAGTGAGCCCGATCCCGCGTCACGGTGTAGGGGTGGGATTTATCCCCACCCGCAGACGCGAAGAGGCGTACGGGCGTGGATGAACCACGCCCCTCCGGGGCTTGCGCTCCGCGGTTGACAAGCCGCCGATCGGCTCCGATGATCGGGCCGTGGCCAAGCGAAAGCCAAAGCGCGAGGCAGCCGAGCCCAGGCCCCGCCAGCCCGCGCCCGAGGAAGCGCCCGCGCCGGCGCCGCCCGCATGGCCGGCCATCCCGGCTCGCTGGGCCGAGATCGCCGCCTGGGCCGCCTTCGGGCTCGCCTGCGCCTTCTTCCTGATCCTAAAGTCCTTCAGCCTGCACTGGGAGGTCGGCGACGAGAACGTCTACTTCTACATGGCCTGGGCCACGGCCGAGCACGGCGCGCTGCCCTACGCCGACTACTTCTTCGCCCACCCGCCTCTGCACCTGCTTCCCGGCGTGCTGGTCTTCGCCCTGCTCGACTTCGGGCCCGTGATGGTGCGCTTGATCCCGGTCTTCGCCACGCTCGTCGGCGCGCTCTTTCTCTTCCTGCTCGCCAGGCGCAGCGCGGGCCGGCTGGCCGCGGCGGCGACGGTCTTCGCCTACCTGTGCGCCTTCTCGCTCATCCGGGCCTCGACCCACTGGACCGGGATCAACCTGGCGGTCATGTGGGTCTGCGTGGGGCTGTGGGCCCTGTTCGGCAGGCGCCACGTCCTGTCCGGGGTCGCCTTCGCGCTCGGCGTCTGCACCGGCAACTACGTGCTGCCGGGCGCGATCATGGCGGGCATGCTGGCCGTGCTGGACTCGCGCCGGGCCGGGCTGCGCTTCGCGCTGGGCCTCGTCGGCCCCTGGCTGCTCGTCCAGGTGCTGGGCCTGGCCGTGGGCGGCAAGGGCTACCTGGACGGCGTCTACCGCTACCACTTCCTCAAGCCGTCCAAGGCGGGCGTGTCGCGGAGCATGTTCTACCGCGTCTTCACCGACAACTTCGCGCTCTTCGCGGGCTGCGTGCTGGCGCCGGTCCTGGCCTGGCTCGAGCCCCTGCTGGCCAGGGCGTCGGGGGCCGCGCTCCCGGGCGCGCCTCTGAGCGCGCCGCGCTCCGGGAAGCCGGGCGAGAGCGACTGGCTGCCCGTACGCTGGTGGTTCTTCTTCCGGCGGGTCCTGCTGGAGCGGCCCGCGCTGGGGGCGGCGCGGATCGGCGCGCTCTGGGCGCTGGGCTACGTGCTCTTCATCGCGCTCTTGCCGCGGGTCTTTCCCTTCTACTTCCTGCTGCTCTTCCCGGCCATGGCGCTGTGCGCGGGCTTCGCCGCCGCCAGGCTGATCGCGCACGCCGTGGGCCTGCTGCGCCGCGCGAGGCGGGAGCGCAGCTTCTTCGAGGCGCTGGCTGTGATGGGCGTGATCCTGGCGGTGCTGGTGACCGGCTACGCGGTCCGGGTGCCGGTGCAGCGCACCCTGCTGCCCGACTACGTGCGCAAGCACAGCAAGCCGATGAAGTGGAGCGGCTCGCCCCTGCCGGGCGTGGGCAGCGTGCTGCGGAGCTGCTGCTGGGACGACGTGGCCGAGGCGTACACCGAGTACGGCACGGTCCAGGAGGTGCTCTACCACGAGAGCCGCTTCTTCGAGCAGGCCGGCGTGCTGGCCGAGTTCGTCCGCACCCACACCCGGCCGGAGCAGACGATCTTCGGGGACTCGTCCACCGCCGGGCTGGTGGCCCTGCTCGCGGGCCGGCGGCTGGCCGCCCACTGCGCGGACACCAACGTGATGCGCTTCAGCTCGGGCGTGACCGACGCCCGCGAGCTGGTGAAGAAGATCGACACGCCCGAGCTGGCCTACGTGCTGGTCTCGGGGCAGCCGGTCAAGGACCGCTCGGGCAGGCGCCGCGTGCGCTTCGGCAAGTTCGCCCGCATCCCGGCCTTCGCGGGCTGGCTGCAGCGGGACTTCCAGGTGGCCTTCCAGGTCCGGGATCGCACCAAGGGCTGGTTCTACTTGCTGGAGCGGCGGAGCTCGTCGAGGTAGGCGTTGCGCCGGAGCACCCGGACCACGTTGCCCTCCTTGACCGCCACCAGGTCGCAGGTCGTCAGCGCGGCGTCGAGCACCGCGACCCACGGCTGCTGCGTGAGGGCGAGGGTCACCTGGCAGCGCAGGTCGTCGGCCGGCACGAAGTTGAGCCGGCTGCGCCGGGCCAGCTCGTCGAGGATCCCGCGCACCGGCACGCGCTGCACCTGCATGTCGATCCGCGCGCTGTGCTCGGGCCAGTCGCCGACCAGGCGGGCGGCGATGTCGCCGCCCGACGAGGGCAGCGGAGGCTGATCGGCGCCCGGCTTGAGCGGCAGGTCGGCCGTGCGCGCGGGCTGTCCGGCGAGGGCCCCGTCCCGGGGCAGGTCCACGGGCCGCTCGTCCGGCCTGGGCTCGGGCTGGCAGGCGAGCAGCAGCGCGGCCGCCGCCAGGCACTGAAAGGCGAGCGTGATGTTCTGTCTATGCATCTTTCACCCCCATCCCCGCCTTCCCCCATCAAGGGGGAAGGGGTAGTACTTCCAATCGATCAGAGTGAATATGCCCCTCCCCTGGCGGGAGGGGCCGGGCGAAGCCCGGGGGAGGGGGTCGTCGATTCCGCCCCCCCCCCGTCATGCGCCCTCTCCTCGCACAGGCGCCGCGCGCTTGAACCGGCGCCTGGCCTCCACGAATTCCACGACCGCCTCGAGCGAGCGGTTGACGATGCGCTCGGCCGGGATCCCGGCCTGCTCGACCAGCGGCCGGGCCTTCTCGTCCCCGCCCAGCTCTGCGACGGTATGGGCGTCGGAGTCGATCGCGACAAGGCAGCCGTGCCGGCGGGCCGCGTCCAGCAGCGCGAGCACGCGCTCGGGCTCCTCCTTGCCGTAGCGCAGCGAGCAGTTGTTGACCTCCAGCGCTGCGCCGTGGCGGGCGGCCAGCCTGGCCGTCCGCTCGGGCTCGAGGGCGAAGCCGCGGATGGTGGGGTGGGAGATGACGTCGATGAAGGGGTAGTGCGCGAGCGCGTACTCGAGCTCGTCGGTCAGCTCCTCGGCCTCCAGGTCGTTCCGCTCCCGGCTATTGGCGTGGAAGCCGGCCAGGCAGATGTCGAGATCGCGCAGCTTGACCGGGTGGGGGATGCGGATCCGGCCCCCGTCCCGGATCCCGAGCTCGATCCCGGCGAGCACCCGCAGCCCCTCCCACTCCCTCGGGAAGCGGTAGCTCAGCACCCGCACGGCCGCGGCCGGCTCGTCGTCGTGATCGGTGATGGCCACGCACCGCATGCCGAGCCCGCGGGCGTGGGCCAGGACCTCCAGCAGGCTGTGCAGCCCGCAGCGGCTGGCCGAGGTGTGCACGTGCAGGTCGATCTCGTTCACGCCTCGCTCCTCACATCCCGCTGCGGCCCGGCTTGATGACCGTGAAGACCAGGCTCTCGCCGCTGGCCTCGCGGGCGGCCTTCTTGAGGTTGCGGCCCAGCGTGCAGTAGTCGGCCGCGTTGCCGGTCTCGAAGTGCACCCGCACCACGGCCCGCTGGAAGCGCTCGTCGGCCAGGTGCCGCATGCCGCCCGAGTCCGCCAGGGCGGCCAGCAGGCCGAGGGCCTCCTCCTGGGTGCCCGGCAGGGCGGGATCGCCGCTGCGGGCCTTGCGGGCCGCGCGGATCGTGTCCACCAGGGAGCGCACCGCGCGCACCCGGCGCTGGGCCGCGGCGATCCGGCAGAAGCGATCGATGGCCGCCAGGTGGCGGGGCTCGAGCAGGCAGTCGTCGCCCTCGCAGGCCACGCCCACCTCCAAAAGCCCCCCGCCGGCGAGCTCGCGGTTGAGGAGCGCCAGCGCCTGGCGGGCCCTGCGGTCCTGCCAGCGCAGCGACTCGCCCGCGGCCACCGGGTACTCGACCACGTAGCCCTGCCAGCCGGCCGGCAGGTCCGAGAGCGCGGACAGGATGCTCTCGCGGATCCGCTGGTCCGACTTCGGGTCCGCGCTGCGGCCGAGCTCGGCGAGCAGGGCCGTGGTGCGGCCGTCGGCCGACAGCAGGGCCGGATCGATCTGCTCCTGGAAGGCGCCCAGGCGCTCGCGGAGGCCGGCCCCCGCGAGCCCCCCGGCCGGGACCAGGGGCTCGGCCGCCAGGTCCATCTCGTCGATGGCGAGCACCAGGAGCTGGCCCGCGTCGCGCACGCTGCGCACGCAGGGGATGCCGCGCACGCGCCGGAACAGGTCGCCGAGCGCCTGCATGCCGCCCGCCGAGAGCAGCTCGTCCGCCGAGATCACGACCGCGAAGCCGCTGTTGTCGACCTGGCGGGAGACGGCCCGGGCGCAGGCGGGGGTGACGGGGATGGCGGTGATCTGCGCCGGGGCCGGGCCTTCCGCGGCCGGCAAGGGCGCGGGTGCGCTCCGGCAGCCGGCCGCGAGCAGGGCGCCCAGGGCGAGGAGGGCTCGAAAGCCGCGCGCAGTCGGATCGCCGCAGGTCGCGGCCACGGTCGCCTCACTGATCCATGTAAGCCGAGAGCAGCTGGGCCTGGTCGAAGACCTTGGAGCGGTGGCAGCCCCAGATGTCGCACAGGGCCACCACGTGGCTGTCGTCCAGGGTGGGCGTCAGGTACAGGGTGAAGAGCTCGCCTCTCTCGCAGCTGCACTTCGAGAGCCTGGGAAGCTGGTGCCGGCAGATCGGGCAGGAGATCGTGAGCTTCGAGCCCGGGTCGAAGTCGGACAGCCCTTGGCGGCTGTGATCGCCGTGGAAGGGGCTGAGCACGACCTCGCCTTCCCGCTCGCCGTCCGAGACCCACAGGCTGATGCCCGGCTCGCCGTCGAAGAGGAGCTTGAAGTTGCAGACCAGGTTGTGTCCGTTGGGGCAGAAGGCCTGGGTGACCTGGATCACGACCTCGTCCACCTCCCGGATCTGGGAGTCCGGCGAGGCCTTGGCCTCGGTCGGCCGGTGGAGCCTGTCGCGATCGATCTTCGATTTCACCACCTGGGAATCCTCCTTCCCCTCCACCGGGCAGTAAAGCAGAAGCGCACCTGGCTTTCAAGAGGCCGGGCTATCCGCGCGGTGCGCTCCCCCTCCCTCGGCCTTCGGCCGGTCCCTCCCACCAGGGGAGGGACGGAGATCTGCACCTCCACCTTTGAGAGGGTGTCGATAATCGCAAGACGGGGGAGGTCGGGCGAAGCCCGGGTGGGGGGCGCTTGACGACGCGGCTCAGCGGCCGAGAAGAGCCCGGATCCGCTCGACGGCCTCGGCCGGATCGGAAGCCCGCAGCACGCGCGGGCCCTCGGGCACGGCCGGCCCGGGGTCGAGGCCCAGCAGCACGAGCGGCTTGCCGTTCTTCGCGGCCAGGGCCACCTCGCTCAGGGTGCCCGCCCCGCCCGGGCAGGCGACCACCACGTCCGAAGACAGCACGTTTACCAGATTGCGCGCGTCCGCCAGGCCGGTCGCGATGGCGATGTCCACGTAGTCGTTGGCCCCGTCCGGATCCGCACCCGGCAGCACGCCGATGACCAGCCCGCCCGCCTCGCTCGCGCCGCGGCTCGCCGCCAGCATGACCCCGGCCGGCCGCCCGCCCGAGAGCAGCACCCAGCCGGCCCGGGCGATCCGCTGCCCCAGCTCCTCGGCCATGCGCGAGACCTCCGCGCCCGCCGCCGCCCCGCCCATGACCCCGATGATGGTGCGTCGCCTCGCCATGGCCCACCTCGCCTCCGGGGCAGCGCTCGCCCCGTGAGGGGATCCTAGACGCCCCGGGCCCCGCGCGGCAAGCACCGGCTTGGTTGACGGCGCGCCCGCATGGGGCGGGTTTGGTTTCGAGGCATTGAAAGGGTATTATACTGTTCGTGTCAGCCATTCGAGCTGTAGTTATGCGCACCTGAGGTCGAGGCGAGATGAGCAGTTGCCCATGGTCGCCGAAATCCGCCAGATTCAACGGTCCCTGAGTCTGCCCATGCGATGTTGTTTGGCATGACGGGGTCGTTGAGTCAGTTGCTTGCGAAGCTGTTCGGGCGCAAGGTGCTCTCGGAGCAGGAAGCGCTTGCCCTGATGACGCGAGGCAAACGAGTGGATATATGATGCCAAGCCCGGCCGGCGGGGCGCATAACAACAGCATGCAGCGGACGGCGCTACGCGTCGCCGCTGATGCGAGCGTTAGCTGACCAAGAAGCATGACTCGTACGCATGAAGAAATGAGCCCCGGCAGGAAGGCGCACCACACCGCGAAGTGGGCGCGCACGATGACAAAGTGGCTCGTCACCTACTCCCGGCGAACGGGCGCCAAGTGGAACTTGGTGGACTTCGGAGGCAAGACGAAGTCCGAAGCCCGTGGCATTGTGGACCTGATCGCCATCCGAAAGGACCACCGCCAAGATGGCCCAGGTCTCAAGCGCGGCGACCTATTCGAGATCGTGCTCATCCAAACGAAGGGAGGTTCCGCCCCGAGGCCGAAGCCAGACGACCTCGTTCGCTTGAAGAGAGTCGCGAAGCACCACAGGGCGAAGGCTGTCATTCTGGCAGAATGGAAGCGCGGCGAGCGCCTCGAACTGTTCAAGCTCAACGGGTCGCGGTGGCTCTCGGTGTCACCGGATGAGATCTTCGGTTGATGGCACGGACCGACAGCTAACAACAGCATGCAGCGGACGGCGCTACGCGCCGCCGCTGATGCTGAGCGTTGGGACGGGAAAGATGAAGAAGGAACACAAGCCAGTCGCGCTGAAGAATGCTCCCTTAGAGTACGCTCCGTCTAATGAACTCGGAGTTGTCTTTTTATTCGCTAATGTCGCTCGCCGACTCCAATTCCGAATTGAGGAAATACGGCCCCAATTCCCGGACTGTATCGCCTACCGGCGAATCGGCGATTCGGAGAAAAGAACCCGGATCGAGTTCGAGTTTCGGTCAAGCAACTTCAAGGCACACCGCCATGCAGTACGCAAATGTGATGTGATCGTATGTTGGCATCACGACTGGCCGGACGCACCGTCATCACTTGAGATCATCGAACTGAAACGCTATTTCGGCGTAGCCCGGAAAGTTTGGATTTTGCAGGCCCTCAAGGGTCAATGGGAATACCTGGACGACCATAACTGCATGGACTGGGGAATGTCGAAACGGACAACACCTGGAGACGTACTGCTCATGTACAGGTGCTCTCCTGTCCGTGCTATCACCGACGTATTCACCTTTTCTGGAGATGGCTTGGCGCGCAATAGCGCGGGGTGGCGAGACGGGGAAGCCTACTTCGGACAAATCAAGAGAGTCTGCCGCCTCCGGTCGCCCGTGTTCCTTGACGACCTCCGAAAGCACCGCGTACTGAAAACCGCATCGTTCGTTCGCCGAAACATGCAGGGGGTTGGCCTGCTTGCCACTGAATACTGGTCGTACCTTTACGAAATGATTCTGGAGCGGAATCCGGCGATGGAAAAGCCGCTGAGGAATGTTCGACCAGAGAGATTATAAGAGTCCCAACAACGGTGTGGAGCCGACGCGGAAGACCGCGCGGCTCACACCGAGCGTTAGGCCGAAGAAGCGAGACGAATGACGAAACCGGCTGTGTATCTGGAGACAGGTGTGGTCGGCTACGCGACGTCGCGGCCGAGCCGGGATCTGGTGGTCGCCGGGCACCAGCAGGTCACGCGGGACTGGTTTGCTCTCCGGGCCGGAGGGTACGAGCTGTTCGTCTCTCAACTCGTGGCCAGCGAGGCATCCGGGGGCGACGAGGAGGCGGCGCGGAAGAGGGCGGCCTTCTTGCAGGGAATCCCGCGACTCAGGATCACGGACAGCGCGGGCGAACTCGCGGCGAAACTCGTAGAGGCCGGAGCTGTACCCCGTAAGGCGGCTGAAGACGCGCTTCACATTGCGGTTGCCGCCGTCCATGGAGTAGACTACCTCCTGACTTGGAACTGCAGGCACATCGCGAACGCGGCCATGCGCCAAGCCATCGAAGGCGTGTGCAGAGAGGCAGGCTACGAACCGCCCGTGATCTGCACGCCCGAGGAGTTGATGAATGACCAACAACCTTGATGACGAGATCGTCGAGGAGATCCGCCGCAGGCGGGAGGCTCATGCCGAGTCGCTCGGTTACGACCTGAAGCGGATCACCGAGGATCTTCAGCGCCAAG
>JAFGRB010000284.1 GCA_016935365.1 Deltaproteobacteria bacterium
CCCGTAACCAGTCTTACTTGCGTTGATTTCTTGAATCTCAGACCGTATTGTTAGCAGAACTCTGTACCGTGGAAATCGAGGCTAGCCGCCGTTGCCAATGGCTACGGTAATGGTCTACCAGATCATTTCGTGAATGCTCGGATTTGTTTCCGCCGCTTCGCAGCGGAAAAAGGCGAAGGAGAAGATGTATGAGGCTCAGGGCGAAGCCCGGGGAAGCTTGAATCTGCCGGCGACAGGATGATCGGCTCACAGCAGGCACAGCTGCCCGCGGGCGCTGCGGCCGAAGCTGGTGCTCGCGTGCTGGCCGGCGACCTGCACGGGCACCCGGCTCAGGCCGAGCCCGTCGAGGCCCTGGCGCAGGGCCGCGCGGGCGAGCTTGTGGCGGTTGTTGATCTCGGACAGGTGCAGGGCGAAGAGGGCCTGGAGGCGGTCCGAGGCGATCCGGCCGAGCAGGCCGGCCGCGTCGGCGTTGGACAGGTGGCCCTTTCTGGATCGGATGCGGCGCTTCAGGAAGGCGGGGTAGGGGCCGGCGGTCAGCAGATCCGGGTCGTGGTTGGACTCCAGGCCGATGAGCTCGCAGCCGGCCAGCGCCTCTACGGCCTCGGGGTTGGGGAAGCCCAGATCGGTGGCCAGGCCCAGAGCGCGGCCGTCCGGCAGCCGGATGCGGAAGCCGACCGGCTCGGCCGCGTCGTGGGAGACGCGAAAGGGCACGATCTCCAGCGGCCCTGCCTGGAAAGGCCGGCCGGGCGCGATGGGCGCGAGCGCGGCCCGGGCGCGCCTGCCGATCCGCAATCGCTCGGCGGTCGGCTCGGTCAGGTGGACCGGCAGCTGATAGGCGTGTCTGCGAAGCAGCCCGGCCAGCCCGGTCACGTGATCGCTGTGCTCGTGGGTCACGCACAGCGCATCCAGGTCCTCGATGCGCTCGCCGAGCGTCTCGAAGCGACAGGCCAGCTCGCGGGCGCTCAGGCCGCAGTCGATCAGCAGGCGAAAGCTGCCCCAGCGCAGCAAGGTGGCATTGCCCCGGGAGCCGGAGGCCAGGAAGTGCAGCTCGAGCATCGCCGGATCCATAGCACAGAGCCCTGCCGCTGGCCAGGATAATGTAAGGATTTCCGTGGATTGGGATTCGGCATAGGCCCTTGACAAGACGTGCGCATCGGGGTTTTGATCCCTTGCCATGATTGCCGCAAGCCATCTGACCAAGAGCTATGCAGACTGCAAGGCCGTCAACGACGTGAGCTTCACCGTCAAGCAGGGCGAGTGCGTGGGGCTGCTGGGCCTCAACGGCGCGGGCAAGACCACCCTGCTCCGGATGCTGGCCTGCCTGCTGGCCCCGACCGCCGGCACGGCCCGGATCGGCGAGGCCGACATCTCGGTCGACTCGATCGCGGTCCGCGGCCGGATCGGTTTCCTGCCCGAGGAGCCCCCGCTGTACGGAGAGATGCGGGTCCGCGACTTCCTCGCCTTCGCCGCCCGGCTCCGGGGTGTGGCGAAGGGCGACCTGGCCGAGCGGGTCGACCGGGCCATCTCGCGCTGCCGGCTCGGGGACGTGGAGCAGCAGCGCATCGAGACGCTCTCCTACGGCTTCAAGAAGCGGGTGGGCATCGCCCAGGCCATCGTGCACCAGCCCCCGCTGGTCCTGCTGGACGAGCCGATCGCCGGGCTCGATCCCGCCCAGATCGTCGAGATGCGGGATCTCATCCGCGCGCTGCGCGGCCAGCACACGCTACTGCTCTCGAGCCACATCCTGCACGAGATCAGCCAGACCTGCGATCGGATCCTGGTCATGCACCGGGGCCAGGTGGCCGCCCAGGGCACCGAGGAGGAGCTGACCGGCAAGCTCGGCTCCAAGCTGCGCATCCGGCTGGATGCGGCTGGATCGCGAGGGGCGCTCGAGAAGGCGCTCGGCGGCCTGGAGGGGCTGGAGGCGATCGAGATCGAGGCCAGGCCCGAAGATCGGCTGAGCGCCGAGCTGGTCTGCAGCCGCGACCTGCGCCGGGATGCGGCCCGGGCCGTGGTGGAGGCGGGCCTGGGCCTCGAGGTCCTGACCCTTTTGCGGGGGGATCTGGAGAGCGTCTTTCTGAAACTGACCGGACCGCGGGAGGCAGAATCGTGAGCAGCACGTGGCTCATCGCCCGCCGAGAGCTCTCGGCCACCCTGCGCAGCCCGCTGGGCTTCGTGGTGGCCGCCCTGGTGCTCGCCCTGGACGGTTTGCTCTTCAACCTCTGGGCGTTGACCGAGGGGGACAAGCTTTCGGCCGAGGTGCTCTACCAGTTCTTCTTCGTGCTCTCGGGTACGACCATGGTGGCCAGCGTGTTCATCTCGATGCGCTTGCTGGCCGAGGAGCAGCAGACGGGTACGGCTGCTTTGCTGCTCACCTCGCCGGTGCGCGACTTCCAGGTCGTGATGGGCAAGTTCCTGGGCGGCTTTCTGTTCCTGGCGCTGCTTACCCTGGTGACGCTCTACATGCCGCTGATGGTATGGATCGTCGGCAAGGTGTCCTGGGGACACGTGTTTGCCGGCTACCTGGGCTTGCTGCTGCTCGGCGCCGCCAGCATGGCGATCGGCCTGTTCGGCTCGGCCGTGGCCCGCAACCAGATCGTGGCCGCCTTCGTCTCCGGTGCCTTGCTGGTGGCCTTGATTCTGATGTGGAAGCTCGGCCAGGAGGCCGACCGGCCGTTGAGCGGGATCTTCGCGTACATGGCGCTGCACAACCTGCACTACCGGTCCTTCATGAGCGGAAGGATCCACCTGCGCGACGCGGTCTACTACCTGTCGGTGTGCGCCTTCTTCCTGGCGGCGGCCACCCGGATGCTGGAGTCGAGACGATGGCGGTGAGATGGGGAAGCCTGAGGGGGCCGCAGGCGCTGGTGCTCTACGCGCTGGGCCTGGTGGCCGTGTTCGTGGGCGAGAGGCTCGTCGGCGGGCAGGACCTCGCCCGCTGGCTGGTGAGCGGCTCGGGTGCCGCGGCGGTGCTGCTGGCCACGTCCGCGTTCTGTCTGGCCTGGTTGCGCTCGACCGACGACGCCCGCCGGGTCGAGCACCTGGTCTTCCTGCTCGCGCTGCTCGGCGTGGCGGCGCTCGTCATCTATGCGCTCGGCTCGGATCTGCTAGGCGCACCGGCCCGGACGATCGGCAAGGACCGGGGGCCGGGCCTGGCCGAGCTGTTGCGCGCGATCTGGCCCATCCTGCTCGTGTGCGCCGTGATCCCGATGATCTTCGTGCAGTGGAGCCTGGCCTCCATGAGCCGCGGCAGCGGGATCGAGATTGGACGCGTGCACGCCTCGGCCGGCTCGGGCGCCCGCATGGCCTTGCTGCTCTCCACGCTCTTCGTGCTGAACGCCTTGGCCGATCGTATCGACGTGCACGGGGACCTGAGCTACTTCCGCACCACCTCGCCGAGCGATTCGACCCGCTCGCTGGTCACCGGGCTGGCCGAGGACACCAAGGCGCTGCTCTTCTTCCCGGCTGCCAACGACGTGCTGTCGGAGACGGAGCCCTACTTCGAGGAGCTGGCCGAGCTCTCGCCGCGCTTCACCGCCGAGCTGGTCGATCGCGCCCTGGAGCCGGAGCTGGCCCGCGAGCACCGCGTCTCCCGCGAGGGGACCGTGGTGCTGGTGCGGGGCGGCAAGAGCCAGAAGATCGAGCTGGGCGACGAGCTCAAGCGGGCCAAGCGGAAGCTCCGCAAGCTCGACTCCGAGTTCCAGACGGCCATGCTCAAGCTGACCTACAAGCGCCAGGTGGTCTACCTGCTGACCGGCCACGAGGAGCGCGGCGAGCGCAGGCGGGAGGGCGATCCCAGGCCGCGCATCTCGCTTCTCAAGAAGCACATCGAGAGCAAGAACTTCACCGTCAAGCAGCTCGGCGTGATGGAGGGACTGACCGACGCCGTGCCCGACGACGCGGCGCTGGTGATATGGGCGGGGCCCCGGCAGGGCCTGATCCCGGGAGAGCTCGGCGCGCTCGAGACCTACCTGGAGCGAGGCGGGCGCATGCTCGTCCTGCTCGATCCGGAGGCCGGTGCGGAGCCGGGGGCGGATCTGCTGGCCTGGCTGGGGCTGGAGTTCGATCCGGTACGCCTGGCCCACGACCGCTACTTCATCCCCTTCACCGGCACGCGGGCGGACTGGTACGCCATCGGCACCAACACCTTCTCCTCCCACGGCGCCACGACCTGGGTCAGCCAGCACAGCCAGGAGGTGGCCATCGTCTTCCCGACCACGGGATCGCTGGGCCGCGCCAAGGAGTCCAAAGACGCCAAAGACGCCAAGGGCGCCAAGGGCAAGGCCACTCCCAGGCTGCGCTTCATCGTCCGGACCCGGGAGAACGCCTGGGCGGATCGGCAGGCCGACCTGCTGCGAGGCGACGACGAGCCGCGCAAGCAGTTCCAGATCGCCGCGGCGATCAGCCGGAAGACCGCCCAGGGGACCGAGGCCGACAAGCCGAAGGCGAAGAAGGCCTCGAAAGAAGACGAGAGGTCCCCGGCCGGAGAAGAGAAGGCCGCCGAGGCGGAGAAGAAGGCTCCGGACGTGAAGGCCGGGCGGACCGAGCCGCTCAGCGACGAGATGCGGGTGGTCGTCTTCGCGGATGCGGACGTCTTCGCCGATCCCTTCTTCTACTTCCGGGGCGGCAACCACCGGCTCTTTACCGACGTGCTGGACTGGTTGCTCGGCGAGGGGCGGGCGGGCGGCGCGACCACCCGAGAGGAGGATGTCCCGATCGTCCATACCCGGGCGGAGGATGTCTACTGGTTCTACGGGACGGTCTTTGCCGTGCCGCTGCTCGTGCTGGGGCTGGGCATGCTGACCCGATGGGGCCGGGGGCGCGAGAAGGGGAGGCGGTCATGAGGCTGCGCTGGATCCTCGGTCTGCACATCGCGGCGCTGCTGTGTGCGGGTGTCGTGACCTGGCTGGCCTTCTCGACCAAGGAGGCCAAGAGCGGCAAGGGGGAGGTGATCGCCGATATCGGCCTGGCCGACCTGCAGGGCATCGAGTTCCAGATCAAGCCGGTAAGGAGGATCGAGGTCGAGCGGGGCGAGGGCGATGCGTTCTGGATCACCGTGCACGACGAGCAGCCTCCGACGACCAAGACCCGGCCCGACAAGGGGAAGGAGGGCGACAAGGCCGGCGCCGAGCCCGGCAACAAGGCCGGCGACAAGCCTGGCGACAATCCAGGCGGCAGTCCGGGCGGCAGTCCGGGCGGCAACCCGGCCGGCAATCCGGGCGGCAATCCGGGAAGCAATCCCGGCGACAAGGCCGGCGAGAAGACCGGCGACAAGGCCGGCGACA
>JAFGRB010000285.1 GCA_016935365.1 Deltaproteobacteria bacterium
GAGATGGCGGCGGTGATGATCGTGCCCGGGAAGTAGAGGATGCCCGCCAGCATGATCAGGATCAGGACCGGGTCCGTGAAGAGCAAGAGCGGCTTCTTGATGACGAACACGAGATCGGGGTGGCTTGCGATGTACCAGACCGTGGGGGCCCAGAGGATGAGCGAGGCGAGGACGAAGCGCAGCAAGGGCGCAACCATGTCGTCCAGGGGGTTCTCGAAGTCGGAGATCGTGGGCAGGCGCTCGGCGCCGAAGGCCGCCTTCCGGATGACCGAGAAGTAGTAGGCGATCCACAGGGACAGAGACAGCAGGCCGCCGAGGAGGGGGATGAAAGAGACCAGGTACATGACGACGGCCACCGCGAGGATCTGCAGCAGCCCTTCCAGCGAGACGATGGCGCCCAGAAAGGCCGGGAACATCTTCCAGTAGGGCTGGATCTCCCTGTGCTCCATGAGCGGTATGGCCAGCGCGCCGCAGTGCTTGCAGCGCACGACCGCGCCGGACTGGCTCTCGCCGCTGGCGGCGCAGTCGGGACACAGGTCCTTGTGGCACTCGGTGCAGCGCCAGGCGGCCTTGGCCCTGCTGTGCATGGAGCAGGTGATCACGGTTTCCGTCCTCTGTTCTCAGAGCGTCGAACGACGCTCATCCATCCGTCTTCCGATCGTGACGGGATCCGCTCACCCTCTTTTCGTCCTCCGGGAGGGCATGCTCCTCCCGGATAACGGAGAGCTGCAGGAGCTTCGACCGCAGCGCCATGTACCCTTCATGTAATGCCGACGCCCAGATCTGCTGCCCTTCCTTGAAGATGAGCTCGATTCGCCTGATACCATACGGGCAGAGCTCCCTGGCGAAGATCAGGTCGGAGTAGAGTGCGGTCTTCTGCCTGCCGAACGAGAAGTGAGTGATGACCCCGGTATCCGAAAACACCCTGCGAGACGGAGATGACAACGTATTGAGCAGGTATGACCCGACGCCGATCCCGAGAAAAATCGCAAGGAGAACAAGACGCAGACCGCCTCTGCTCACCGGGCAGAGAAGATAGGCCGCGACCGCGATGAAAAGAGGGACGACCAATAGCTTGACGCGGAACCCTCGGGTGGGCTTTCTCAGATCGACGGTGACATCCCCACCCGCCTTGACGTCATCCAGATCCACGTTCGCCGCCCCTCCCCTGGCAATGACTTCCACTCTCGAATCCTGGATCCGCCCCCACCCCCTGTCAACTCCATCGTCGAGGCGCTATTCTCGAACCCAAGGAGACGAACGGTCAACGAGGTCCGAAATGAACTCAGAGATCGACGAGCCATCCGCCCGAGGCCGCGTCGTCGTGGTCTTCGGCTCGACCGGCACCGCCGGCAACGGCGCGGTCCACGCCTGCCTGGCCGACCCCGGCGTGGCCGAGGTCCGGGCCGTGACACGCCGCCCGCTCGGCTCCTCGCACCCCGCGCTGGTCGAGGTGATGTGCTCGGACTTCGCCGACCTGAGCCCCATCGCCCGTCACCTGCGCGGCGTCGACACCTGCCTGTTCTGCCTGGGCAGCTCGGCGAGGAAGGTCTCGGGCGAGGCCCAGTACCGCGAGATCCACGTGACCTACGCCCTGGCCGCGGCCCGCAGCCTGAAAGAGGAGAGCCCCGGCGCGAGCTTCGTCTACCTGTCCGGGGCCGGCACCCACCGCGACTCGCGGATGATGTGGGCCCGGGTCAAGGCCGAGGCGGAAGACCGGCTGGCGGAGCTCGGGCTGACGCACCACGTCAACGTGCGGCCGGGCTTCATCCTGCCGGTGGCGCCGACCGGGCTCTCGCGCTGGCTGTTGAAGCCCCTCCTCGGGCTCGCACCGCCCCTGGGCATCCGGGCCGAGGACCTGGGGAGGGCCATGCTGCGGGCCGGCCTGGATCACAGCCTCGGAGCCGAGAGCATCACGCTCGCGAACCGCGAGCTCAGAGAGCTGGCCGGCCCGTGACGGCCCGCTCGATGGGGCCTGGAGAGCAGGAGGCTGTCTGGTGGAATTGCCGCCGAGCAGCATAGATGCGCGAGACGGAGAGCCGACGGCGGAAGTATCCTGGAGCTGGAGAGCCCGCGCCGGCTTGCTCGTCGCGGTCCCACTCTTCGCGGCGCTCGGGATATGGTGTATCGGCGATCCCAGGCTCCAGGCAAAGATCATGGGCGGCCTGATGCTCGCCCTGGCCGCTCTCGCGGTCGGTTTCCTCCTGGAGACATTCGTCTTCAGACTGGTGGCCAGCGCCGGCGGGATCGCGATCCGGTCCCTGAGAGGCAGAAGAAGCGCACCCTGGGACGCCGTCCGCGAGGTCCGCTTCGTGGAGACCAGTGCAGATAGCAGATATGTCATCCACACCCAGACCCGAGACGTCGACGCGGCCTTCCATGTGATCATCGAGACCGAAGACTGGACATGGAACTGCAACCGGCTCATGAGCGATATCGACCAGCTGGTCAGGGTACTGGTCGCGAACAGAATGGTGGACCCGGCAGCCGATTCCTCGATCGCCGAGCATCCGCCGAGCGAGGACCAGGCCGAGGTCGATTCCAGCGACATCGATTCCAGCCATGTCGAGCGAGCAGGTGCCATCCGGAGCTCCCTCGAAGAGGCCCTCCACGTCGTGCTGGGAGGAGCTCATGTCCTACACGGTGCTCTCGCGCTTCTCGTGGTGCTGTTCATCGCGAGCCTCTCCCTCGCAGCCTCAGATAGACTGCCCAGCAGCGGTCACTTCTTTCTGGACATCGTTCTCGTGGCGATCGGCATCCTCTGCATCCTGTCCGGAACCCTGGTCCTGGCGTGCAAGATCCGCGCTCGCAGGCACCCCGGGGTGCCCCGCGAACCAAGCAGCTATCCAGAGGACGTCCTGCTGACCTTCGCCAGCGCGATCGGCGGCTGCCTGCTGCTTTGCTGGTTCGTTCCGAGACTGCTCGACGGCGGCGACGACTGGTGGGTCGACGCTATCCTGGTCGCGATGGGTCTGTTTCTGACTCTGGGTTACGTGCGGGACGTGCTCCGGTTGGCCGCACGACCGTGATCGCTCACTCGTCGCACGAGACCCGGAAGCTGTCGTCCAGGGCGAGCGGCAGGATCAGCGTGCGGATCTCGGCCGCGAGCGCGTGCGGGCAGTAGTCCTGGGACAGGATCTCGGCATCGGCCAGGGATTCCGCGTACTCGGCGTTGAGGATCGGCTTGCCCTCGTCGGTGAAGACCGCGTACTCGCCGCACTCGTCGAGCTCGTGGCACTGCTCGTTGAGCTCGAAGTCGTAGTAGTCGACCAGGTCCTCCGCCTGGCCGCCGTCGTTCTTGAGGCCCACGGTGAGCGTCCGCTCGTGGGCGGCGTTGGCCACGAAGCGGTTGAAGGCCAGCTGGTCCCGCTCGCTGAGCGGAAATCCGGTCACGTTGGCGTAGCCGTCGACGTTGTCGGGCTCGACGCCGTCGCAGCCCTTCTCGACCGCCAGATCCAGCCTGTCGAGCATGATGGCGTGCACGTTCGTCGAGCGGATGTCCAGCCAGCGCTCGCCTTCCCAGTCGTCGAGCGGCTCGCCCATCTCGCCCGCCTCGAAGCGGTCGAAATCGTCGCGCCAGTCCTCGGACGAGCCGGCCGAGAAGTAGCAGATCACTTTCTTCCCGTCCGCCTGGAGATCAGAGATCAGCTGGGCCGAGCTGTCGAAGAGATCGATGTCGTAGATCTCGACGTCGTAGCCCGGCTCGACCGTCTCCAGGAGCTGCCACTGCCAGGTGCTGCTGACCTCCGGACGGTACCAGTCGCCATCGGTGATCGGATCCACGTCGGGATCGAGCGGCATGTCGTTGCCGCCGCCACCGCCGCAGCCGGCGAGCAGTACCAGGCCGGGTACCAGAATCGTCGCGCAGATTGTCCACCTTGGTCTCCGGTCGTCGTTTCGCATCGATGGATCCCTCGCAGGACGCGGGTCCTGTTCAGATGAGCCCGGCGAGCTCGGCCAGGTTCTGCGGCCCTATCTCGCGCTCGCCCCGCTCGATCTCCTTGACCATGCGGGTCGCGGCTGTGTTGCAGGGTGCCGGCACGTCGGCCTGGTTGGCGCGCCGGGCGATGTAGCCGTTGAGGTAGTCGATCTCGGTGCTCCGGCCCCGCTCGAGGCTCTGGAGCATGGAGGACTTGAGCTTTCGGTAGCGGAAGCCCACCGCCCGGATGAGCGCGTCCACGGCCAGGCGGCGGGCGAAGGAGGCGCTTCGCGGCGCGTAGAGCAATCGCGGCGGCGCGGCCACCCTCTCGAGCACGACGCCCAGGGCGTCGGCCGTGTCGATCGCCTCGGCGTAGATGGCGGCGAAGACCTTGCGGGCGATGCGGTCGACGAGCATCTCGCCCAGGAGCTGGCCTGCCAGCGCGCCCAGGGTGGTGATGGTGGCGTTGATGGCCAGCTTGCTCCACAGCACCCCGCGCATGTTGTCCGAGCACACGACCGGCGTGACCGCCTCGAGCAGCCGGGCCGTCTGGCGGACCCGCTCGCTCACCGGCGCGTCCAGCTCGCCCAGGTGGATCTCGCCGTCGCTGGTGCGCTCCACCACGCCCGGCGCGTGCATGGTCCCGCCCCAGCCCACCACGGCCGAGACGACCCGCTGCTTGCCGAGCCTGTCGGACAGGGCGTCCTCGACGATGCCGTTCTGCAGGCTGACCACGAAGCCGTCCGGGTCCAGGTGCGGCTCCACCTCGCCGGCGGCCTTGAGCACCCGGGTGGCCTTCATGGCCAGCAAGGCCACGTCGAAGCGCCGAGCCGGATCCAGCTCGCTCAGGCTGGACACGGCCGGCGGGTGGATCGCGAAGGCGCGCCCGGGGACCGTCACGCACAGGCCGCGCTGCCGGATACGGTCGGCGATCTCGGCGTTGCCGGTCACCAGCGCCGGCGTGTATCCCGCGCGCAGCAGCTCGGCCGCGATCACCCCGCCGATGCCGCCCGCGCCCTGGATGATGACGTCCATGTGCCCTCGGTCTCTCTGCGCGCTCAGCGCTTGCCGGCCCGCCGCGCGCTCTTGTGCGCTGTCTTGGCCTTGCCGCGCCTCTTGCCGGCCCGGGCCCGCCCCTCGGCGTGCAGCCAGTCGTTCTCGATGCCGGCCACGTCTCCGAAGCGGGTCAGGCTCGCCCGCTTCTTCTTGGCCATCAGCTCGGCGTGCTCGTCCGGCGGCACGAAGGCCAGGATGCGGCAGATGCAGCTCTCGCCGTCGACCAGCCGCCAGGGGAAGGCCCCGACGACCGCCCGCCGGTTGAGCAGCAGGTCGATATCGCCGCCCACGCACTCGGCGTGCACGATGCCGTGGTTGAACATCTCCAGGTGCATGAGCTGGTACTTGTCGTCGGAGAAGAACTCGGCCAGCGGCTTCTTGTACTTCTTGCGGAAGTGCGCGTCGGCCTGCTTGGCCTCGCGGGGCATCCAGTTGCGGATGATCGTGTTCATGGGGTGGTCGGCGCTGCCGCAGTCGACCCCGATCCAGCGCAGCTCCTTCCTCTTGGCCCAGTCGGCGAACTCCCGGTCGGGTCCCGGGTGCTTGACCATGTACTTGACCTCGTCGGCCGCCGGCTGGTCCCAGCCGTAGTGGTGGTAGCCGGTGTGGATGATCAGGATATCGCCGCGCCTGACCTCCACCCGCTCCTCGACCATCTTCGAGGTGTAGACGTCATAGTCTCCAGCCGCGTCCGAGAGATCGACCACCACGCCATCGTGCATGAGGTAGTCGAGCGGCAGCGAGGCGATGTCGCGGCCCGGGGTGTAGAAGTGGATCTCCCCGTCCAGGTGCGTGCCCACATGGTTGGAGTGGGTCAGGAGCTGGCCGTTGGCGCCGTTGGGCGCCAGGCGCTTGAAGTACTTCATCTGCAGCGGCTCGTAGGTCGGCCAGGCCGGGGTCTGGATGCCGAGCGGGATGGACAGATCGACTGGTAGCATGGCGCTCCTCCATGAGCTTGATATGTGAAAGTGAAACAGCCTTTCTCACCGCCCGCTCTGCGCGCGGTGATGCTCGTAGAATGCATCCAAAGCGCCGTGGAAGCAATCCCAGGGAGGCGAGACCAGGCCGGCGCCCACCTGACCCACCCCGGGCTCCTTGTGGGCGATGCCCGTGTTGATGGCCGGCAGCAGGTTCAACTCGCAGACCGCCAGGACATCGATCCCCGTCGGGGCCCCGGCAAAGCCCAGGCTCGGGATGGCCCAGGTGGGGTTGCGGCCGACGGTGATGCGTCCCATGCGCCTCGTCGTGGCCAGGGCGTCCGCGGCCGAGCCGCCCACGAACTGCACGATGGCCGGGGCGGCCGCCATGGCGAATCCGCCGATGCCGGACGTCTCCATGATGGCGCTGTCGCCGATGTCGGCGTTGGCGTCGTCGGGGCCGAAGCCCGGGAAGTACAGGCCGTCGATCATCTGGGCCGGCCCGGTGAACCAGCGGCCCGGCA
>JAFGRB010000023.1 GCA_016935365.1 Deltaproteobacteria bacterium
AACTCCGTTTTTCGATGGTCGTTCGCCCGGCCATGAGTCGCTCCCTACAAGTCCAGCACGATCTCGGCGCGCCACGCGCCGTCGCGCTGCGCAACCCGCACGCCGTGGTAGGTGGCCGCCTTGACGCAGGTCCGGACGACGTGGCGGTTCGGATCGAGCTGCTCGCCATGCGCGCTGGCCCGCAGGTTGGCCGATTCGCTGCCGGCCTCGACCCGCAGCTCGAAGCGGCCGAGCAGCAGCTCCTCGGTCTCGAGCAGAAAGAGCAGCTCGTTGAGCCAGCTCACCATCAGCTCCTCCAGGCTTCCGGCCTCGAGCGCGATCGCCCGCTCGCGCTCCGCGCGCACGCTTCTCGGATCGCAGATCAGATCGAGCAGCCCGCGTGCCGCCTGGTCGAAGAGCGCCTCCAGACTGCTCGCCTGCACGTGCAGGCCCGCGTCGCCGGCGTGCTCGACGTGCGTGTATCCGCCCGCGATCACTCGACCGGCCCCCGCGCCTTCTGCCGGCTGTCCAGCAGGCCCTGCCACCAGCTCCGGCGCAGAAATGCGCTGTCCGGGTAGCCGAGCATGCGCTCGAAGCGAGCAGGTGATACGGTCAGCGCCAGGATCTCCGGCGGCAGGTACTTGCGCATGGCGATGTCGGTCGCGCCCAGCACGGCCATGTCCCGCTCCTGCATGAGCAGCTCGCGCCACAGCAGGCCGCAGCCGGAGGAAAACGGCGCGGCGGTCTCGATCCCGTCCGACCAGAAGCCAACCAGGGTGAGCAGGGCGCTCAGCCGGTCCGGATCGACGAGGAAGGTCAGCGAACGGACCGCGCTCCAGCCTTCGAGCTTGAGCGGCCCGATCAGCACGCTGTCGCCGCCCGGCTCGGGAGGCTGCGAGCGGTCCAGGAAGGCCTGGGCCAGGTCCGGCGTCGCCTTGAGCCCCTCGCCCATGGGCGCGCCCTGGCCGTCGGTCAGAAAGTGCGCCATCCAGGGCGGGTAGCCGTCGGCCAGGCCGAGGGCGCTCTGGCCGCCCGGGCAGCCGTGCTGCGGATTGTCGAAGCCGCCCCGGTCCCGCTCGACGACCAGCGTCTCGCCCTTCAGCCAGCGCTCGTAATAAGCGAAGCAGCAGGTCCCGCCCCTTGCGTGGACCAGCGGCTCGTACAGCGGCCCTGGCTCGGCGTCGCTCACGGCGATGATCGGCGTGTCCAGCCGCAGATCGGCCAGCAAGCGGTTGATGGACTCCTGTGCAGGCGGCATGGCAGGTCACCTCCCGAGCCGATCCTGCCCGCTGCGGCGCTCGCGGGCAAGTGAAAGCACAAAAATGCCTTGACGCAGGTCGCGTCCAGCGAAGACGATGAAAAGAGCGAATTTTACTGCGGAGGCGATATTCATGAGCGATGAAGAGCGGAGCGGATCCGGATCGCCGATCTACCGGCACACCGAGGTGGCGCCCGAGAGCCGGCAGATCGCCCAGGCCGATGACGAGCGGATCTCGGGGCACCTGGAGAAGAACATCGGTCCGCTGGGCATGGTCTTCCACGAGATCGTCTCCGATCGCATCCACATCGACATCCATCGGGTGCCGGCCAGCGAGGCGCACCCCTACCAGGTGATCGCGACATCCGGGATGAGCGCCCTGGCCATGACCGTCCCGGCCGAGCTGGAAGACGGCGAGCAGTGGCGCCACGCCGAGCTGTGCATGATCCTGCCGGCAGACTGGCCGCTGGAGGAAGCGGCGCTGAAAGACGACCGCAACTACTGGCCGATCCGCCTCCTGAAGCAGCTTGCGCGCCTGCCCCACGACTTCTCCACCTGGCTGGGCTGGGGTCACTCCATTCCCAACGGCGATCCGCCCGAGCCGTACGCGCCCGGCACGGATCTCTGCGGCGCGGTGCTCATCCCTCCCTTCCTCCTCGGGGCCGACTTCTTCACCCTGCCCGGCGAGCCCTCGATGCACATCTTCCAGGTCCTGCCGGTCACGGCCGGAGAGATGCAGCTCAAGCTGGACAAGGGGCTGGACGAGATGCTCGAGCACATGGAGAAGCAGATCCCCGACGTCTATGGCCCCCTCGATCCAGCTCGCCC
This sequence comes from Deltaproteobacteria bacterium, assembly GCA_016935365.1. Classification (GTDB taxonomy): domain Bacteria; phylum Myxococcota; class B64-G9; order B64-G9; family B64-G9; genus JAFGRB01. Next base: position 2,066 of record JAFGRB010000023.1, read on the forward strand.
GAGCGCCGTCTGACCCACCACGGTCACCGGCTCACCTCGCCAGGTAGACCTCCTGGTAGCCCGACCGGTAGGTGATCATCAGCGTGGTGCTGGCCACGCCCACGCGCAATACCTGCTTGTGGCGCCGGATCTCGTCAGCCGCGACACACAGCGCCTCCTGGCGCGTACGCCCCTCGTTCAGTGCCCGCTTGAAGATCTCGATGCCGTCGTGCATGGGGTCGCCGCCCTCGATCGTCTTCACGACCAGGCCGGCATTCGAGTCGGGACAGAGCGCCCGGGCGGCGGCCGGCGGCTTGCAGCGTTCTGTCTCGAGCCGCACCGGGACCACGCCCGACTCGCTCAGCAGCAGGGCTTCGCGCCCGCCCGGCAGGACGTCTGTGAACCCCTTCCCCTCCAGCCCGGCCAGCAGCCGCAGGCCGTCGGGGCCGTCGAGGACGTACAGGCCGCAGTAGCCTCTGCCCGCGATCCACACCCGCTCGCCCTGCGGCCGGATCCTCGAGCCGATCCCCACCGGGGCCGCGATCGAGCCGATCTCCCGCAGGTTGGCCGGGTCGCGCACGACCAGCACGTGCAGCCGGCCACTGTCGGTCGCGGCGATCAGCAGATCCGAAGACAGGCCCAGCGACCGGCCGCGCTCGAGCGCGAACTCGCCGAGCGGCTGCGGCCTGCCCTCGAGGTCGAACGACCGGATCCGCTTGCCGCCCTCGAGCGCGTAGGCCGTCTTGCCGCTCGCCGCCAGGTCCCAGGCGTCGCCTGCGTGTTCGGCCGACGGCCCCGGCTCGCAGGCCTGGCCGTGGCGGCACCGCGGGTAGACGGCGATGCCCTGGCCGCCGGCCGCCACGACCCGATCGGCCGTGAAGGCGGCGGTGAAATGGTTGTCGGCGGCCAGCTCGACCAGCTCGCCCTTCGGATCGCGGCCGAGGATGCGGATCAGAGAGTCGGAGCCCACCACGATGGTGTCGCCGCGGGCCCAGACGGAGGTCAGATCGCTGGACATCGGGCCGCTTCCGACGCGCGGCGCCTCGTAGCGGGCCTCGGGCAGCAGCCGCCCGCCCTCTAGCCGGAACAGCTCCAGGCTGTGATCGCGGACCAGGTAGAGCCGGTCGCCGTCTCTGTCCCCGGCCCGGTAGACCGCGGCGGTCAGCGGGCGGCCGAAGACCAGCTTGCAGGCCGGCCGAGGATCGGCGACGGTCATCCCGGCCGGGGCCGGGCCGGAGCTCAGCAAAGAGAGCGCGACGAGGCATATGATAGGGCATGGACGGCCGGGCAGATGTCCATGTCTGGGATCGGGAGGATCCATCGATCCATCCTAGCATGCCGAAAGCGTTGACAGGAAAGGTGCGAGCGGGCATGCAGAGAGGGCTGGCCTCGCTTCGCGCTGGCGGGCGCCGAGAGGAAAAAGCGATGACGTCCCTTTCCGAGTCCTGGAAGCAGACCGAGCACCATTTGATCCGCGCGCACGAGTCGGCGGGCTCGCCGGCGCTCGACGCGTTCAGCGAGTACCTCGACCAGGACGAGCTCGAGCTGGCGGCGGACGTCCTGCTGGACCTCGGCGACGAGCGAGGCGACCTGCCGCGCCCGTTCTGGAGAGCGCTGCAGCTCGCCTACGAGAGCATGGATCTCGACGACAAGGCCAGGCTGTGCCGCCTCCGGCTCCACGGGGCGGAGCCCGGACTGGTCGAGCTGCAGCCCGTCTCGATGCCCGGGGAGGCGGGCGGGCCGTTCCATCCCCTCTACGCCGAGCACGGGGCGGGCTGGGGCTCCGTCCCCCGCGAGCGGACCGGCGAGGCGGAGATCGACGCAGCCGAGATGCGCGAGGGCGAGCGCGCAGCCGAGCGGGGCCCCGCTGCGCCGGCTCGGGCTGAGGGAAGCGCGACAGGGCCAGCTGGCTGGACGCCGTCCCTGCCGAGCAGGCAGACCGCGCTCCGCGCCGCCGTGGCCGGCATGACGCTGAGCGGTCTCGGCTGGCCGGTCAACGCCTGGATGCTGGCGAGCGGGCGCGCCCGGACCTTCGCGCGCGCCGACGAGGTCCCGGCCCGCGAGGCGGCGATCGTGCCCGGCGCGCGGGCCTACGAGGGCGGGCGGCCCTCGGCGGTGCTCGAGGACCGGCTGCACGCGGCGCTCGCGCTGCTCGAGGCGGGCAAGGTGGGCTCGGTGCTGCTCTCGGGCGACGCCCGCGCGGCCGAAGGCGACGAGTGCGCGGCCATGCGGGCCTGGCTGCTCGAGCACGGAGTCGCGGCCGAGAAGCTCGTCGTCGATCCGCTCGGCGTGCGCACCCGGAGCACGCTGGAGCGCGCCCGGCGCGTCTACGGCCTGCGCTCGGCCGTGCTCTGCACCCAGGCCTTCCACCTGCCGCGAGCGCTCTTCCTGGCCCGCATGGCCGGCATCGACGCGATCGGGCTGGCGGCCGACCGGCGGCGATACGCGAGCCGCTACCGCAACCAGGTCCGGGAGTTCTTCGCCCGGCAGCTCGCCCTGCTGGACGCCTGGAGCATGGAGCGCCCGTGAGCCCCGAGCTTCCCGCCTATCGCCGAAAGCGGCGCGAGGCGCCGCTAGCCTTCTTCCGCGGTTTCTTGCGCGCGGTCTGGAGAGACAACACCGAGGCCGAGGCCCTCGAGCAGTGGCGGCAGAAAGTCGAGCTCTTTCCCGACTACGCCGAGGACGCGCTGTACTGCATGCAGCAGGTCCTGGCGAGCCCGCCGCCCGACCTGGCCGAGATCCTCAGCGACGAGGGCTGGCTGCCGCTCTACCACGACCGCGGCGACGAGATCGCGGATTACAGCTTCGAGGAGACGGTCGAGTTCGTACAAGCGATGCACGCGCGGCTCGAGGCCATCTACGCCGAGCGCGCCGGGAGCTAGTGCGCCGAGCGCGGGCGATCGCGCCCGAGCCGCAGACCGTATGGAGCGGGGCGCTCCATACGGTCAGATGGAGGGCGTATGCCATCCATCCGCGGGAGGTACAGCCGCGCGGACCTGTGCCGAGCGGCGAGGGGGGCGCGCGGCGCCCCCCTCCATATCAGGGGCGGGCGTGGATGAACCACGCCCCTACACCCCCCCCAGCAGTGATGGGAACCAGCCCGGTCATGCAAGCGGCCGCAGCTAGCGCGCCACGATCTCGAAGAGGCTCGCCGGCGGCTCCCTCAGCAGCTGGGCGCAGCCGCGCTCCAGGTCGGCCCCCGGGGCGCTCATCGCCTCGACGCGCTCGCGGAGCCCGGGCGCGAATACCATCTCCAGGCCGCCTTTTGCGTCGCTGCGCTCGAAGCGGACGCGCACGGACGCCGCCTCCGCCAGGTGCAGGTTGGCCTTGCCGGGCGTGGCGCCGGTGGCGAAGCTCAGCCCGTCGATGAAGCAGGAGCGCGGCGGCTCGAGCGGCCCGCGGTAGTGGACCGCGATGCCGAAGTTCGGCGCGGCCTGCAGCAGGCTGCGCGCGTACAGGCCCATCACGGCCCCGAGCACGGTGTTCGGGCCCAGGTGGCCGTGGAAGCGCTCCAGGGCCCGGGTGTCCGGGACGCGGCGAACCACGAGCCGCTCGCGGATCGCGCGCTGGACCTCCGCCGCGCTCGCGCGCAGCCGCACCAGCTCCGGGCATCTCGAAGGCACCGCGCCTCGTCCATTCCGGGCTGCGCCGGCTCCATCGGCCCGATGCTCACAACCCCGGGGCCGCTCCGCGTCGGTCCTCGGCGACAGGACGCCCTCGGGCAAGGGCCCGGGCGGGCCGGCCAGGTCGGGCTCCAGCCAGGCCGTGGCCGGGACCAGGTCCCAGACGGCGAAGCGCATGCCGGCCTCGATCCGGGCACCCCGGGTCAGGATCCGGGCCAGCAGCGGCAGCAGCTCGTAGCGCCCGCTGACGGTCGAGTGCGGCTGGCCGGCCTGGATCTCGCGCTCGAAGAGGAAGTCGGGTCCCAGGGTCACCCGGTCCGCGTCGGCCGCGCTGTAGAGGATCATCCTCGCGCCCGCCCGGGCGACGCGCTCCGCGGCCTGCGGATCGAAGCGGAAGTTGAAGCCCGGCTGCAGGTCGCCGCCGAGCGCAGCCGCGTGCACGATCGCGATCCGGTCCGCGTCCCGCGGGTGGGTCTCGAGCAGCGCGGCCAGGTCGGTCAGCGGCGAGAGCGCCAGCACGTCAACCGGCTCGCGCGCCGCGCCGAGCGCAGCGTGCATCCCGGCTATCGCCTCCTCGAAGCGCTCGGTCGGGATGTCCGCGTAGAGATCGAGCAGCCCCTGCGCGGCCGCTCTCCAGGCCACGGGCGGATCGCGCCCGTCGAGCGTGCGCTCGCGCCCGAGCCACACCGGCACATGGGCGAGCCCGAGCTCGTCGAGCAGCCCCCTGGCCAGCCGGGCCGCGTCCCAGGGCCGTTGGGTGCCCGGGCTGGCCACCACGCCCAGCAGATCGCTCTCGGCGCTATTCGCCAGGACGAGCAGGGCCGCCAGGTCGTCGAACGCGCCGTCGAACAGGACGATCGCCCTCCTGGCCCGGCCTGTAGCTCCTCCCCGACATGGAGCGCCGGCGCCGAGCAGCACCGCGCTCGCGAGAAACAAGGTCCGCACCAGACGCTTCCGGTATCTGTGCATCGCGCTCATCCCCGTAGCACCCGGCTCGACGACGGTCAAGCATTGAGGCTTCCACGCTCTTGCGTCTTCACCCGGGCCTCGCCCGAGCGTGACGTCACTTTCATGGGGTATCGCCTGGCTCTGGCCTCGCGCTCGGTCAGTCAAGGTGTGGTCGAGCGTACAGCGCGGATGCCTCGCTTGCCTTCGGTGTTGCTTTTCACAGCATGGAGGTAATATACATGCGAGGGGTGTGCCGATGCGCGGACTGCAAACCTGGATGCTTTGTATCTGCCTCGGGCTGCCGGCGACGGCCGGAGCCGGAATCATCAAGGGGCCCTACCTGCAGGACGTGCGGACCGACAGCATGGTCGTCGCGGTCGAGACCGACGCCACCGCTAGCTGCACGGTCCGCTGGGGCGAGGGCCTGAGCCACGAGGCCCCCCTGGCCGCGACGGGCAACCACCACGAGGGGCGCATCCAGGGTCTGGAGCCGTCCCGGTGCTACTTCTACCAGGTGGACTGCGGCTCCGACAGCAGCCCGCAGTCGAGCCTGTGCACAGCTGCGCTGCCGGGCGAGCCTTTCAGCTTCGTGCTCTTCGGCGATACGCGCTCGGATCACGCGTCCCACCAGCAGGTCGTCGACGCCATCCGCGCCGAGGGGGTGGACTTCTACATCAACACCGGGGACCTGGTCTCCAACGGCGAGAACGAGGCGGACTGGGTGCCGTTCTTCGAGGTCGAGGCCGAGCTGCTGCGCGAGCTGCCCCTCTTCCCGGTGGTCGGCAACCACGACGAGGAAGACGGCCAGCTCGACAACTACGAGCGGCTCTTCGCGCCGCCGACCGACCGCTCGGACAGCGAGCGCTACTACGCCTTCACCTACGCCAACGCCCGCTTCATCGCGCTGGACAACCAGTCGAGCGCCCTGCTGCTGCAGAAGAGCTGGTTCGAAGCGGAGCTGGACGCGGCCGTGGCCGACCCGAGCATCGAACACATCTTCGTGCTGCTGCACGAGAACATGTACAGCTCCAAGGACGGCCGCAGCGGCGACTGGTACTTCCGCTCCTGGCGCAACACCATGCTGAACAAGGGCGTGAAGTACGTCTTCAGCGGCCACGATCACTACTACGACCGTGGGGTGGCGGACAATGGCCTGCCCTACTTGATCTCGGGCGGCGGTGGCGCGCCGCTCTACGACAGCGAGAATGCGACCCAGGGCGATCCGATCGACGTCATCTACCCTGCGCACACCGTGCTCTACTCGCGCAAGATCCACCACTACCTGCGGATCGACATCCACGGTCCGCACTTCGCCGCCTGCGCCAAGGACGCCCATGGCGTGGCCTTCGACTGCTTCGAGTACGGCGAGATGCCCACGCCGGACGGAGGCCAGACCGACGGCGGCGAGGACGGAGGCCAGACCGACGGCGGCGAGCCAGACGCAGGCCAGCCGGACGGCGGTATGCCCGACGCCGGTCAGCCCGACGCCGGCCAACCGGACGCCGGTCAGCCCGACGGCGGCGAGCCAGACGCAGGCCAGCCCGACGCCGGCCAACCGGACGCCGGCGCGGACGAGGGCGGCGCTGACGAGGGCGGCGCGGACGAGGGCGTCTGTGACTGCAGCGGTGTGCCGTACGATCCGATCTGCGGCGAGGACGGGGTGACCTACGCCAACATGTGCGAGCTGGACTGCGCCCAGATGGGCATGCGCCACCGCGGCGAGTGCCAGGAGGATCCGGGCGACTGCGAGTGCCCGGATCTCGATGAGCCCGTCTGCGGCGCGGACGGCGTGACCTACCGCAACCCCTGCGTCATGGAGTGCATGGGCGTGGAAGGCGCCCACGAGGGGCCTTGCACGGACGGCTGCGATTGCTCGACGGGCGGGCGCCGGTCGGCCCTGGCCCTGGTCGGGCTTGTCATCTTTACGGCCGCGATCCGCAGCCGGCGGCGAAGGCGGTTTTTCTAGGCTCTCCCATCCGGATGTCGGGCGGGAGCTATTGTGGGGCAAACGACCTCTACCATCCAAGGGGACTGAAATGAGCGAAGCGACCGAAAAACCGAAGACCGAGCAGAGCAAGCCGGAAGCGAAGAGCGAGAAGGCGCCCGAAAAGGCCACCAAGCCGGCAATGGACGCCAGCGCCAGGGAGGCCCGCACCCGGGGCCAGCGATCCCTGTTCATCAACGTGATGCTGATGTTCTTCGTGTCCATCGTCGTGTTCGTGGTGGGCACCTACTTCTACGTCATCCCGCGCGTAATCCATCAGAGCCGCAGCGCCCAGCAGTCGAGCGCCGAGATCCAGGCACTCCAGGGAAAGATCGAGTCTTTGCAGCAGACCGTGGCCATGCTGACGGCCAAGACGACGAGCCAGGACGTCAGGACAGCCGCGGTCGTGGAGCCTGCGGGCGAGGGCGGAGACGAGGCGGTCGAGCCCGCACCGGGGGTCGGGGCGAAAGATCCAGCCGAGCCCAAGCCTCCGATGCAGTTGCCGAAAGAGGACGGCATCCAGCTCGAGCCCCGCAAGACGCCCTAGCGGACTCGATCTCCTTCGCGGACTGGGTAGCGTTGCGCGCTGCGGGCGGCTGGCTCTGAAACCAAACGCGGTCTAGTCCAGCTCCTCCACCTCGGCCCCCTCGGGCGGCTCGAGGTGGAAGAGGGCGTCGTCGAGCTTGGGATCGATCTCGATCTCCCGGATGCGGATCTTGAGCTTGAGCCCCTCGGCGGGCATCTCGAACTGCACCCGCCGGGGGGCGTGCTCCCCCCAGTCCTGGTAGTGCAGGTGGAAGGTCGGCTTGCCGTCCAGCTCGCAGTGGACCTCCAGCGGCCGGAGCGAGCCCGGGTCCACCAGCAGCCGCTCCGTCTGCCCCTCGCCCTCGAGCTGCAACCGGTACCTGTCGCCCTGCCGGTCGAGCAGCGCACGCTGGAATCGGATCAAGGGCGGCTCTCCCATGAGCAGCCCGACCACGACCCCGGCCTCCATGGGCACGGGGATGAGGCGGGAGATGTTGGCCGGGCTGGCCGGGCCGCGCAGGATGCGCCCCTCGTTCAGGTCCCAGGCCACGAGCTCGCGGCCGTCGAAGACCAGGATGGACATGGGCTGGTCGAAGAAGCTCTCGGTCTCGAAGCGCAGCTCGGCCGGCCGGCGGGCCAGGTAGAGCACCCGGGCCTTGATGCGCTTGTTGCCCTGGCGCATCTCCACCGTGCCCGAGGCCCGGATCGCCCCTATCTTCCGGCCCTTCTCGATCATGGCCTCGATGAGCGCCGGCGCGGTCTCGAAGCGCGAGCCCGGCGGGGACGGGCCCCGGTGCGGGCAGGCCGCGAGCAGCCAGCCCAGCGTCAGGGGCGAGAGCCAGAGCAGCGCGCGCCTCATCACAGCAGCACCGACAGGCTCTGGAGCAGGTCGTAGAACCCGCTGGCCGTGAAGAACACGAACTGCACGTCGCCGAAGGCGATCCGATCCCCGTCGGCCAGGTAGCGCGGCTGGCGCTCCTGCAAGGTCTGGCCGTTGACCCGCGTGCCGTTGGTCGAGCCGGTGTCGCACAGGCTCATCCGGCCGGCGTCCTTGTCGTGGCGGAAGTAGGCGTGGTGCTTCGAGACGGTCAGGTGGGAGATCACGATGTCGTTCGTCTCGGTGCGGCCCACGAGCACCTTGCCGGCAAAGGACTTGCGATCCGACTCGACCAGGGCGAAGACCGCATCCAGGGGCGAGGGCGGCAGCGGCTCGACCTTGATGTCCTGGCTCTCGGAGTCGATCCGCATGCGCAGGGTGGAGCGGTACTCGTTGCGCGGATCGCCCGAGGGCTCGGCGGAGGACTGGACGAGCACCGCCTCCGGGTGCGAGGACACGAAGCCGTCTCGCGATCGGGAGTGCGCTTGGTGCAGGTAGTCTCTGATCTGGGCCATCCGGTCTCGAATCCTGGCGAAAACTCCAGGCATCCTAAGCTCTTGGGGGCGAGCTGTCAAGTCGGGCTCGCCAGGGGGCCGCCCGGCTGCTATGCTCGGGCGCATGACGGGCACGGCGGACGGCAGCGCGGCGCGGCCCGAGGACGGGGTGCTGGCTGCGCTTGAGTGCGCGGAGCGCATCGGTCCCGAGCTCAACGCCTTCGTCGCCCTGCACCGCGACCGGGCCCTGGCCGAGGCGCGCCGGGCTTCCGGGCCGCTGGCCGCGAGCCCGGTGGCGATCAAGGACAACATCGACGAGGCGGGCTGCGTCTGCGCCGCCGGCTGCGCCGCCTACCTCGATCGCCGGCCGGAGCAGGACGCGGAGGTGGTGCAGCGGCTCCGCGCCGCCGGGGCGGTGATCATCGGGCGCTGCAACATGCACGAGCTGGCCGACGGCGTGACCAGCGAGGCCTCCGCCTTCGGGCCGGTGCACAACCCCTGGCGGCCGGGCTTCACCCCGGGCGGCTCGAGCGGCGGCTCGGCCGCTTGCGTGGCTGCGGGCTGTGTGAAGATCAGCCTGGGCACGGACACCGGCGGCTCGATTCGCATCCCGGCCAGCCTGTGCGGCGTGGTGGGCTTCAAGCCGTCCGCGGGCCGGGTGCCGACCCGGGGCGTGATGCCGCTGTCGACGAGCCTGGATCACGTGGGCCCGCTGGCCATCTCGGTCCCGGAAGCGGCGCGCGCCATGGCCGTGCTGGCCGACGGCTGGAGCGCGCAGCGCGCGGCCGCCAGCCCCCCGAGGGGCGTGCGCATCGGCGTCCTGGAGGGATTCGGGCGCGAGGCCGAGCCAGGAGTCGGAAGCTGCTTCGACGAGGCGCTTGCCCTGCTCGAGCGGGCCGGCGCCATGCTGCTGCCCGCGCGGATCGACGATCTCGCGCGCGGCCTCGGGCTGCTCTCGGCCATCTACGCGCCCGAGGCGGCCGCCTACCACGAGAAGCGGCTCGCCGAGCGGCCCGGGGACTTCGGAGAGGCCGTGCGCGAGGACCTGCGGCGCGGCCTGGCCGCCGACCCGGGCCGGCGCGAGCGGGCCCTGGCCGAGAGGGCGGAGCTCGCGGCTGCGGTGCTCGGCCTGATGGACGAGCTCTGCCTGGAGCTGCTCGCCTGCCCGACCACACCCTGCACGGCCCTGCCTCACGGTGCGCCTGCACCCCACCGCTACCTGCAGTTCACCTGCCCGTTCAACCTGACCGGCCAGCCGGCCGCGTCGGTCCCGGCGGGCCTCTTCGGCGGGCTGCCGGTGGGCCTGCAACTCGTCGGGCGGCAAGGCGCCGACGAGCAGGTGCTCGCCGCGGCCGCGGACCTCGAGCAGCGGCTGGGCTTCGTCTGCGCGCCGGTCATCCGGCCGTGATCGAGAGGCCCCCACCCGGACCTTGAGCTCAAGTCGGTATTCGCAGCGTTCCCCGTCGTTGTTCTCCGCTGCGAAGCAGCGGGGAAGGAAACAGCCTGGGGCTTCAGCCCTGATCCGTATGCACATGTTTCGCTGACATTTCACATGGCATCACTTTGTAGGGGAGGGCTTTATGCCCTCCCGCAAACGCGACATGGTCTGATCGACATGACGACTGCAGAGAACGGGCGGGCATGAAGCCCGCCCCTGGATATGGAGGGGGGCGCCGGGCGGCTGTACCCCCCGCGGATGGATGGCTTGCGCCCTCCATCTGACCGTATGGAGCGCCCCGCTCCATACGGTCTACAACGAA
>JAFGRB010000286.1 GCA_016935365.1 Deltaproteobacteria bacterium
GCGAGGGGGCTTTGCGAAAGCCCCCTGAGATGGTATTAGTCCTGAAGCAAGTGCAACGCGCTTGTTTCAGGACTAGACAGGGGGGCGATGCTCCACTGGAGGACCTGCGAATGGCGCTGCGTCTGAACTCGATCTTCCTGGGCGGGATCCTGCTCTTCTGCCTGACCCAGAGCACCCTCGCCCGGGCGGCGGAGGACGCCGACAGCCAGGAATCCGAGTACCGCTCTCCCGGTCTGTCTCTGGGCCTGTCCCTGGGCAGCGTGCTCGCCGTCTGCGCCGTGGGCACCGGCTTCATCATCGGCGATCTGGAGGGAGAAGGGGAGTTCATCGGCGCCATCGTCATCGCGGCGGGTTTCGTGCTCACCCCTTCCATCGGACACTTCTACTCGGGCGAATGGCCCCGGGGTCTGATCATGACCGGCGGGCGATGCCTGTGCTTCTTTCTGGGCTTTGCCGGCGTGGCCGCCGGCCTGGAGCACAAGGACGATCTGGGCCTGACCCTGATGACGCTGGGCGGGATCGGCCTCGGCGGTCTGGCGATCTGGGACGTCGTCGACAGCTACGACGCGGCCGAGCGAGCCAACCAGGCGCACGCCGGCAGCCTGGTGGTCGGCCCCCTGCTCCTGCCACCGCCTCCAGGCGAGCCGGAGGCCGGAATGGCGGCGGGGCTGCAGCTGGCCTTCGCCTTCTGAACGAGCGCGTGTACAGAAACACGACCAGCTCTCGCGCGTGATCAGCCAGGGCCTCCGCCGCTGCTGAGCGGAGAGTCCTGCACTCGTCCAAGGCGCTCAGTATCCAGTGCGGGTTTTCTCCAGGGCGTAGAGGTGATCCTCCCAGGGGGAACGCTTCATGCCGTTCGGATTCATGCCGGTGTTGGTGAGCACGTAGAAGTGGCCGTTGTACCTCGGGACGCAGCAGTGGCCACCGCCGGTACGGAGGATCAGGTACTCCTCCCGGTAATCGCCGATCACATCCGCGGTGACGATGAGGTCCTTATCTCCTCCGCCTCCCAGGGGAGGTGCCCGATCGTCCTTGATCTCGTCGCCGTTCCAGTCCAGGGGTGGCAAGCGTTCGCGAACGTCCAGCACTTCTCCGGTCGAGGAGTACAGCCTGTGTTGGTCATTCCCCCCGTCCTCATTTTCCATCTCGTATCCGATGTAGCATTCCAGGCCATCACGGGGGGCGGGCAAGACCTCGGCCGCGAAGCCGCTATGGCCGTGATAGAGATCGGCACTCCAGGGGACCGACCACAGATAGCCACCCTGGTAGTCGAGAAGCGCGGCAGCCTTGTTCTCGCCCCCTACCAGTTCGACGCCGTAGAGGATCTCCAGCCCGTGGAGATCCGGGCGGATGTCGGCCGGGAACACGACGTCCGGATGGCGGAAGTCCTTTTCCCAGCGCAGAGTGCCGTCGGGGTTGAGGCAGTAGCCGCCGTGCAGGATCTCATCACGCCCATCCCCGTCGAGATCCGCAGCGCGGATCATGTGGGCGCCTCCGTGGCCCTCGCCAGCGGCGATGAAGTAGCTCCACAGGGGCTGCAAGTCGGTATCGAAGGCCAGGGTCCGGTTGTCCCGATCGGGGTAGATGCCCAACTGCAGGACGATGGCCGGGCGCTCGCCGTCCAGGCTGGCCATGGACATGTAGGCCCGGTTGCCCGGCGAGTATTGGGCCATGGGGAACTGATGTGCGATGGGGTCCGACTCGACCAGGCTTGCGCCCGTGCGCCCGTCCTGGATGACCAGCCGCATGGTGTCCGCCTCCATGTCGGCCATGACGCCGATGAGCTCGTCGCGGCCGTCCGCATCCACGTCCCAGACGATCCAGGGGAACTCGCCGTGCCAGCGGAAGCCTGTGTCCACCTCGGGGAAGGCGCGCGTGCCGTCGTTCAGGACCACGAACTGGTGCAAGGTCTCCGCGACCTTGACCTTGCGGCAGCACACATGAGCGCCAATCTCTTCGCAGTACCTTTTTTCTTTTATGGCGCAAGCGTAGTTGGGCTCGGGATCGTCGGCTGCCGGACAACAACTGCCGTCCGCATCGCACGAAGGGCATTCCACCTCCGCGCCGCGCTCGGAGCATTCGCAGGGACACGATGGGCAGGGATCATCGAAGGCCATGGCGACTGTCAGCATGAAGTCCGGCCTTCCGTCGCCGTCCACATCGCCGGTCTGGATCTGGCCGTCGGTGAAGTAGTATCCATACGGGGCGAACACGTTCTGGAAGTGCAGGTACTGACAGCTGTCCGTGCTGCTCTCGACCGCGGAGGCCGTGTGGGAGGGCTCGCTCTCCAGACCCGAGGGGGTCACCAGGGTGATGCGATAATGGTACCGGATCCCCGAGGCTGCGATCGTGTCCCGGAAGTTGGTCTGATCGGTTATCGGCTGGTCGTTCAGCCTGGTGAATGGGCCATCGGAAGCCGCGGCCCGATAGACGTTGTAGCCGCAGGTCGGGCAGGTGCTCACCATCCGCCAGCCGAGGTGGATGCTGCCGCTGCCCTTGGGCAGGGCGAACAGCCTGGTGGGAGGCAACGGGCAAGGCTCGCAGTCGAGACCGCAGTACCCTTCGGCGCATGCATCGCACAGCGTCCCGTCGTGGCCCGGGTCGCAGACGCAGTCCGCGACCCCATCCGCGTCCTCGCAGTGCCCGTGGGAACCGCAGTCGAGCCCGGAGGTGGCGCAGTCGGGCTGGCAGACGCCATCCAGATCGTTGTCCTGGAAGCCGTTCGCACAGCCCTCGCAGTGCAGGCCGGTATAGCCCGGATCGCACGCGCACACGGCGGTCCCGCTGGCGTCCGAACAAGTCCCATGGCCGCATGTGACCATCTGGCTGCAATCCCCTTGGCAGATGCCGTCCTGATCGTTGTCCTGGTAACCTTCGGCGCATTCTCCGCAGGTCTGGCCGGCATAGCCCTCCGCGCAGGAGCAAGCCGGCGCACCGTCCACGGCAGTGCACTCTCCGTGGCCCGAGCAGGAATCGGGTAGACACACCGAGGTCGCCTCTCCGCAGCCTGGCATCACCAAGCCGATCAGCAAGACGCTCGCGATCGACGTTCGTCGCATGGAGTATTTCTCCTTCCTCGCTCAGCTCCGATCAGCCGGTGGTCTCGATCCCCGAGAAGCGCCGCCCGAGGACCTGCGGCGCACGAAAAAGGCGCCCAGGGCGAGCAGCAGGAGGGACCGCGCTTCACCGCCCCGCCGGATCCCTCCGCACCCGCAGCCGCCGACATCCGCCGGCTGGCAGACGCCATCGACGCAATGGCTGGAATCGCCACAATCGGAGTCCGAGGTGCACTGCGCGGCGTCATCCATCGGACCCGAGTCCTGATCGTCAGTCGGCTGGCCGCCATCGCCGTCGCCCGGGCTCGGCTCCTCCTCGGATTCGCATGGCTCGCACCCACCGCCGCAGTCCACGCCCTCCTCGCCACAGTCCTGCCGCTTGTTTGCGCAGTGATGCAGGCAGTGATCCTGGCCGTCGAATCCATCCTCGCCATCTCCGGTATCCCCGCCATCTCCGGCATCCACACCGCCGTCCAGCCCGCACGCTTGGCACTCCCCACCGCAGTCGATCCCCTCCTCGCCGCAGTCTCGACGCTCGTTCCTGCAGTGGGCTGCGCACTCGTCCGTTTCCCGGATCACGAGGTCGGAGTAGATCGCAAACGGGATCTTGTCGTAGTTGCCCGGGTTGTGGGCGATGTACAGGTAGCGGAAGTTCGGCGCCACCTGGCAGGTCCAGCTGAGCTCGATCGCTCCCGAACCTTCGGAGCCGGCTCCAATGTCCTCGATGTGGAGCGTGATCCGGGCGGGTGTCCAGTCGACCCGGATGTGGTAGGTGTGGTCCGGATTCCAGTTGAATCTCTTCTCCTGTCCATGGTCACCGATGTAGAGGGCAGGGACCATGCATGGCCCCCAGATCGCCAGCTTGGTCCTCTTGTAGTCATTCGAGGCGGGGTCCTGCGGAGAAGTCCGCGCCATGACCTCGAAGGCCTCCGTGGTCATCCCAATGCCATGGCCGATGTTGGGCTGCTCGAACATCGAGAAGATCGGCGTGTAGTGCTCATTGCCGGAGGTATGCGCGATCGCGTTCTGGGGCTGGTAGTTTTTCACGTTGATCTCGGCAAAGCCCTCGTTGATGCCGTGTTCGAGGGAGACCCTGATGTTGGCCGTACCCTGCTCGCCCACCCGCCATCCCTGTCCATCGAGAAAACGACCTCCGTTGATCGTGAAGCGCGGATCGTCCGGGTTCTGATACAACTGGCACTCGAGATCGATGGCCTGGGCGAGCACCTCCAGTGGATACACGCAGCAGGCGAGAACCAGCATGGTCGCAACCAGCGTCCTCGTCATCGAGGCTTGTCGCAGCATGAGCTTCTCCAGTGCGAGTAAGAAACCCGACGGCCAATGCAATAACAAGGCTATTTCCGAGACTTCCATGTTTCAATCCTGTCCGAACCGCGATCCGGAGTCAACTCCAGGGCCGGCAACCAGATACCCGGATAACCAGATGGGCCAGATGGGTCGCTTGACTTCCCCGGGGAAGGGCATATGACCTCCGATCGTGCTCGAGCGCCTCGCCAGGAGCGGCATCCTGCTGATGGCCGCCGCGGCCCTGCTCTTCAGCGCCATGTCGGCGCTGGCCAAGTTCTGCGCGGCCAGCCTGCCTTCGGCCGAGGTGGTCTTCTTCCGCTCGCTCATCGCCACGCTGCTGCTGCTCGGCCTGCACCGCGCCCGCGGCCGGGCCCGAGGGCCGCTTCTCGGCCAGCGGGCGAACCGGCCCTACCTGCTGCTCCGCGGCCTGCTGGGCGCGGCGGCGCTGCTTCTGTACTTCTACGCCCTGGGCGAGATCGCCGTGGCCGATGCCATGCTGCTCAACCAGTGCTCGCCCCTGTTCGTGCTGCTGCTCGCCGCGGCCTTGCTCGCCGAGCGCATCCGCCTGGTCGAGCTCCTGCTCGTGCCGGTGACCCTCCTCGGCGTCGGGCTGGTCATCCGGCCCGACTGGCAGCTTCTCAACCTGCCCGGCCTGGCGGCCTTCGGCTCGGCGGCCCTGGCGGGCGGGGCCTACGTCTGCGTGCGCAAGGTGACCCGCGGCGAGCAGGCCGAGGTGGTCGTGCTCTACTTCGCCGTCCTGTCCACGCTCGCGTCGCTGCCCCTGATGCTGCCCGGATTTCGCCCGCCGGATGCGGCCACCTGGCTCGCGCTCGGGGGCGTCGCGCTCTTCGCCGTGGCCGCCCAGCTGCTGCTGACCGCGGCCTACCGCTACGACCTGGCCGGCCGGGTGGCCGCGGCCGGCTATCTCGGGCCGGTCTTCGCCGGTCTGTGGGACTACCTCTTCTGGGATCGCCTGCCCTCTTGGACGACCTGGCTGGGTGCCCTGCTCATCATCGGCTCGCTGGTCGCGCTGGAGCGAAGAGCCGCGCGCGCTTGATCGGGCGTGGGCCCGAGGTGTAGGCTTCAATGCCAGGAACAAGGAGGTCCCCCATGAGAAAGCTCACCGGCCTCGGCCTCGCCGGCCTGCTCGCGCTCGCGGCCTGCCCCTCGCACACGCTGCTGAGCCTCGCCGATCAGCAGGCCATCCAGACGAGCCACTGCGGAAAGACCCGCTTCCTGAAGCAGTCGTTCTTCGTCGGCCCCTTCTTCACCTACGACGACCGGCTGTTCATCTCGGAGCGGGGCTTCGACGAGCGGGTGCTGGTCGAGAGCCCGGGCGGCGATCCGATCCTGCCCGAGAAGCCGAGCGGCGTGCTGCCCATGGGCAGCCGGGTCCGGATCCGGGAGATCGAGTTCCCGACCTCCTCGGCCATCTCGGACCGCAAGCTCAAGTCGCCGCGCCACTTCGTCTGGGTCTCGCTCGAGCTGGCCGGGGGCGAGACCCCCAAGCCCTACGTGCTGGTGCTCACCCAGGAGCTCCGCAGCCCCGCGGACTTCGACTCGGCGCTCGGGACCGTGCTGCTCGACAAGGATCCGCGGGCCGACTTCGCCTCGCGCCTTCCGGAGGTGCTCGAGGCGATCGATCGCAAGACCCTGGTCAAGGGCATGCGGGCCGACGCGCTGATGCGCTCGCGGGGCTACCCGGACAAGATCACCCGGGAGGTGATCAAGGGAGCCCGGGTCGAGCACTGGCTGTACACGCCCAGCCGCAAGGTGGTGCTCAGGGACGACCGGGTGGAGAGCTGGGAGGGCTTCGGCGAGCCCGCGGTCGAGCCCGCCCCGCCGCCGGCGGCGCCTTCGGCGCCGGCCGAGGGCGGGGAGGGCTGAGCGAGCCTGGAAAGGGCGCGGCACTCTCGAGCTGTGTCCGAGACGCAGAACTGACCGCGCCCCTTCAGGGCGCGTAAATTCTCTTACCTTCCTATACCTGGGGCTGAAGCCCTGGGCCGTATACACATGTTTCGCTGGCATTTCACATGGCATCATTTCGTAGGGGAGGGCTTTATGCCCTCCCGCAAACGCGACATGGCCTGATCGACGTGACGACTGCAGAGAGCGGGCGGGCATGAAGCCCGCCCCTGATATGGAGGGGGGCGCCGCGCGCCCCCCTCGCCGCCCGGCACAGGTCCGGGCGGCTGTAC
>JAFGRB010000287.1 GCA_016935365.1 Deltaproteobacteria bacterium
AGATCGAGAGGACCAGATAATTCACTCTGACTGTGTGAGGCGCGGAGTGCCTCGACAGGCGCATCCAGACGAGGCAATCAGCGCGAATCCGCTACATTACGGGAAATCGAGAGGCGCCCTTTTTCACTGGGGCTCCGGGTACTTGATCGCACGCGGCATCGGGGGCGGTCTCGGGCTGGGCTTTTCCTGCTGCTTCCACTGCTCGAGCACCTGGAGCGCCCGAGTGGCGTGGGCCTCGTCTCTGGCCTCCCTCGACAGGCGCCGCACCAGCTGTCTCAGGACCGGGAGGCGATCGCGGCGCTCCAGGTAGAAGAGCATGTTCAGGTAGGCCTGGTCCTCGGCGCGCACGCCCTTCTCCAGCAGCGGGTGGACCTCTCGGGTGATCTTCAGGTACTCCACGCAGGCCCTGGGCTTGAAGTACTGGAGATTCTTGTCCGGGCTCTCGAGCACCGAGCGGACCAGCTCGAGGCCGGATCGATCGCCCGTACGGCCCAGGGCGCCGGCCGCGCACAGGCGGAGGGGGATCTCCTTGCTCTCGAGGCGCTTGCGGATCGCCCGGCGGAACTTGGGCGGCAGCCTGGTCTTCTGGCTGGCCATGGCCAGGTAGTCCATGACCTGGCAGGGCGTGTAGCTGTCGAGGGACTCGAACTCGAGCAGGCCGTAGAGGAGCTCGGCGACCTCCTGCGGCTCGACCCGGTGGCTCACGACCTCCTGCCAGGCATTGTAGCGCTGCTGCTTGAGGCGCTCGCGCTCCTTCTGGCGGATGCGCGCCTCCGCCTTGGCCACGGCCCAGTCCCGCATCTTGCAAAAGCGCTTCGAGCCCTGCAGGCCTTTCAGGAAGGCGAGCTCCTGCTCGCCTGCGAGCACGCCCAGGGCGAAGACGGCCGCCAGGCTCGCGTCGTCTTCTCCCGGGCGCTCGAGCTGCTGGGCGAACTCTACGGCCCGGCGTTTATTCAGAAGCCCGTACAGGCCGTGCTCGGCGGACGCCTTCGAGTTCTGGTCCCCGTCCAGAAACTCCCGCGCCAGGCGGGCCAGCACCCTGGGGTCGTCGTGCTTGCCCAGGGCCTCGATCGCCTCGCCGTGCAGCCAGCCCTCGAGCTGCCCCTTGCGGTCCGCGAAGTCGAGCAGGAAGGCCAGCGACGGCTCGGAGCGGATCGAGCCCAGCGCGCGCAGCAGGCTCGAGGCGCCCAGCATGCCCCACTTGGCGTCGCCTCCCCGGACGAGGGACTCGATCCCCGCGGCGATGGCGGGCACGTTCTTGCCGCCGATGGCAGCCAGGCACTTCTCGAAGTCGGTGTACAGAAAGTCGCAGCCCGGCTTCTTGACGTGCTTCACGATCCGGGCCACGGTCTGCGCGTCGCCCAGCTTCGCCAGGGACTCGAGCAGGGCGCCGATCAGCGTGCGGCCATGGCTCCACTTCCAGTCGTCGTCCTTGGTCATGAAGCGGAGAAGGACCTTCTCGAGGGGTCTTCTGGCCTCGGGCAGGCCGATCCGGCCGAAGGACCTGAGCACGAAGGAGTACACGGGCTCGTAGTGGCGCTCGAAGACCTCGTGCCCGATGCTCTGGAGCACGAGCGCGGGGTCCGAGGTCTGGGAGAGGAGGAAGGACTCGATCTCGGCCTCGAGCTCCGGGTCCGGTCCTTGGGAGCGGGATGCGATCCGCGCGAGCATCTGCACGGCCAGCTCGCGGGCCAGGACCTGCTGCGTGTGGCCGACCAGCGGCATGCCCAGGCGGTCATGCCCGCCGGGATGGTGGATCTCGGCCACCACGTCCACATCGGTCAGCCTGTCCAGCAGGCAGGGCACGGCCTCGCGGCCGAGGCCGAGCTCGTCCGACTCGAGCCGATAGGCTGGATCGGCAAAGCGGTGCACGATCCGCTCGAAAGCCGCATCCACCTCGCCGCAGCCCAGCCGCGAGAGCGCCGAGTAGGCCCAGTATCCGAGCAGGACCGCGCCCAGCCCCAGCAGCACCAGCGCTTCTAGGCGGTATTTCTTCTTCTCAGCCATGCTGCGAGCCCCTTGAAGCTGCCGGAGAAGACTGCGCCCAGCCAGACGAGCAGCACGGCCAGGGTCCAGCCAGCGCAGCGGGTGCCGAAGACCGCGTCCATGGCCAGCACCTGGGCGCGCTGGCCGCTTTCCAGATCCACGATCGCGAACGCCGGTGCGTCGTAGGCCCCGGAGGTCTGGATCACGTCCCGTCCGACCGGCGAGGCGATCAGCTTGCCGCCGAGCGAGATGGGCTTGGTCTCGGACTGGATCTCGTGCGTCCGGGAGTCCAGCCAGATCCAGCTGTAGAGATCCTTCTCGCGGATCAGCAGGCCCTCGCGGTTCCTGTCCGCCTGCCAGACATAGGTCCCCTCGGCCGACCAGCCGGTCTTGGCCCCCACCGAGAAGACCTCGCTCGCGGCCTGCAGATCGGCTCCCATCTCCCAGACCTTGCCCCGGTACAGAAAGCGACAGCGCTCGCCCTGCTCGTCCCAGGAGAAGCTGCGCACCTCGGCCCACCAGTAGGGTTTGTCGCCCAGCTCGAGCGTCACGCGCTCGGGCTCCTTCCGCCCGGCCCGAAAGACGACCAGCTCGGCCTTGGTCGCGCGGGCCACCAGCTGCCATGCGCAGTCGGGCGGAGCCAGAATGACCTTCGACCTCTTGTCCAGGCCCTCCGGCCTGGGGCAGTGCTCCTCGGCGGACAGGACGTCCTCGAGCCTCCGGGTGGCGATGCGCGCGAGATCCGAGCCGTCCGCGTCCACCTCGAAGCTCGCCTTCATGGAGTAGTGGGGCTGGGCCTCGAAGAGGATCCGGTCCCCGTCCGCGGACCAGGTCGGGCTCCTCAGGTCGACGTCGTAGGTGATCCGGTCCTCGAAGGTCGGGTCGAAGATCGAGCGCTCGACGCGCGTCATGTGGGCTCGCTCGCTCCACAGGCTCGCAGCCCAGGCCAGAAGCGCGAGCCCCAGGGCGCAGCCCGCGAGCAGCCTCGGGCGCGCGAAGAAGGCCGCGTCCAGGTCCAGCCTGGCCGAGATCAGGGCTGCGATGCCGCGCAGGCCGCGGCCCAGGAAGGCGCCCGGCAGGCAGAGGAGACCGCCCGCGAGCGCCGAGAGCGGCAGGCTCGCCGCCAGCAGCAAGCTCGAGCGGGCCGTCTCGATGCCCGGCAGGGCCCCCAGGACCAGCGGCGCCAGCGAGCTCGCCAGCGCACCGGCCAGAAGACCGCGCAGCGGGTTGTAGCTGACCTGGGTCATGCCCGCGACCAGGCCGGAGAGCCCGGGCAAGACCAGCCAGCCGGAGGCGAGCAGGACCAGGATCCAGAGCCCCCTGTCGGCCTTGGCCAGGGCCTGCCAGGAGAAGGCATCCGACTCGAAGCAGCCCAGGTTCAGGCAGGTCCTGAGAAAGAAAGCCGCGGCCAGGGCCAGCGCGGCAGAGGCGATCATGCCGGCCCACAGCACAGGCGCCAGGCGGCGCCGGGCGCCCCAGAGCCACAAGCTGGCGATCGCCGGAAGCCAGATCAGTGAGCCCGCCTCGCCCAGGTGCTCGCCGAGGAGCGAGGGCAGGCTCACGCCCAGCGCGAAGAGGCCGGCCGCGAGCCCCCAGGCGACCCAGTCCAGCCAGGAGCGCGGGGGCTTTTCCGCGGCCAGATCTCGCCCGCATCGTAAGAAGATCACCAGCAAAAGGCCGATGAAGGTCCAGGCGCCCAGAGAGATCCACAGGAGGATCGGCGGCCCTTGCACCAGCTCGCGCCCGCGTATGCCCAGCGCCTGCATGCACGAAAGGGGCGCGAACAGCCCGACGACCAGCCCCAGGCCGGCGCAGGCGAGCAGCAGCAGGAGACGAACGAGCCAGGGGCGCAAGGCGTGCCTCCGCGGGTCAAATCGACGGCCAGGCCATCATAGGTGAGTACGCATGAAGATACCAATATGCTCTGCCCGGTTCCCATGTCAGGGGGCGTGGTTTGTCCACGCTTGCGCGCCACGTCGCGTCTGCGGGTGGGGATGAACCCCACCCCTACACTGGTGCGTGACGGCGGAACCGATGTAGGGGCGTGGTTCATCCACGCCCGCACGCCCCTTCGCGTCTAGAAGCGGATCTCGAAGCGCGGGCCGTAGCTGCCGGACAGCGCTGCGATCCGCCCTCGCAGCTCGCCCCAGGCGGGGTGCTCGCCCGAGAAGGCGAGCGCGCGGTAAGCGTCCAGCAACTCCGGATGGTAACGCTCGAGCGCGGCGCTGAGCTCGCGCCAGCTTCGATCCGCACCCGGCTGCATCTCGAGCCGGTAGAACCAGATCGATCCGACCTGGGGCGCGAGCGCGTCGATCAGCGCCTCGACATCGCAGAGCCCGGGCATCAGCGGGCAGATCATGGCGTAGGTCTCGACTCCGGCCGAGCGGAGCGCGGCCAGCGCCTCGATCCGCCGGGCGAGTGGCGGGCTGTCCGCCTCGAGCTGCATGCGGATCCGCTCGTCGTCGAAGGCGAGCGACAGGCCCGCCGAGGCGCCGGGCGCTGCGCGGAAGAGATCGATGTCCCGGGTGACCAGATCGGACTTGGTCAGCACGCAGGGTGCGAAGCCGCGCTCTACGAGGATCTCCAGCGCCGCACGGGTCTGGCGCTGCTCCGCCTCCGCCGGCTGGTACGGATCGCTCGACCAGCCCAGGTAGATCCGCCCCGGTGCGAGCAGGCCCAGCTCGGCCTCCAGCCGGGCGGCGAGGTCCCGGTGCATCCGGACCTCGTCGGACCAGCCCGGCTCGTCGCGGGCGTAGCAGTACGAGCATCCGTGGGCGCAGCCCGCGTAGGTGTCGAGCTGGCAATCGATGCCGTCCAGGGAGCACGGCACGAGCAGCGGCCGGTCGTCGCAGAATCGCATCAGGATCGCCGCTTCGGCGGCTACCAGTCGACCAGGTGGTACTCGCCGAAGCCCGGCTCGGTCCACTCGACGCGGGTCGGGGTGATCTCGATGTGCACGAAGTGCTCGTCCTGGCCGCTTGCGAAGTGCCGCCTCACCTTGGGGTTGATCTCGAGCAGGCGCTCCTTCTTGTCCGGCCCACCGCCGAGATCGGCCCTGCCCTCGAAGCGCGCGTGGCAGCGCTTCCTGTCCACGAAGCAGACCTCCACCCGCGGGTTCTTCTCCATCTCGCGCACCTTGCCGCTCGAGCGGTAGGTCGAGCTCCACAGCCGGCCGTCGGCGGTCAGCACGAAGGCCATCGGCCTGAGCCTCGGCTGCTCGCCGTCCAGGGTGGCCAGGATGCCGTACGGCGCGTCGGCGACGATCTCCCGGACCCGCTGGGCTGACATGCTGCCTCCTCCGCCGGGCGGCCTCACGGGCTCTTCTCGCCCCGGTAGACGGCGAGGATCTCCCTCAGCTTCGGCGTGTCCGGCCCGTCCGGCGCGAGGCGAAGATAGGCCTCGTAGGCGTGAGCGGCCAGCGCCATCTTGCCCATGGCCGCGTAGACCGAGCCCAGGGCGCGGTGCGGCTGGGGAAAGCCGTGATCGATCTGGCTGGCCCGCTGGTACTCGCTGACGGCGTCCTCGAAGCGCCCCATGTAGGCGTGCCGGTTGCCCAGGCCGTAGTGGACGACCGCCTCCTCGCGCGCCTTGTACTCCGCGGGCGCGGGCGCATCCGCGATCAGCCGGGCCTCGCCGTCCACCTTCGGGAAGACGAAGGCCGAGACCTCCTCGCCGCTGCCCAGAAAGGCCCACAGCAAGCCGATCACGATCAGGGCCATCACCCCGAGCGTGCCCGCCAGCACCAGCGGGTGGGCCATCCAGGCCAAGAAAGCCGGCAGCTGGATCCGCTGCTCGGGAGCCCCCGGCTTGGCCGCATCCTCCCGCCGGCGCGCGATCTCCTCGGAGATCCGCTTCGCCCAGGACGTCGCGGCCGGAGCCGGGACGACCGCCGGCCCGACCGGCAAGGGGCCGAGCTCCTGGACCTCGTCGGCGTCCAGCTCCATGATGTCCGCGTCCGAGACCTCGACCTCGGCGCCGCCGATCTCGGCGATCGGCGCCGGCGCCTCCACCAGGGCCTCGTCCGACACCACCACGCTGGCCTCGACAGCCGCAGCCGGCGGCGGCGCGCTGATGGTGGGCGGCGTGCTCTTGATGAAGGAGGGCATGTCCTCCGCCTTGAAGCCGCCCTCGGCCCACTTGGCCGCGGCAGTGGCCCAGTCCTTGTCGGAGGCCAGGTCCGTCATCAGGCCGCCGCCCGCGGGCGCGCTGGCCGCCTGCGCGGCGTCGCTGTCGACCGCCCCCGGGGCGAAGCCCGGATCGTCGATGGCCTGGGTGTCCTCGCCGGGCTCGGGCAGGGGCGCCCGCTCCTCGGAGGCGGGCGGCGGAAGCGCCTCGGCGCCAATCTGCTCCTCGTCCCCATCGAGGGCATAGGTGTCCTCTCCGGGCTGCGGGAGCGGGGCCTGCTCCTCCTGCTCCTGCTCCTGCTGCTGCTCCTCACCCTCCCCGGAAGGCCGTCTCTGGCTGTCGATCTCGCTGGCCCGGGCCAGCAGATCCGCAAAGTCGGCCGCCTGGCGGGTCTCCTCGTCCCAGATCCCGGGGCTCCGCGCCGGCTCGGCAGGCTCCTCGACCTCGCCGCCGACGTCCTCTCCGCCCTCGCCCGCTGTCCCGGCCTCGAGATCCCCGATATCGGCTCCCTCGGGCTCGGTATCGAGCGTCCCGAGCTCCCCGCGCCCCTCCCCGTCGGGCTCCGCGTCCGGCTCCTCGCTGGCCTCCTGCTCGGCCGAGTCGGCCTCGTTGCCCTCCTCCAGACCCATGGAGGCCGCCAGCAAGGCCTGCGAGATCTCCATGGTCTCGTCGGCCCCCTCCTCCTCCTCCTCCTCCTCGCCCTCATCCATCGAGGTCAGATCGGGCAGGCCCTCCGCTCCCCAGGGCATGTTCTTCTCTCCGCTTCCGAAGTCGAAGGGCTCCTCTGCGTCGAGGCCTTCCTGCCCCTGCTCTCCCGACGCGTACGGCGACTGCATCACGTCGGTCTCGGCCCGGTCGTCCACGTCCTGGCCGTCGAAGGCCAGCACCTCGTCCGGGTGCGCCGGCCCGGCCTCCATGCCCGGATGCGTGGGACGATAGGGATCGATCTCGGCGGTCGAGCCCGTGTTCTCGCGCCACTCGTCCCCTGCCCCGGGGCCGGTGGGCACGAGGTCCTCCCCCGACGGCGCGGGCTCGGCCTCCTCGGAAATAGCACCCTCGCCTTCCCAGTCCTCCTCCCAGGGCTCCTCCTGCGGAGCCGCCCGCCGGGCCCTCTGCGCGCGGAGCTCTTCCAGGCCCTCGACCTCCAGCTCCACCGCGCAGTGCGGGCAGCGGGCCTGCCCGCCCATGACGAGGTACTGCCGGTCGATCTTGAAGTGGCGGCCGCACTCCGAGCAGCGCGCGTCCAGCTCGTCCAGGTCGGGCCGGGGCACGTAGGGGCGCCGCCTGTCCGTCCTGGTGGGATCGCGTCTCGGATCCAGCTTCCGCTTCGCGACATCCCCGGGCCCGGGCGAGGGCCGGGTCGTGGCCGGCGATCTGGGCGCCTCTGTGAACAGGAGCTCCAGGAGGCAGTGCGGGCACTTGGCCTTTCCGCCCATGGACAGAAACTCGTCGCTGATGTCGTAGACCCGCTTGCAGCCCGGGCAGCTACCCTTCATGGGAAAAGCTCCAGAGTACCGGGCGGGGCGCTCGGACCGCCCCGCTAGAAGTCCTCTTCCTCGTCCCCCCACACGTCGGTCGCGGGCTTGCCCTTGCCCTTTTCCTTGCCCTTTTCCTTGCCCTTTTCCTTGCCCTTTTCCTCGGCCTTGGGCGCGTCCTTGCCGGTGCGGTCCTTCTCCTGGCCGGGCTTGCCCGCCGATCCGGTCCTCGAGTCCGACTCCTCTGCCCAGGCCTCGTCATCCGCCTTCTCGGTCCCCTTGCGCCGCTGCTCCTTGCGCTCCATCTCCTTGCGCTTCTTGTTGATGTCGCCGGTCGCCTCCCAGGGAAGCAGGTCCTTCTTCGCATTCTGGTCCGGGAAGAGCTGCTTGGGCTTGGCGGTCTTGGTCTCCTTGAGCACCTCCCACTTGTGCAGATCGGCGACAAAGCGGTCGAGCGCCTTGTTGACGCTCGCCCGGTCGCCTTCCGGGATGATCAGGAAGTACTCCCGGAAGGCCTCCTGTCTCGCCGACAGCGCCTCGATCTCCGCCTCGCTCAGGCCGTCGGCGCTCTGCCCGCGCTCGCCCTCGAAGTCCCGCCCCTCGTGCGAGCGGTACTCGTAGCCCACCCGCAGCGCCCGGTCGTAGCCGTCGGCCACGAAGGCGGCCCCTTCCCGCTTGAGCTTCATGTTGCAGACCATCTTGATCCCGAGCTTGCCCAGGCGCGCCAGCACGACATGCTCGGCCTCGGCCTCGGATAGGAAGGACTCGTCCTGCTTCGCCCTGCGGGTCTCGGGCGTGTAGTAGCATCCGGACGCGATCCCGGCCACGAGGATCGCTGCCAGCACCGGCGGGCTCCTTCGCATGGGGCCTCCTCTCGCAGTCGATCGGGCTGAGAACGAGGATATACCCCGAGGCGGCAAACAGCAACAACTAGAATGCATCCCGGCTCTCCGGGCCTTCGGGATCCCGGTCGCTCAGGGTGCTTGACAAGCCGTCATTTGTCGATATGGTCTCGGAATCGCCCACTCGCGAGAGGTTCTCGACATGGCCTTCGGGCTCGCGACGGCATTCGGATTCGTTCTCGTTAGCGGCGGGATGCTGCTCGCCCTGCTCGTCATCGGGCGCTTCGTGCGCATCCGCCGCCCGGTCGAGTCCAAGCTCTCCACCTACGAGTGCGGCGAGAAGCCGTTCGGCTCCGCCTGGTTCAACTTCAACAACCGCTTCTACGTCATCGCGCTCGTCTTCGTGATCTTCGACGTCGAGGTCGCCCTGGTGGTCCCGGTGGCGGTCGTCTTCCGCAGGCTGGTCGAGTCCGGCGTGGCCTGGCTGGCCTTCGCGGAGATGTTCTTCTTCCTGGCCGTGCTGCTCGTGGCCCTGGCCTATGTCTGGGCCCGCGGCGACCTGAGCTGGATCCGCGCCCTGACCGCCGGAGAGTGCCGCGAGGTCGAGGTCGGCGCTCCGGAAGGTGCCCCATGACGACCGACAAGCCCGAGCGCGAGCTGGTCGTCGAGGCCGGACCCGAGGGCGGGCTGGTGGTGGGCCCGATCGACCGGCTTCTCAACCTCGCGCGCAAGCACTCGCTGTGGTACATGCTCTTCGGGACCGCCTGCTGCGCGATCGAGCTCATGCAGACCGGCGGGCCGCGCACCGACGCGGACCGCTTCGGCATGGTCTTCAGGTCCACGCCCCGCCAGGCCGACGTCATGCTGCTGGCCGGGACGATCACCTACAAGATGGCGAGCCGCGTGAGGCTGCTCTACGAGCAGATGGCCGAGTACCGCTACGTCATCGCCATGGGCTCCTGCGCGAGCACCGGCGGGCTCTTCCAGGGCTCCTACGCCGTGGTCAAGGGCGGCGACTTGATCGTGCCCGTCGACGTCTACCTGCCCGGCTGCCCGCCGCGGCCGGAGGCCCTGGTCGAGGGCCTGATGCTCGTCCAGCAGAAGATGGAGCGCGAGCCCTGGCTGAAGAAAGCGCACGGCAAGCTGCCCCAGCCCGTAGATCCCTGGCCCGAAGGCGCGGAGCTCCACAGATGAGCCAGATCGAGACGATCCAGGCGCGCCTGCTCGAGCTGGTACCCGAGTCGAGCTGGTCGGACGGGGCGGCCGGCGATCCCTTTGCCGCTTTGCCGGCCGACGGCTGGCACGCGGCCTGCCTGGCCGTGCGGGACGACCCGGCCCTGGGCTTCGACTTCCTGCGCAGCCTCAGCGGCGTGGACCGGCCGGCCGACGATCGGATCGAGGTCGTGGCCCACCTCTTCTCCTACAAGCACCGCCACGCCCTGGTGCTGAAGACGCACACGGGGCGCGACGGCGGCGCGCTTCCGAGCATCCACGACGTCTGGCCCGCTGCCGAGTGGTACGAGCGGGAGATCTTCGACCTCTTGGGCGTCCGCTTCGAGGGCCACCGCGACCTCAGGAGGCTGCTGATGCCAGAGGACTGGCAGGGCCACCCGCTGCGCAAGGACTACCGGGAAGCCGAGCACTACCGGGGCATCCCCACCCGCCGGCCGGGATATGCCGCGCCGGATCGGGACGAGCCATGAGCGAGACCAGCCCGACATCCGCAGACCGGGCCCGCGACGCCATCCTGCTCAACATGGGGCCCCAGCACCCCTCCACCCACGGGGTGCTGCGCTTCGTGCTGCACACCGACGGCGAGATCATGCACCGGGCCGTGCCCGAGGTCGGCTACCTGCACCGCGGGCTGGAGAAGCTGGCCGAGCAGCAGACCTGGGCCGCGTACATGCCGTTCACCGACCGGATCAACTACATGGAGTCCATGTTCTGCAACCAGGCCTGGGCCATGGCGGTCGAGCGCCTGGCCGGGATCGAGGTGCCCGAGCGGGCCGAGTTCCTGCGGGTGATCGCCTGCGAGCTCAACCGGATCGCCAACCACCACATCACCCTGGGCTGCATGTCCATGGACGTCGGCGCCTTCACGCCGTTCACCTACCTGCTGCGCGAGCGCGAGACCATCAACGACCTCATGGAGGCGCTGTGCGGCAACCGCCTGACCTACAACTACATGCGCATCGGCGGCGTGGCTCACGACGTCGACCGCGCCTGGATCGCCGCACTCGAGAAGTTCCTCGACCACTTCGAGCCGATCTGCGACGAGCTGGACTCGCTGATCTCCTACAACGAGATCCTGGTCAAGCGCTTCATCGAGGTCGGGGTCATCTGCCAGGCCGACGCGGTGGCCTGGGGGCTGGTGGGGCCCAACCTGCGGGCCTCGGGCGTGAGCTGGGACCTGCGGCGCGACCAGCCCTACTCGGTCTACCCGCGCTTCGACTTCGACGTGCCCACCGCCGCCGGCGCCCGCGGCATCGAAGGCGACTGCTTCCGGCGCTGGCTGGTGCGGGCCGAGGAGATGCGCCAGAGCTGCCGGATCTTGAGGCAGGCCATCGCGGCGCTGCCCGAAGGCGAGATCCGGGCCAAGGTGCCGCGTAAGCTCAAGCCGCCGGCCGGCGAGGTCTACGCCTGCGTCGAGGGCGCCCGGGGAGAGCTGGGCGTCTACGCCGTCTCGGACGGCTCGGACAGGCCCTACCGGGCCAAGTGGCGATCGAGCTCGTTCTCCGCTCTCAGCATCATCGAGCATATCAGCCCGGGCCTGATGATCGCCGACCTGGTGGCGGTCGTCGCCAGCCTCGACACCATCGCACCGGAGATGGACAGGTAACATACGCATGGACGCCCTGTACGAGCTCATCACCGGCTCCGACCTCGGCTTCTGGTGGAAGCAGCTGCTCCTGGCCGTGCTGATCGGCGCAGTCGGCGTGATCGTCTTCTCGGTCGCCCTGGTCTACGCGGCGCTGATGACCTACCTGGAGCGGCGGGTCTCGGGCCGGGTGCAGAGCCGGGTGGGCCCCAACCGGGTCGGCCCCCTGGGCCTGCTGCAGTGGCTGGCCGACGGCGCCAAGATGATCCTCAAGGAGGACGTCATCCCGGCCGCGGCCGACCGGCCACTCTTCCGCCTGGCGCCCTACCCGGTCGTGATCGGCGTCTTCGCCGCCTTCGCCAGCGTGCCCTTCGGCGAGTGGCTGATCGCCGCCGACCTCAACGTGGGCCTGCTCTACCTGCTGGCCATCACCTCGCTGGTGGTGGTCGGCATCCTGATGGCCGGCTGGGCCTCGAACAACAAGTGGAGCCTCTTCGGCGGCATCCGCTCGGCGGCCCAGATCGTCTCCTACGAGGTCCCGA
Source organism: Deltaproteobacteria bacterium (assembly GCA_016935365.1). Lineage (GTDB taxonomy): Bacteria > Myxococcota > B64-G9 > B64-G9 > B64-G9 > JAFGRB01. The sequence goes on from JAFGRB010000287.1 coordinate 11,789, forward strand.
CCGCGCTGGCGATCCTGGTGGTCGTGCTCATGGCCGGATCGCTCTCCACCCAGGACATCATCCGCGAGCAGGGCGGCTGGCCCTGGGACTGGTACGTCTTCCGCCAGCCCTTCGCCTTCGCGGCCTTCTTCCTCTACTTCACCGCGGCCCTGGCCGAGGGCAACCGCACGCCCTTCGACCTGCCCGAGGCCGAGAGCGAGCTGGTGGCCGGCTACAACACCGAGTACAGCGGCATGCGCTTCGGCGGCTTCTACCTGGGCGAGTTCGGCAACGTCTACCTGATGTGCGCCATCGCCACGCTGGTCTTCTTCGGCGGCTGGCAGATCCCGGGCGTCAGCCCGGCCGAGCACCACGGCTCCTGGCTGTGGCAGATCGTCGGCTTCGGGCTCTTCTTCGTCAAGGCCTGGGCCGCGAGCTTCGTGGTCGTCTGGCTGCGCTGGACCCTGCCCAGGCTGCGCGTGGATCAGCTCATGAGCCTCTGCTACCGCTACCTGGTGCCGCTGTCCTTCGTCTGCCTGCTGGGCACGGCCGTGCTCATGATGCTGGTGCCGGCCGGATCGCTTTTCGACAGCCTGCTCCGCTTCGGCACCTTCGGCTTCGGCCTGCTCGTGGCCGCGATCTTCTTCTGGCGGGTGTTGTGGCACATCCGGCACGTGGGCGACCGGATCGATCTGAAGATCCTGGCCCGGGGCGTGCGCGGCCGCTTCGATCCGGCCATCCAGCACCGGGCCTACGGCGCCTTCCGCAAGCAGCAGAAGCAGCCCGAGGAGAGCCGCTGATGGGCGCCCTCCGAGACTACTTCGCGGCCATCGGCCGGACGATCGTCACGCTCGGGGACGGCCTGGCGGTGACCTTCTCCTACCTGCTGCGGAAGCCCTGCACCATCCAGTACCCGGATCGCACGCCCGAGCCGGTCGTGTCCATGCTGCCCGAGCGCTCGCGCGGCTTTTTGGAGGCCGACGTCGAGGTCTGCACCGGCTGCAAGCTCTGCGAGAGCGCCTGCCCGATCGACTGCATCCACGTCGAGATCGCCAAGGACGAGTCGGGCCAGCGCATGATCCAGCGCTTCGAGATCGATCTCTCCAAGTGCATGTTCTGCGGCCTGTGCGTGGAGGCCTGCCCGGCCGGGGGCCTGCGCCACAGCCACGAGTTCGAGGGCGGCATGGGCGACGTGCGCCACCTCTACGTCTCCTTCCTCGACGAGCCGGTCCCCCCGGCCAAGAAGGGAAAGACCGTCGAGCCCAAGCCGCTCGGCTCGATCATCCGCGCCCGGCTGGCCAGGCCCTTCGATCCCTACCGCGGAGACCGGCCGGCGTCCGGCGCGAGAGCGCCTCTTTCGCGAGGGGGCGAGCCATGAGCGCCTCGTGGAGCTTCGCCGACGCGATCTTCTACTTCATCGCCCTCCTGACCGTGGTCTGCGGGGCCTACGCGGTCGCGTCGCGCAACATCGTCCGGGCGGTCTTCTCCCTGCTGGGCACCTTCCTCGGCGTGGCCGGCCTGTACGCCATGCTGTCGGCCGACTTCGTGGCCGTGGTCCAGATCATGGTCTACGTGGGCGGGATCCTGGTGCTCTTGATCTTCGCGGTCATGCTCACCAGCCGGATCGAGAAGGCCGGCCGCTCCAACCCGGCGGCCCGCCCGCTGGCCGCGAGCCTGGGCGTGCTCTGCGGGCTGGCCTCGCTCGTCCTGCTCGCCTCGCTCGCGCTGCTCGCTCCCTGGAAGCAGACCGCAGCCGGCGATTTCGCGCCCACGACCGCGCCGCTCGGCGAGGCGCTGCTCGCGGAGGCCTTGCTGCCCTTCGAGCTCTTGAGCGTGGTGTTGCTGGGCGTGGTGATCGGAGCGGTGATCATCGCCCGCCGCGATCCGGAGGTGGGCGGATGATCCACGTGGGCCTGCAGCACTTCCTGGTGGTGGCCGCGCTGCTGTTCTGCCTGGGGCTCACCTGCGTGCTCGTCCGCCGCAACGCGGTCGCCATTTTGATCGGCATCGAGCTGATTCTCAACGCCGCGGGGCTGAACTTGATCGCCTTCGCGCGCTTCGGGGGCGACCTGCTGTCGGGGACCGTCTTCGTGGTCTTCTTGATCGTGCTGGCCGCGGCCGAGGCCGTGGTCGGCCTGGCGCTGATCATCGCCGTCCACCGCAGGCTGCGCGACATCGACCTCGAGCGCAGCGACGAGCTGAGGGGATAGGACATGCTGGAGACGAATCTCCTGTGGCTCATCCCCGGCCTGCCGCTGCTCGGCGCGGTCCTGAGCGGCCTGCTCGGCAAGCCGCTGCAGCGGCGCTTCGGGAAGAAGGCCATCTCGGCCGTGTCGGTGCTGCTGCCCTGGGCGTCCTTCGGCGTGGCCGCCTGGTGCTTCATCCAGCTGCCCGAGGGCGGGAGCCTCCACGACCGGCTGTGGACCTGGATCGCGATAGGCCCGCTGGAGGTCGACCTGGCCTTTGCCATGGATCCGCTGTCCGCCATGATGGCGCTCGCGGTCAGCCTGGTCGGCAGCCTGATCCACGTCTACAGCATCGGCTACATGGCCGACGATGAGGGTTACTGGCGCTACTTCAGCTTCCTCAACCTCTTCATGTTCTCCATGCTGCTCTTGGTGCTGGGCGACAACCTGCTGCTCATGTTCGTGGGTTGGGAAGGCGTGGGGCTGTGCTCCTACCTGCTGATCGGCTTCTGGTACCGGGATCTGGTCAACGCCAGGGCCGGCATGAAGGCCTTCGTGGTCAACCGGATCGGCGACTTCGGCTTCCTGGTCGGCCTGCTGCTGCTCTTCTGGAGCCTGGGCGGCGAGTGGATGGACGGCGCCTACCGCGTGAACGGCGGGGCCTTCAGCCTCAACTTCCGCGACCTGCCCGACCTGGTGGCCGCCGCGGCCGACAAGCAGCTCTGGGGCGTGCCCGTGCTCACCCTGGCGGGCATCTTCCTCTTCATCGGCGCCTGCGGCAAGTCGGCCCAGATCCCGCTCTACGTCTGGCTGCCGGACGCCATGGCCGGCCCCACGCCGGTCAGCGCCCTGATCCACGCGGCCACCATGGTCACCGCCGGGGTGTACATGGTCGCCCGGATGAACTTCCTCTACGTCCACAGCCCGACCGCCATGACCGTGGTCGCCCTGGTGGGCGCGGTCACGGCGCTCTTCGCCGCCACGATCGGTGTGTTCCAGTACGACATCAAGAAGGTGCTGGCCTACTCGACCGTCAGCCAGCTCGGCTACATGTTCATCGGCGTGGGCGTGGGCGCCTTCTGGGCCGGATCCTATCACCTGCTGACCCACGCCTTCTTCAAGGCCTGCCTGTTCCTGTGCGCCGGCTCGGTCATCATGGCCATGCACCACGAGCAGGACATGCGCAAGATGGGCGGGCTGGGCAAGACCATGCCCATCACCCGCTGGACCTACTGGTACGCCTGCGTAGCCATCTCGGGCTTCCCGATCGCCTCGGGCTTCTTCTCCAAGGACGAGATCCTCTTCCAGGCCTACAACGCGGGCAGCCTGATGGTGCCCGGCTGGATCATCTGGCTGCTGGGCTTCGTCGCGGCCGGGCTGACCGCGTTCTACATGTGGCGCTCGTACTTCATGACCTTCACCGGGCCCGCGGTGAGCGTCGGCGGCCACGAGCCCCAGGAGCAGCGCCCGGTCATCACCGTGGTGCTCGGCGCCCTGGCCGTGGGCGCCTTCGCCATGAGCTTCATCGGCATCCCGGCGCTCTGGCTCGACAGCCCGCCCCAGCTCGAGCACTTCCTGGCCCCGGTCTTCAGCGCGGCCGAAGGGCTCGAGCGCGTCTTCGCCCCCGGGGCGGGCCACGGCGTGGAGTGGGGCCTGATGGGCGCCTCGATCGGCATCGCCCTGCTCGGCCTGGCCTTCGCCTGGTGGCTCTACCGGGGCCGGAAGAGCGAGCTGCCCGCGAGGCTCATGGCCGCCATGCCGCGGGCCCACAAGCTCGTGTACAACAAGTACTACGTGGACGAGATCTACGACACCACCGCGGTGCGGGGCTTTCTGGGCCTGTCGAGGCTCTCGGGCTGGTTCGACAGCAAGGTGATCGACGGCCTGGTCAACCTCTGCGGCGCGGCTGCGCGAGGCTTTGCCTGGATCGACGGCGCCATCGATCGCTACGCGGTCGACGGCGCGGTCAACGGCCTGGCCTGGCTCGTCACCAGGGCCGGCGGCAAGCTGCGCAGAGTCCAGACCGGCCGCCTGACGACCTACCTGGCGGGGCTGGTGGCCGGCGTGCTGATCTTCGTCATCCTGACCCGGTTCTTGCTGGACGTCTACGCCTGAGGAGCGGTCCATGGAATTCCAGACCACATCCTGGCTGCTGACCTGCCTGATCTTCGCGCCCATGGCTGCGATGGTCTTGATCGGCCTGCTGGCCGCCCTGGGGCCGCTGCTCAAGCTGCCGCGGCCGGCCGTGGATCACGGCTCGCGCGTGCTGGCCCTGCTGGGCGCGGCCGTCACCCTCGTGCTGACCGCGATCGTCTGGCTGGGCTTCGACAGCAGCATGCCCAGGCTGGCCGAGATGCAGGGCTACCCCCACCTCCAGTTCGTGCAGCACGCGGTCTGGATCCAGGCCTTCAACATCGAGTACTTCGTGGGCGTCGACGGCCTGAGCATCACCATGGTGATGCTGACCGCCCTGATCTCCTTCATCGCCGTGCTGGCCTCGCTGCCCTGGGGCATCCCCAAGGACGACCACAAGCACTTCTCGCGACGCGGCGTGCCCGGCTACATGGCGCTGATCATGCTGCTCGAGTCGGCCATGCTGGGCGTGTTCTGCTCGATGGACTTCTTCCTCTTCTACGTCTTCTGGGAGCTGATGCTGCTGCCGATGTACTTCCTGATCGGCATCTGGGGCGGCCCGCGCAGGGAGTACGCCGCCATCAAGTTCTTCCTCTACACTTTGGCCGGCTCGGTGCTGATGCTGCTCGCGATGATCGGGCTGTACTACGCCTCGGACGAGACGCGGCTGATCGACGGAAGCTACGCGGCCCACACCTTCGACATGGTCAAGCTGGCGGTCGAGAACGACTTCTCCTCCATGGCCCTGGTCTCGCCCAAGCTGGTCTGGCTGGGGCTCTTCATCGCCTTCGCGATCAAGATCCCCATGTTCCCCTTCCACACCTGGCTGCCGGACGCCCACGTCGAGGCGCCCACGCCGATCTCGGTCATCCTGGCGGGCATCCTGCTGAAGATGGGCACCTACGGCATCCTCAGGGTCAACTACACCATCCTGCCCGACGAGACCATCTGGGCGCGCTACGGGATCGCCGTCTTCGGGGTGATCAACATCGTCTACGCGGCCTTCGTCTGCATGGCGCAGCGCGACTTGAAGAAGCTGATCGCCTACTCCTCGGTCAGCCACATGGGCTTCGTGCTGCTGGGCATGGCGGCCCTGACCGACCCGGGCATCAACGGGGCGGTCTACCAGATGTGGAACCACGGCATCATCAGCCCGGCCCTGTTCTTGATCGCCGGCGTGATCTACGACCGGGCCCACCACCGGCGGATCGACGGCTTCGGCGGCCTGGCCCGCACCGTGCCCGAGTACACGGGCCTGGTGGGCCTGGCCTTCATGGCCTCGCTGGGCCTGCCCGGGCTGAACGGCTTCATCTCCGAGGCGCTGTGCTTCATCGGCGCGTTCTCGGTCTTCACCGTGCTGACCATCGTGGCCGCCTCCGGGGTGATCATCACCGCCGCCTACTACCTGTGGACCATGCAGCGGATGTTCCTCGGGCCGCTGAACGAGCAGTACAAGGACCTGACCGACGTCAACTGGCGGGAGCGGCTGACGCTCTACCCGCTCATGGCCCTGATGATCGTGCTGGGATTCTACCCGATGCCCATCCTGGACCTGATGAAGGACTCCCTGCACGAGCTGGTGGCGCCGCTGGCCCGGGCGGCAGGAATGTGACATGATTTCCCTCCTCCACCACGACCTCTGCGTCGCAGCTGCGAATCCGCTCCTCGACGTGGAGAGACCACGCCTGCGGGCGGATTCTTGCAGCTCCTCAATCTCGCGGCGGATGTGGAAAATCTGCAACGCGGGTGGGAGATTCTGAATGAGGGTGCCGCTTTCCAGCATCGACAGCCTGGCCTACGCCGTGCCCGAGCTCGTGGTCTGCGGCGGGGCGATCGGGCTGTTCCTGCTGGCCGCCGCGGCCCGCAGGCCGCGCTCCTGGCACGGCTGGCTCTTCCCGCTGGTCTCGGGCGGCGCGATCCTGGCCTCGCTCGGCTGGCTCGTCTGGTTCGGCCTCGAGTCGGCCAGCCGGCCGCTCTTCAGCGCAGACGGCCAGGGCCTGGTGATCTTCTCGGGCCTGGTGGCCTGCGATCCGCTGGCGGTGGCCTTCCGGGCGCTCTGCCTGCTGGCCGCGGGCGCCGGCGTGCTGCTTTCCGTGGGCAGCCCGTCCCTGCCCAAGACGCAGCGGGCCGAGTACCACGGCCTTCTGCTCGTGCTCTGCGCCGGCATGTGCCTGCTCGCGAGCGCCAGCCACCTGCTTATGATCTACGTGGCCCTGGAGACGGTCAGCCTGTGCTCGTACCTGCTGGTCGGCTGGGACCGCTCCCGCTCGCGCTCGACCGAGGCCGGGCTCAAGTACGTGCTCTACGGCGGCGTGGCCTCGGGCGTGATGCTCTTCGGCATGTCGCTCATCTACGGCCTGTTCGGCTCGCTCGATCTCCAGGGCCTGCACCAGGCCATCGCGGGCAGCGACGCGCTGGCGACGGCCCCCGGCCGCTGGGCCGCGCTGCTCGGCTTCGCCTTCGTGCTCGCGGGCCTGGGCTACAAGGTCGCGGCCGTGCCCTTCCACATGTGGTGCCCGGACGCCTACGAGGGCGCCCCGACCCCGTTCACCGCCCTGCTCTCGGTCGGCCCCAAGGCGGCCGGCTTCGCGGTCCTGATGCGCTTCTTCTGGGGCATCTTCCTGGACGGGCCCGGCGTGGGCGCGGCGACGCTCGACGCCGACATCCCCTGGCCGCTTCTCCTGGGCGTGATCTCGGCCCTGACCATGACGCTCGGCAACCTGGTGGCCATCGTCCAGGACAACCTCAAGCGCCTGCTGGCCTACTCCTCGATCGCCCACGCGGGCTACGTCCTGATGGGGGTCGTGGCCGGCGGCCAGGACGGCTTCGAGTCGGTGGCCCTCTACATGACGGTCTACCTCTTCATGAACATCGGCGCCTTCGCGGTCGTCTCGGCCGTGGACCGCTCGGCCGGCTCCGAGGACATCCGCCAGTACAGCGGCCTCGGCTCGCGCTCCCCCTGGCTCGCGCTGCTGCTCGCGATCTTCCTGTTCTCGCTGACCGGCCTGCCGCCCACGGCCGGCTTCATCGGCAAGCTCTACCTCTTCGCCGCCCTGATCGCCCGTGGCGGCACCTGGTACCTCGTGCTGGCGCTGGTCGGGATCGTCAACTCGGTCATCTCGCTCTTCTACTACGCCAGGGTCCTCAAGGCCATGTACCTCGAGCAGCCGGCGCTGACCGAGCCCGTCAAGGCCGCCAACGCCGCCGGCGTCCTCGCCTTCCTCATGGCCGTGCCCACCCTGGTATTCGGCCTGTTCTGGCAGCCGCTCGGCGTGCTCGCCAGCTGGTCGTCGCGGCTGCTGCACTGAGCCATTCCGGCTAGTCCCTTCCCCCGTTGACGAACAACAGCCACTCCGGATCCTCATCTTCCCAGTTCTTGCAGTAGAGCATCGCCAGGGCGCTCTGGACCTCTCCCCCGGAAGCAAATGCATCCACCAAGGCGGTATCCAGGACCACGGGCATCACCCTCTCCCATGCATGCTGTTCCGCACTTGCTCCTACCGTGCAGCCGCGGACGCTCGGAATACCCGCACCCGAGCCGCAGCCGATGCCGAGGTCGGCCGGATTCCGCCAGCGGTTGGGAGATAGCCGGCTCCAGGGTGCTGCCGGATGCGTTGCTCAGCTTCCTCTCGCAGCAAAAGGAGGCCGACCCTCGAAGCTCGATCCCGGAGCTCATCCGCCGGGCCCGCGAGAGCGGGGTGATCGAACCAGGTGTGTTCAGTCGATCATGCCCTGACCGAGCGACCATGGCAATACCCTCGGGCGGCCCATGCCACAACCGCTGCACTGATCCCCCACCACCGGAGCCAGATCAAGACCCTGACTCATGAAAGGTCATCGCAGGTGACTATGTGGATGCCTTCGCTGCTCCGAGGTTGAGCGTCGAGCGTCTCCGGGACGAACAGCGCGCGCACTGGCTTGTGACCGGAGAAGCGCTCGGGCAGCCTGGGCAGGGGCTTGTCCCGCAATGCCTTGACTGCGGATGCGATAGCCCTCTGGCGGAACGGCTCAGCGCTCCACTTGGCCTCGCCCAGGAGGATGCGCTCGTGCGCGCGGTCCTCGGAGACGATGTCCCACTCCGGCGCGTTGCCGCGCCACCACCGTCCCGCCGGAAGCCAGGGACCTTCTTTGGCCAGCTCGCTCGCGGAGCCAAGCACGGGAATTCGCGCTCTGCAGATTTCCTCCCAGACGAATCCGAGATGCTCGGGCCAGTACTTGCTCAGCAAAGCCAGCCTGTCACGACTCGATGCCGTCGCCAGGAAGGCGCGGTTTGGTGCCACCGCCCGGAACCAGAGCCGGATGAACGGATCCGCGATTCGATAGACGCTGCGGCGGCTCTTCTTCTCCAGCTCGCCGAACGGCACCTCTCGCCTGACCAGACCCATTCCCACGATCCGTTCCAAGGGTCTCGACAGAGACGTGGCCCGGTGTCCGATTCGGGCAGCGATCTCCGAGACCCGGTTGGCGCCCATGCCGATCGCGTCCAGCACAGGGCGGACCTCGATGGCCGGAGGGTGCTCTTCGACCAGCAAGCGGCTCGGCTCCTGGTGCAGGGGCCCGAGGGGATCGAGAACCAGTCTGTCGAAGCGCTCCGAGGTACTGCCCCTCGTCTCGGTGGCGAGCTCCCAGTAGCGAGGCACACCTCCCCAGGCAGCATAGCACTCGACCGCCTTGCAGCTCCTCGCAACCCCGAACGCCTGTGCGACGAGCTCGAAGCCGAGCGGACCGAGATGCATGATCTCTCGGGCCCGACCGTAGAGCGGAGAGGAGGCGGAAAGCACCAGGCCCTGCATCATGCGCTGGCTCGATCCTGCCAGGACCACCACGAGCCCGGCCTGTCGGGCGTCATGGTCGATCCAGCGCTGGAGAATGCTGGGCAGCTCGGGAGAGGAAGAGACCAGATAGGGCAGCTCGTCGATGACCACCGGCCCGTGCCAGCCAGCATGCCGGGCCTCTCGAGCCAGACCGCCCAGCAGGGCGGCCCAGTCCGGATACTCGACCTCGTTGAATCCGGGCAGGTGGGCGGCGATGGCCTCTGCGATGTATCGCCGCTGGACGTCCGGAGACGACTGGTCGGCCACGATGTACGCCCCGCCGTGCTTGCTGCGCCACTCGAGAAGAAGACGGGTCTTGCCGATGCGCCGCCTGCCATAGACCACGGCCAGACCGCCAGCCGACCTGGAGAGCAGATCGTCCAGTCGTTCCATTTCCTGCTGTCGATTCAAGAAGATCACTTGAGCTCTCGCATCTTTATGTACAATAGAATAATTCCATTCTGCATAAAGATCAAGCATTCCTCATCCCATGGAGCGCCTCGATGATCACCCCGGGGACGTGGTCCCTTCCCCCGTTGACGAACACCAGCCACTCCGGATCCTCATCTTCCCAGTTCGGTAAGGAGAATAGCGCTTGCGGCTCGGCCGATCAATGGCTTCCAGGCCCGCGCCCATGCGCGCCCCGTAGATCGTTTTCATGCAATTCAGCTAGATCCACACGCTTGTTCGTGCGTATGCTCAGGGTGCTCTACTCGACTGCCCGTTTCATCGGGTGAGGAGGCTTTCCGATGCGAATTGGAAGATTGCTGCAATGCCTGACCGTCGTGCTGTCGATCGCTGGCCTGGGCTGCCAGAAAGGGGACAGCCAGGGCAAGCCCGAGAAACCGCAAGTCGCATCCGATCCCGACCAGACCAAGGACAGCCCACCTCCCCCAGCGGTCGCGGCCGATACGGTGGCCCATTGGGATCGTCCTCCGATGGGCAGCCTGCCTTTGGTGCCGGGCGAGCGCATCGGTGAGATATCCGTCGGAATGACCAAAAAGGAACTGGCGCAGAAATTCCAAAACCAGGTCGTCAAGGGCATCGCGACCGTGCAGGCAAGCCCCGACAAGAGCATCGAGTTCCTCCTGGTGGACGGAAGGTATGACGTGAAGATGGTAAACGGCCGCGTCAGCAGGATCGGCGTGAAGCTGGCTGATTTCAAATACGTCAACTTCGGCGACAAGGTCCTCGACTCGAGCAACTCCCTCGAGCAGATGGCCGCCAAGCTGCCCGGGTGCAAGGAGCACCTGGCGAGAGGCGCCTCCGGTTTCAACTGCGCAGGTGTGAACGTGATCCGTGCGGGGAATTCGCGCCTGCCGCAGGCCAATGTGTCGGTGGGTGTGTTCTCCACCCAAGAGGCGCAAAAAGCAGAGCCGGGCGAAGCGCCCGAAAGAGACTCCTCCAGCGCGCAGCCGCGCAAGCCTTTCTCCGAAAAGCTGTCTATGGAGCCCGGCAAGAGACTGGGGGAGATTACCCTTGGGATGACCCGGGAAGAACTGGTCAGGCGCTTTCCAGACCGTACCGTTCTTGGCATCGAACAGCAGTACAAGAGCGATGACGGCGCGCAGGAGTACTTGAAGGTCGGCGGGATCTACAAGGTCTCGTTGAAAAAAGGACGCGTCGACGCGGCCAGCGTGGACATGGCCGAGTTCCGGACCATCGACTTCGGCGGAAAGCTCCTCGATTCCGGGCTCACCATGGAACAGATGGCCGAATTACTCCCCAACTGCCGTCGCCTCGCCGTGATCGGAGCCTCCGGTTTCACCTGCGCAGGCGCGGAAGTGGTTCGGGGCGGTGTCCCCAAGCTGCCGCAGGCCGGCGTTTCCGTGGCCGTCTTCGCAGGCGGCGGGAAGCCGTAACCCCCGGCTACGCCCCGTGACTACTACTGATTCGTGATGACTACGCCGTGCCCGAGCTCGTGGTCTGCGGCGGGGTGATCGGGCTGTTCCTGCTGGCCACCTCGGCCCGCAGGCCGCGCTCCTGGCACGGCTGGCTCTCGGTCGGCGCCGCCGGTGAGCCGGCATCAGTCCTTGCAAAAGATCCGTTTGTCTTTCCGGTAGCTTTCGATGGTGGTGTGGCAACCGAAGCTTGGGCCATGCCTGCGGGCCTGAGCTCACCCCCGGTGTCCGCGCATTCCCTCTTGGCCTTTTCAAGCAGCTCGTCGTAGCGCCCGCAACCCTCGACTTCGCCGCTCCGGCAGGCGATGCGGTAAGTCCGAAAAACCTCCACTGCACTGTACTTGACGTTCGGGCCGCCCCGCTGCATGAAGAGGGCCAAGCTGACACATCCGGCGCCTCTATCTCCCTGGCAGGCATATTCATACATCTCTCTCGCTTTCTTCAGGTCTCTCTCAACAGCGACCCCTTCTTCGTAGAAATGACCGAGTCTGCGATACACAGACGCGCTTCCAGACTTTCTCGCCTTGACGAAAAAGTCGAACGCCTTCTTCTCGTCACGCGCCACACCCTTCCCGGCCAGGTAGATTTCACCGAGCTTGTCGCAGGCATCGAGGACATCCTCTCCGCATAGTTCCTCGGCGAGCTTTGCAGCTTGTCCGTATTCCCCTGCGAGTAGGTGTTCATCGAGCTGCTCGACCTTGCTCTGGCAGGACGAGGCCAGAACCAGGAAGATCGGAAGAATCATCAGCTGTCTCAGGAGACGCAGGACTGGCTTCATGTGAAACTCCATTTGCGGCAACGAGCTTGGGATCCGCGAGAGGCATAGCGCTTGCGGCTGTGCTCGCCAGCTGTTCATCGCGGATGCTGCACGGATCACTGCTTCGTGAAGATGATGCCGGCCTCGCCGACCATCCAGATCCGGCCCTGATCGTTAACCCAGCAGGCGTTGAGCTGGGTGCTGGTCGGAGAGGGCACGGCTCGCCAGGCACCGCCGTCGTTGTGAATGACGGTTCCACCGGCGCCCACCGCCCAGACGTCGCCGGCGGGGCCTCCACAGATGCCATACAAGCACTCGCTGGTGGGCGAGGACACCTGATCCCAACCCGTTTGCCCGTCGGTGTGGACGATCGTCCCGCGATTGCCCACCGCCCAGACGTCGGTCGCGCTGCTGCCCCAGAGATCGTAGAGGTGCTCGTTGGTGGGTGATCCGTCGTAGTCGATGCCCCAGATCCCGTTGTAGAGGATCGTTCCGTTGGAGCCCACGATCCAGAAATCGTCCGCATTGGCTCCCCAGACCGCGCGCAGGCTCGCGTGCACGGCGCTGTATGGCGAGAAATCGTCCCAGCCATCTCCATCGTTGTGTGCGATGATGCCATCGTAGCCCACGATCCACATGTCCTCGGGCCCGCTGCCCCAGATGCCGAAGAAGGGGCTCCCGATTCGCCAGTAGTCGTCCCGCGTCCAGCTGCTGTTGGCGTAGTCGAGGATCATGCCGTCCCAGTTCGATCCGATGGTGTCCGCCGCCGCGTAGAGGGTGTCCGGGCTCGGCCCCCAGATGGCGTTCACGCTGTCGTCGTCGGTGAGGGCCACGCTCTCCACGGTCCAGACGCCGTCTTGCCGATGGACGATCCCGATCTCCCCCACCGCCCAGACATCGTCGTCGCCGAATCCGAAGACGTCGGTGAGCCAGCCCATCCCCAGCTCGCCGGCCTGCGCTTCGGTCACCCAGTCGAGGACACACATGCCCGACGGATCGCAAGTGGCGGGCGCCTCGCACTCCCCGCACGAGTCGCCGCACCCGTTGGGCACCGGCCCGCACTCCCGCGGGCCGCAGTTCGGGGTGCACTCGTACTCGCATTCGCCGGTGAGCGGGTTGCAGGTCCCGTTGTCACACCGGTCGCAAAACACCTGGTTGACGAACCTGAACAAGTAGTAATGCGGATCGGAGTCGGCGCCGGTCACGATTGCTCCGTCCGCGAAGTAGTCGTTTCGGTGTACGTTGTGTCCGCCGCTGCTGTCGTAGGCCTCCATGTATACGGACACCCGCTGGCCGGCGCGAATCCGGTCCTCGAACATGTCGGCCAGACCCTGCAGCGAGGCCGCCATGAAATCGTTGCTGCCGACGTCCAAGTCGGATGAGTAGTCGAGATCGACACCGCTGGTGTGCCACCCCTCGCTCCAGGCAGGCCCGTGGAGATCGGCGAGGATGTCGTGGTGATAGACGCGCGGATCCGGCGAGCCGGTGGATTCGATGTTCACCGCGACATTGTAGTACTGGCCGTTCATTCTCACCTGCAAGCGCACATGATTGTCGTCGTTGGGACACTGGTGATCATCGGGCAGGACCACGTAGTGCAAGAACCCGTCCAGCCGGCCATGGACGGGCGTCAGGCCGTTTCCGAAATCGTGGACGCAGCTGCTCTGGAAGACACATCGCCCGAGCTCATCGCAGACCTCGCTCGCCTGGCAGCCGGGACCGCACTGGCCGCCGCAGCCGTCCGGGCCGCACTCCTTGCCGATGCAATCCGGCACGCAGGACTCGCACTGGCCGCTGGCCTCGTTGCAGGTGCCCACCTCGCATTGGCCGCAAGTGCCCCCGCACCCGTCGGGTCCACACTGCCTGCCGGAGCAATCCGGCACGCAGGACGACTCGCACGTGCCGGTCCATGGATCGCAGCTCCCCTCCGAGCAAGTTCCGCAGTCCGGGCCGTCGACCGTACAGCCGTTCGGCACCGGCCCGCACTCCCGGTCGCCGCAATCCGGAGTGCAATCCGTACACCCCGTCTTGCAGCTCGAATGGTCGTCTGCGCAGCCACAGGCGCAGACCGTTATCAGCTCCTCGTACTCCGAGCAGCTGTCTTGCCAGTAGAGCCTTCCATCGAAGCAGCCCTGATGATGGTGGCTCGTGCAGTCGTCACCGGAGACACCGGCACAGGCGGCCATGACTGCGCACGCGGTCGCCAGAACCGTCAAGTGGATCAATCTCACGCGCTACCTCCCAAACGCCGAGCGAGGCCCGACGGCTCCGAAGACGAATCGCCTCCTCTCGGAGCTTGTCTTCTTCCGGCTCTTCGCTTCTATCGTGCCCGAGATCATGCCCTGACCGAGCGAGCATGGCAATACCTCTCGGACAGGCATGCCTTCTGTCAATGGATCACCTCGCTGAATATTTTCGCCGATATTATTGATCCTGCTTAATATTTCCGTATCTTGCTCTCATGGACTACATCCCCCGCCAGCTCGAGCCGTCCATCCTCCACGCTCTCGAGCGAGGAAAGAGCGTCCTGCTGCTGGGTCCCCGCCAGCCCGGATCCTCGCCAGATCCGCTACTGGCGGGACAGCAACGGCCCGGAGGTGGACTGGGTCATCGAGGGCGACGGAAGGCTCTGGCCGGTGGAGGTCAAGTGGACCGACATGCCCAGGGACCGAGACATCCGTCACCTGAAACGCTTCCTGGCCACCTACCCGCAGGCCGAACAGGGCCACCTGGTCTGCCGGGTGCCGAGAAGAACCCAGCTGGACGCCCGGATCTTCGCCGTCCCATGGCAGGCATGCGACGAGTTGGTGCTCTGACGCTCTCCGATCGCGCCCTGCCCACCTCGAGCGCCTTCTAATCTGGAAGGCGATCCCAGAACGGCAATCCGGCCTGGACGCCCTCGCACCTCGCCGACACCTCGTCGAAGCTGACCCCTGCCACGAAGGGATGCACGTCGACCTGGACGGCGTAGTCACGGATCAGGATCTTGAAACGCAGCAGCTCGTCGACGGACAGGTCGGTGGTGTCGAAGCCGAAGTCGGTCAGCGCCTTCAAGGTCCTCTGGGCATTGTCGTCGGAGGCCCATTGGCGGCCAACATGTCAACCAGGAGCCGCGAGCGCTCGACGATCAGGTTGACTCTCTGTTCTCGCTCTTCTCGATTTTCCGTAATACTGCGAAATGCCCGTCAATGGAGATCCACCTCGGCAAGATCGAGCACAGCGAAGCCCCGCAGGGGCGCA
>JAFGRB010000288.1 GCA_016935365.1 Deltaproteobacteria bacterium
CGATGCGTGTTTTTCCGGAGCCTGCTGTTCCGGCGATTGCATCGACCAGGACGGCGACGGGTACGGCACGGGAGAGGACTGCCTGGGTCCGGACTGCGACGACGACGACGATGCGTGCTTCTCGGGTGATTGCTGTCCCTTCGTCTGCACGGATCCGGGGTGCCTGGGAGAGATGACCCTGATCGCGCAGGGTACGGAGCCAGCTTTGGGCTCTGACTCTCAGGGCAATCCGCATGTCGTCTATCAAGACAGAGGCATCTGGTACACCTTCCGCAACGCAAGCGGAGAATGGCTGGCCAGCCCCGTGAAGCTCTCCGGCTTCGGCATGGATGCTCGGCTCTTTCTCGATGAGGACGATGATGTCCACGTGGTCTGGAGCGCAGGGGGCGGAAGCGGAAACGAAGGCTGGTACACGAACAATGTCGGCGAGGGTTGGAAGGAACCGGTCATGGTGTGCGATGTAGATCAGAGCGGAGGGGATCGGGTCATGCTCGGCCGGGTGGTCAAAATAGTAGACGAGGACCTGGTTGTGGCGGTGTGGAACGTGGGTGGCGACGAAGAAGTCTTTGTCGCCATCCGCAACCTCTCTTCGACCCGGCCGACCGTGTTGCGACGCGCCAACCATTCGAATATCTGGCCGCCTGGACTGATCCTCGACGAGAACGGCAGCGGATTCAAGACCATCGCACGCAACTTCCGGGGTCATAACATGGTGGTCAGCGAGTTCGGATCCGATCTCGCCTTGCAGGGATCGGCCATGGCCACCTCGGGGGGCATGATCGAAGGCGAGTGCGCTTCCGGCTTCAGGACACCCGATGGTATCGGGCATTACACGGGATCTCCTCTCGGTGAGGATTTGACCAAGCCGGCCGTCGATCACCTCTGGTACAACAATGACGAGCGGATCGGCAGCGGCCAGCCCGCCATCGTGGGAGAGGCGATAACCGACGGCGACAACTCCAACTGGTCGGAGATCTGCGTCGATGCAACCGGCCGCGCCTACCTGGTGCATAACTCGGGTCTCGAACCCGGGCTCTTCTTCACTTACCGCGAAGCGGACCAACTCCTCACTTTCACGCTGGACGTGAACTATACCGTGCCTCCCGGCATCGGCTTGAGGTATGGACCCATGTGCTCATCCACCTCGTCCTCGGGTGTGCACGTCGTCTACCAACTCGGCAACGACATCTACCACCGGACGATAGGGGTGCTCACGCAGTAGCCCCTACTGGTCTAGGTCAGTGCCTTCTCCACGAGCGAGTAGAAGGCCTCGATGGCCTCGGGGAGCTTGGCCGGGTCCCCGCCGCCGCCCTGGGCGAAGTCGGGCCGGCCGCCGCCGCGCCCGCCGGTGACGTCGAAGACGCCCTTGAGCAGCGCGCCCGCCTTCAGCCGATCGGTCAGCTCCTTGCCCACGGTGCAGACGGCAGACAGCTTGTCCTTGTCCACCGCGGCCACCATGACCACGCCGCCGCCCAGCTTGTCTCGGAGCTGATCGGCGAACTCGCGCAGCCCGCCCATTCGGATGCCCTCGACCCGGGTGGCCAGCACCTCGACGCCCGCGATGCTCCGGGCCTCGGATGCCGGATCCCGCCCGCCGCCGCCGGTGGCGAGCTGCTGCTTGAGCTGCTCGACCTCCCGGCCGAGCTGGCGCTCGCGCTCGACCAGGGCCTGGGCGCGCTCGGCGAGCTGGGCCGGTGATGTCCTGAGCGCCGCCGCCGCGCGGCCGAAGAGCGCGCGCTGATCCTGGAAGGCGTCCAAGGCCCCGGGGCCGGTCAGCGCCTCGATCCGGCGCACGCCCGCCTGGACCGCGCTCTCGGAGACGATCTGGAACAGGCCGATGTCGCCGGTGCGCTCTGTGTGGGTGCCGCCGCAGAGCTCGAGGCTCTGATCGCCCATGCGCACCATGCGCACCCGGTCTGCGTACTTCTCGCCGAAGAGCATGGTGGCCCCGGCCCGGCGGGCGCCCTCCATGTCGGTCTCGCTCACCTCCACGGGCAGGTTCTGGCGGATCAGCTCGTTGACCCGGCGCTCGACCGCGGCGATCTCGTCCGCCCGCAGCGCCTCGAAGTGCGAGAAGTCGAAGCGCAGCCTTCCGGGCTCGACCAGCGAGCCCTTCTGGTTGACGTGCGAGCCGAGCAGCTCGCGCAGCGCCGCCTGGAGCAGGTGGGTGGCCGAGTGGTTGAGCCGGATGCGCTGGCGGCGCTCGGGAGCGACCTCGAGGGAGACCTCGTCGCCCGTGCGCAGCTCGCCGCGCTGGACCTCGACCCGGTGCACGATCAGCTCGGGCAGGATCCGCTTCGCATCCAGCACCCTCGCCTCGAGCCCGGACGCGCCGCGAAGCGCACCGGTGTCGCCCACCTGGCCGCCGGTCTCCCCGTAGAAGGGCGTCGGGGAGATGACGGCCTCGACGATCTCTCCGGCTTTGGCGCGCTCGGTCCGGCGCCGGGCGGTCTTGCCGTCCGCCTGCTCGGAGGCGATCAGGGCCTGCACGCGGCCCAGGCCCGCAGTCCGATCGTAGCCCGAGAACACGGTCGGCTCGCAGTCGGCCAGCACCTGCTTGTAGATCTCGTCGATACCCTCGAGGCCCAGGCCCCCGCCGGAGACGGCCTGGTGGCGCTCCCACTCGCGCTGGTAGGCCGGCTCGTCGATCGCGAAGCCCTGCTCCCGGGCGATGAGCGCGGTCAGATCGGGCGGGAAGCCGTCCCGGGTCTGCAAGTCGAAGACCAGCTTGCCGGGCAGGACCCGGTCCTCGGACTCGCGGCGCGCATCGATCTCGCGCCGCAGCAGGCGCAGGCCGTTGTCCAGCGTGCGCCGGAAGGTCTCCTCCTCGGTGCGGACGGCCTTGTCGATCAAGCTGCGCTTGTCGTCCAGCTCCGGGTAGGCCGCGCGCATGCGCTCGATGACCGCCTGGCAGGCGAGGTGGAAGAAGGGCTCGTCGATGTCCAGCTTGGCGCCGTGTCGGATCGCCCGGCGCATGATGCGCCGCAGGACGTAGCCCCGGCCCTCGTTCGACGGCAGGACGCCGTCGGCGATCAAGAAGGCCGTGGCCCGGGCGTGATCGGCCACCACCCGAAGGCCGGCGTCCCTGTCGGGATCGGCGCCATAGGCGCAGCCGGCGATCTCGGCGTTGCGCGCGATCAGCGGCCCGAAGAGATCCGTGTCGTAGTTGGAGTGCACGCCCTGGACCACGGCGGCCAGGCGCTCGAGGCCCATGCCGGTGTCGATCGAGGGGGCCGGCAGGGGGGTCAGCGTCCCGCCCGCGTCCCGGTCGAACTGCATGAAGACCAGGTTCCAGACCTCCAGGTAACGATCGCACTCGCAGCCGAGCCCCCGACAGCCGCCGGGCTCGCTGCAGGCCACGGCCTCGCCTTGATCGTAGATGATCTCCGAGCACGGCCCGCAGGGCCCGGTGTCGCCCATGGACCAGAAGTTGTCCTTCTTGCCGAAGCGCCGGATGCGCTCCGGGCGCACGCCGATCTCGCGCTCCCAGAGCTCGGCCGCCTCGCCGTCGGGCGGCAGGCCCTCGCCGGCGTCGCCGCCGAAGACCGTCACCCAGAGCTTGTCGGGAGGCAGGCCCATCTCGTCGACCAGGAACTCCCAGCCGAAGCGGATGGCGTCCTTCTTGAAGTAGTCGCCGAAGGAGAAGTTGCCCAGCATCTCGAAGAAGGTGTGGTGCCGGGCGGTGAAGCCGACGTTTTCCAGATCGTTGTGCTTGCCGCCCGCGCGGACGCACTTCTGGCTCGACGTGGCGCGGGTGAAGTCCCGCTTCTCCTCGCCGGTGAAGACGTCCTTGAACTGGACCATGCCGGCGTTGGTGAACAGCAGCGTCGGGTCGTTGGGCGGCACCAGCGGGTAGCTGCTCTGGCGGCGGTGGCCGTGCTTCTCGAAGTAGCGCAGGAACCGTTCGCGGATCTCGTCGGCTGACAGGTCTTTCATGGAGCCGGGTCCTCCGAGTTTCCGGCGAAGCCTAGCACCGCCGCTTCCGGGCTGTCAAAGGCCCGGTCGCACTGGGTGAAGACGGTGCGGCAGCTTGACGCGTTTTATGGCCGCGGGTTAGTTTCGGGGAGTGGATAGCATGTTCCCGTGAGGGGACGATGAGATGGAGGTCCAAGTCATGCGAAGCGCGATGAAGGCGGGGATCTGCTTGATCGCGGTCCTGTGGGCCCTGCAGCCGGCATGCACCGAGTACGTGAGCGACTGCACGCCGACCGACGAGATCTGTAACGGCCTGGACGACGACTGCGACGGGTACGTGGACACCAGGCCCTACGAGTGCCCGGACGGCAGCCAGGTCGAGTGGTGCGGCTGCGACGCGAACGACGACTACGTCTGCGCCGAGGATCCGGCCGCGCTTTGCCGGGACGCGTCTTGCGACGACGGCAGCGCGCTCACTTGCAGCACGCCGCAGCCCGAATGCGAGGCCGGGCAGATTTCGGCGATCCAGGACGGATGCTGGGTCTGCGTGGACGAGGAGAGCTGCGAGCCTGCCGGCTGCACGCCGGGCGCGGAGCGCTTCTACACCTGCCCGGACGGGAGCCAGGTGCCCTGGTGCGTCTGCGGCCAGGACGGGCAGTGGGACTGCATCCGCAGCCCGGAGAACGCGTGCCGCGACACGGCCTGCGACGACGGGAGCGAGCCGCTGTGCAACATGGTCCCGCCCGATTGCGCCGACTTCGAGATCCTGGCCGTGCAGGACGACTGCTGGCTGTGCGTCAATCCGGAGACCTGCCGGCCCTGGGGCGAGCCGGGCTGCCGATCCGACGCGGACTGCGCGCCCGAGCAGCGCTGCGACGGCTGCGCCTCGAGCTCGTGCCCGATGTGCGACGACTGCGTGGCCGGCTGCGTAGACCACGGATGCGAGACCGAGCCCGCGGCGGAGTGCGAGATGCTCCGGCCCGACTGCGGCGGCGGCCAGGTGGCCGTGGTGCGCGGCGGCTGCTGGATCTGCGTCTCGCTGGAGACCTGCGAGCCCGAGAGCTGCATCCCGGGCGAGGAGCGCACCTACACCTGCCCGGACGGGAGCCAGGTGCCATGGTGCTCGTGCAACCGCAGCGGCTTCTGGGACTGCCTGCCCGAGCCGGAGTCGCAGTGCCGCGACACGTCCTGCGACGACGGCACCGAGCTGCTGTGCCTGATGGAGCCGCCGGTGTGCGAGGACTTCGAGATCCTGGCCGTGCAGGATTCCTGCTGGCTGTGCGTCAACCCGGAGACCTGCCGGCCCTGGGGCGAGCCGGGCTGCGCGCGCGACGCGGACTGCCCACCCGAGCAGCGCTGCGATCCGTGCGCCTCGAGCTCGTGCCCCATGTGCGCAGACTGCGTGGCCGGCTGCACGGATCACGGCTGCGAGACCGAGCCCGAGGCGGCCTGCGACATGGACCGGCCCGACTGCGGCGGCGGCCAGGTGGCGGTCGTGCGCGACGGCTGCTGGGTGTGCGTGGATCTGGACACCTGCGAGCCGCCGCGCTGCGCGCCGGGCGAGATGCGCTTCTACACCTGCCCGGACGGCAGCCAGGTGCCGTGGTGCGTCTGCATGGAGGACGGGACCTGGGAGTGCATGCTGAGCCCCGAGACCCAGTGCCGGGACGTCTCCTGCGACGACGGCACCGAGGTCCTGTGCGACTCGCCGCCCCCGATCTGCGACGAGCAGTTCGAGATCCTGGCCGTCCAGAACGACTGCTGGGTCTGCGTGAACCCGGCCACCTGCCTGCCGTGGGGGCTGCCGGGCTGCGAGTCGGACTGGGACTGCCGGGCGAGCGAGTACTGCAATCCCTGCGGCAGCTCTTCCTGCCCCGGCTGCCTGGACTGCCTGCCGGCCTGCACGCCCCACGGCTGCCCGACCCAGGACGAGAGCCAGCTGATATGCAACATGCCGCGCCCGGACTGCGGCCAGGGCAAGGTGGCGGTCATCCGGGGCGGCTGCTGGCTGTGCGTGGGGCTGGATGCCTGCGCGCCGGACTGCGAGCCCGGCAGCGAGGAGCCGTTCATCTGCCCGGACGGCACGCCGGTGCCCTGGTGCTTCTGCGACGAGATCGGCACGTGGGCCTGCATCACGAGCCCGGAGCTCGGCTGCCGCGACGCGTCCTGCGACGACGGGACGGAGGCGCTGTGCGACATGATCCCGCCGGTCTGCGACGAGTACGAGATCCTGGCCGTGCAGGACTACTGCTGGGTGTGCGTCAATCCGGACACCTGCCACCCCTGGGGCGAGCCCGGCTGCGAGAGCGACTACGACTGCGCACCCGAGGAGTACTGCGATCCCTGCGGCACGTCCTCCTGCCCGATCTGCGAGGACTGCGTGCCGGCCTGCGCGCCCCACGGCTGCCCCACCGAGCAGGACCTGATGTGCTGGTGCGCCCGGCCGGACTGCGATCCGGACGGGGTGGCGGTCATCGACGACGGCTGCTGGATCTGCGTCTACCTGCAGACCTGCGAGCCCACCGGCGAGGGCTGCTGAGGCGGAGGAGCGTCGCTCGAAGCGCGATTCACCATGAACTACTTCCTGAGCGTCTACGAGCTGGCGCTGGCCCCGCTGCTCATCCTGATCTTCGGCATCGGACTGGTCGTCCTCTTCCTCAATCTATGGCGCCTGGCCTACAAGCTGCGCAAGCGGGAGCTCGAGTGGACGTGGCGCACGCTGGGCAGCTCCGTCTTCGCCAGTCTGCTGATCACCATGGCGCTGATGTACTACCTGCCCTGCCTGATCATCGACGGCAAGATCCATCGCGTCTTCCACCTGACCCGGGGCGGGCAGGAGAGGCTGGTCGTCTGGCACACCCGGATCGCGGAGGCCGCCTCGGGTGATTACTGCACCAACCGGCTCAAGAGCTACGACATCGCTACGGGTGAGCTGCTCGGGAGCACGCTTCTGAACTGGCGTTACGACAGCTGCGAGTACCGGATCTACGGGCCGTTCGAGGACGGCAAGGCCTGGGGCTACAGCAGGCAGAACGGAGTCCGCTTCCTGGACCTGTTCGCGGCCCGCGTCCTGGCCGACGAGGAGGCGATCCTCAAGCGCATCCCCGAGCTCGGGGGAGCCATTCGCCCGGCGCCGCGCGACCGCTTCGATCTCGGCTCGAGCGGCCTGCGCGTCGTCGGCAACTCGGGCGGCATCTACTCGCTGACACCCGACCTGAAGGCCGTGCCCGCGAGCGGAGGCTCGAAGAGGAGCGGGCGGGGAGCGGCACGGGAGAGCCGGTGGGTGATCGGCGAGCGGGAGCCGGGGCAGGAATCGAAGATCCCGCTCGTGTACCTGGATGCGAACGACAAGGCCCAGATGCGGCTCGACCTGGAGCACGACGGCCCGGGCGAAGCCGAGCCCCTCGAGGTCTTCGAAGGCGGGGGCGGGCTCTACGTCTTCATGAGCCGGGAGAGGTACACCCTGTACGCCCTGAAGGTCGATCCCGAGAGCGGCGAGCTGGGCGGGCGGATCGAGTACTTCGAATGAACTACTTGACCTACGTGCACGCGAAGCTCTTCTTCTTCGTCAAGATGGGGGCCGTGCTGGCGATCTGCGCCGGCGCGTTCTTCTGCCTGAACAAGCTCGTCAAGCTCCTCGGCGTGCCCGAGAAGCGCTCCGGCTTCGTCCTGGCGCCCGTCATGCTGCTGGTGGTGATCGGCACCTACCTGGGCGTCGGGGAGCTCTCGGAGCGCTTCGACCGGGGGGCCATCCGGGAGGTCTTCGCCTTCCGAACGGCGGGGGGCTCCGAGCGGCTGGCCGTCTGGATGACGCGCGTGCACTCGAAGAGAGTGGGCGCCGACTACGAGCAGCGGCTCTACACATACGAGCTCGCAAGCGCGAGACCGGTCGGCATGCTCGAGCTGAGCGGGAGGCGGTCGAGCGACGACCAGGTCTTCTACTGGTCGGGCGGAGACAAGGCCTGGAGCTACGGCGCTCAGACCGGGCTCGTGCGGATCGACCTGGCCAGGCCCGGCATCGTCGCCCGGGCCGCGGAGATCCGAAAGAAGACCACGGCGATGAAGGGCCGGCTGCGCCCGTACTCGCGCGGAGACTGCTTCGATGCGCGCACCGGGGCCCTGTACATCGAGGACGACGGTGGAGAGCTCTTCGAGCTGAGCCCGGAGCTCGAGGCGAGGCCGGTCGACAGGCCGAGCGTCTCCTCGAGAGGCCACGAGAGCCGGTGGCGCTTTCAGCGCGCGCCCCACAGCCTCGGACGCTGCTTGCTCGTCCGGAAAGGCCCTTGCCCTGCGGACAGCGCCACGCTGCTGGAGCCGAAGATCGTCGCGGAGCTGGGCGCCGCCGATCCGGAGCGGATCTGGGTGGCGCACGACAGCGGCCTGTTCGAGCGGCCCGAGCGCTTGATCTCGTACCTGGACGCGGACGGCAGGCAGCTCGGCCGCATCAACTTGGTCTCGCTCCTGGAAGACGAGGACATCGAGGCCCTGGCCGTCTACAGCCGGGAGAAGGACGTGCTGATCTTCGCGGGCGCGGGCAAGTCGCGCCTGGTCACCAGGGCCCGGGGTTTTTCCCTCTTCGGCCTGTCGGTCGATCGGGAGTCCGGAGAGCTCACCGGAAAGAAGAAGTACTTCTGATCGAGGCATTCGTATTGGACCGAGCTGCGCTCCCCCTCCCTCGGCCTTCGGCCGGTCCCTCCCGCCAGGGAGACTGTCGATAATCGCCAGATTATCGAAAAAAGAGGCGCCTCTCGATTTCCCGTAATGTAGCGGGTTCGCGCTGATTGCCTCGTCTGGATGCGCCTGTCGAGGCACTCC
>JAFGRB010000289.1 GCA_016935365.1 Deltaproteobacteria bacterium
GGCGCGGGCGGCGCCGGCGGCGCGGGCGGCGACGGCGGGGCGGGCGGCGACGGGAGAGACTCGCCGAGCGGACCGGGCGGCGACGGCGGCGACGGCGGCGACGGTGGCAAGGGCGGCGACGGCGGCCACGGCGGCACGGGCGGCGACGGCGGCCACGGCGGCCGCGGGGGCGACGGCGGCGACGGCGGCGAGATCCGCGCCAGGGTCTTCGGCTCGCAGGACTTCCAGCGCCGGGTGCGCGCCGCGATCGAGCTAACGAGCCGGCCCGGCCCCGGCGGGAGCGGCGGATTCGGCGGGTCGGCGGGCAATACGGGCGCGGCGGGCGCGGCCGGCCAGGGCGGCTCTGCCGGCCAGGGCGGACGCGGCGGGCAGGGCATGCCGCCCGGCCGCGACGGCAGCCCGGGCAACAACGGCGCCAGCGGCAGCGCCGGATCGAGCGGCGCCTACGGACAGGCGGGCAGTGCCGGATCGGACGGGCAGCCGGGGCGCAGCGGCCGCACGAGCTGGTAGCGGGCGAGGAGGGAGACATGGGCGCGATTGACAGGACCTTGCAGCCCGAGACTGCCGACCCGGGCGACGGGCTGCCAGGGCCGATCGGCCGCACGAGCTGGTAGCGGGCTGGCGAGGAGAGAGACGTGAGCGCGATCGACAGGACCTTGCGGCCCGAGACTGCCGACCTGGGCGACGGGCAGCCGGGGCGCAGCGGCCGCACGAGCTGGTAGCGGGCGAGGAGGGAGACATGGGCGCGATCGACAGGACCTTGCGGCCCATGACAGTCTACCTGGGCGACGGGCTGCCAGGGCCGATCGGCCGCACGAGCTGGTAGCGGGCGAGGAGGAAGACATGAGCGCGATCAGCCGGAGCTTTCGACTGGCGGCGATCCTGATCGCCGCGGGCTGCGCGACGGTCGACCTGAGCGACGTGCGCCGCCACGAGCAGGCCCGCGACGCGGCCGGCCTGCTCGAATGCCACGCGCAGGCCGAGGACGAGCAGGTGCGCATCGCGGTCATCCGGGCCCTGGCGTCCATGCCGGAGAGCGACGCCGGCCGCGCGCACACCATCGCGCAGTCGCAGCAGGCCACCAGCCCGGAGCTGCGGCTCGAGGCGGTGCGCGCCCTGCAGCGCCACCCGGGCGAGGAGTCCACCGCGGCTCTGATCCTGGCGCTGGCCGACGCCCACCCGCCGGTGCGCCAGGCGGCCCGGCAAGCCCTGGCCGCCAGACCGGAAGAGGCCCGGCCGCCGCTCCTCTCCGCGTCCAGCTCGCAGCCCAACCCCCTGGTGCGCCAGGCCTCGATCGAGCTGCTGGTCCAGTCCGCGAGCGGGCATGAAGCCGAGATCGGCCCCGCGCTCACCCGCGCGGTCCGCGACGACGCGCCCGGCGTGAGGCTCGCGGCCGTCAACGGCATCGGCCGCCTCGGGCTGAGCAGCGAGCGCGGGCTGCTGATGGAGATCAAGCGCAGCGACGACGACGCCCAGGTCCGCACGGGCGCCGAGCGCGCCCTGGGCCGGCTGGGCGGCCCGCCCCCGGAGGCGAGCGCCGTGCTGGCCGTGCTGCCGCTCAAGAACGAGACCGGCGAGAAGACCCTGGACGCGTTCTGCACCCAGGCAGCCGAGTACCTGACCGCCCGGCTGGCCGAGTCGGGCCGCTGCCAGGTCCTCGACCGCGCCCGGATCGACGCGGCCCTGGTCGAGATGAAGAAGCTGGGCGTGCTGCTCTACGACGGCGATGCGCCCAACGCGCCCGAGATGGGCCGCTTCAAGCTGGCCCAGCAGCTCGTCTACGGCAGCCTGCAGCGCCACGGCGAGCAGTACACCCTGGTGCTGAACCGCATGCGGGTCTCGACCCTAGAGCTCGTGCCCGGCAGCTCGGCCACGGTCACGGGCTACCGGGCAGACCTGGAGCAGATGAAGGTCCAGGCAGCCGATTCGCTCATCGCCCGATTCCGGTGAGGTGCGCCGTGCGCTCGACCGCCTTTCTCTCAGCCTGGCTGCTGCTGGCCGCGCCTGTCGGAGCCGGACCCGGCGAGCTGGTCGACAAGATCCTGAGCGCGGATCGGCTCGCCCGGGCAGCCGAGGCCTTCCCTGCCCTGGAGCGCCTGGCGCAGGCTCAGCCCCAGGCGCTCCGCAAGGCGCTCGTCGACACCGGCCTGCTCGAGGCCCTGAACCGGCTCGACCTCAGCCCCAGGCGCCCGGACGGCGCGCTGGACCCGTCCCCGATGGCGGTCCTGCTGCGCGGCGAGATCGAAGGACTGCCCGCGGTGCTGAGCTTCGACGCGCGAGGTGCGCTGCGCATCGCCCAGCTCGCGCTCCGGGTGCCGGTCCTCACGCCAGACCGCGAAGGCCCCGAGCACGGCTGGTCGGCAGGCCGGCTCGCCGCGCGCAAGCGCGCCCTGGCCTCGCTGGCTCGCTTCTCGCTCGAGCCGCTCGAGAAGGACGCGTACGGCAACGTCTTCGTCTGGAAAGGCCGCGCCGGGCGGGCCGAGCTGCGGGCCTGGTACCGGCCCGAGCGCGACGAGCTGCGGGTCGTTCTCGTGCTGCCGGCTGCGGGCTGACGGCGATTCGGGCCCGCGATACCGCTTGACGCTGCTCGGGCGGCCTACTACGATGCCCGTCCGTGGGTAAACCCAAGACCAGGAGGGTTCAGATGCTTCGATCGATCACCATCGCTGCGCTGCTGCTGGCCATCGCCGCGGGCTGCGAGAAGGGCAAGGAGCCCGCCAAGGCAGAGCCCGCCAAGGCAGAGCCCGCCAAGGCCGAGCCGGCCAAGGCCGAGCCCGCCAAGGCAGAGCCTGCCAAGGCCGAGCCGGCCGCCAAGGCCGAGCCGGATGCGCTGGCCGACGCCGTGGCGGCCAAGGCCAAGCAGGTCCTGGACGACAGCGAGGCGGGCAAGCAATTGAAGGACCTGGCGGCCAAGGGCGAGCAGCTCAAGGACACGCTCGAGGACAAGGCCCCGCCGCTCACCCCGGAGCGCTACGAGGAGCTGGTCGTGGCGCTCGCGTCCTGCCAGCTCAAGGAGGGCGGGATCGACAGCGGCTGCGAGAAGTACACCGAGCTCCAGAAGGCCAAGCAGAACAAGGCCTCGCTCTTCAAGGACCTGGCCGGCATGCATTCCAAGCTGGGCCGCAAGCACATGGGCCACAAGAGCCCGGCGGTGCGCTACTACGCCGTGGGGCTGATGGGCTCGGCCTTTGCCGGCGGCGTGGCCGCCGATGACGTGGCCGCGATCATCAAGGCCGCCAAGAAGGAGAAGGACATCGAGGTGCTGGCCCACATGATCGACACGATCGGCTCCAACCAGGCCAAGAACCCCGCGGTCGGCAAGTTCCTGCTCGGCATGCTGCGCCACAAGCAGGCCCGGATCCGCAAGGCCGCCATCAGCGAGCTGGCCGCCTGGGGCAAGAAGACCAAGGGCGTGGTACCGGCATTCACCCAGGTGCTCAAGAAGGAGAAGGACCCGGCGATCAAGGCCTATGCCTGCGAGCGGGCCGGCGAGCTCGAGAGCGACAAGCTGCTGCCGGTCATGCGCCAGCTGGCCACTTCCAAGAAGTCGTCCCCCGACCTGCACGAGGCCTGCTTCAAGGGCATCGTCAACATGTGGACCCGCTACGTGCACGCGCCCGAGAAGCCCAGCAAGAAGGCCTATCAGGCGACCCTGGCGCTGCTCGAGGCCAAGCCGCGCGACGACAATCGGCCGCCGTGGACCATCGTGTCGTACTTCAACGGCCTGCAGAAGCCCGACGCGGCCTGGAGCGGCAAGGCCGGCTTCTTCAAGAAGCCGCAGTTCCA
This sequence comes from Deltaproteobacteria bacterium, assembly GCA_016935365.1. Classification (GTDB taxonomy): domain Bacteria; phylum Myxococcota; class B64-G9; order B64-G9; family B64-G9; genus JAFGRB01. Next base: position 3,787 of record JAFGRB010000289.1, read on the forward strand.
CAAGGCGGTCTCCAAGGTCATAGGCGACCCGAAGGCCAACTGGATGGCCCGGACCGGCTTCGTGGACCTGCTCGCCAACACGGGCGCGCCCAAGCAGGTCTTTGCCGACCTGCGCAAGGCCTGCAAGGCCGAGGGCGATGACTCGCACGTGGTCAAGAAGCTCGACGAGGTCCTGGCGAAGACACCGTAGTTTCCGGTTGCCGAGCACGAGCGGGGGTCCTCGAAACCGGCTGAAGCCCTAGGCCGTATACACATCTTCTACGTCGACGCCTTCCGCTGCGAAGCAGCGGGGGGATAAAGCCTGGGGCTTCAGCCCCAGGTTCAAGAAGGTAGAAATATCGCTCCTCTCGATTTTCCGTAATACTGCGAAATGCCCGTCAATGGAGATCCACCTCGGCAAGATCGAGCACAGCGAAGCCC
>JAFGRB010000024.1 GCA_016935365.1 Deltaproteobacteria bacterium
CCGATCGCGCGGAGGGCGCTTTTCAGCCCGAGCACGAGCGGAGGTGGCCGGCGTTGCAGCGACGCGGACGCCTCCCCGCCGCCTCTCGAATCTAGGAATCCCACCCCCAGGTCTTCTCCACCGTATCCGCAGCCCGGTGGGCGACGATGCGATCCAGCAAGGCGCTCGCCTGCGGGTGCTTGCGCAGCTCGGCCACCAGCGCATCGCCGTCGAAGCGCAGCAGCTCCACGTCGGTCAAGGCCACCACGCTGGCCGTGCGCGGCACGCGGTTGACCACCGCCACCTCGCCGAATATCTGCCCCGGCCGCAATGTGGCCAGCTCGACGATGAGCCCCGCCTGGAGCGTCTGGACCTTCACCTGCCCGATGCGCAGCAGGAAGATGTCCCCGCCCGCCGTGCCCTCGGCCACGATCGCGGTCCCCTTGCGGTAGGTCTCCACCCGGGCCAGGCCGAGCACGCGCTCGCGGGCCTGCTCGTCGAGCATCTGCAACAGCAGGCTGCCGACCACCTCGTCCTCGTAGCCCGGTCCGCCCGCCATGCCCGCCTCGCCGTCAGTCGTGCCCGCCGATGCGCTTCAGTCTCGCGCCGAAAGGTCCCAGCGCGGCCAGGCAGGCCGCCAGGCCCGCATAGGTCCACACCAGGTTCACGGGGTAGAGCCCCAGCGACGGCGCGTGGACCACCCCGAACAAGGCCAGCAGCGCGCAGGTCCCCATCACCAGGGCCGCTCGATACCAGGCCCGGTCGATGATGAAGGCCGCGGCCGCGCCCCAGAGCATGCCCACCAGGATGCTGCCCCCGGCCAGGGCGGTGTGACCGGCGACGTGGGCGCCCTTGCCGAGCATGGCGGCGAGCAGCGCCGGATCGCAGAGCCCGGGCAGCCCCTGCGCCCGCTCCGGCCCCAGGAGCTCGCCGAGCGCCTGGTGCAGCGAGCCCCACTTGGTGACCAGCAGGCTCGACAGGTGGGGCAGCATGGCCAGGGTCACGGCCATGGCGTGGGGTCGCGGGCAGGCCTGGAAGGCCTGGGCGGTGATCACCAGCCCGATGAAGACCAGGATCGGCGCCACGGCCGCCACGGGCACCAGGCCGCGCAGCACGCTCAGCAGGCCGAAGACCGCGGCCAGAAGCAGCACCCCGCCCACGCCCAGGGCGTAGCCCGCCCGGCCGCCCATGCGCTTGTAGCCCGGGTGCCCGATGTAGACCGTGGTCGGGAAGGCCGAGCCGAACAGCGAGCCGAGGATCGTGCCCAGGCCGTCGATCACCTGACAGCTGCGGACCGGATAGGCGTCGCCGGCCGCCTCAGCCGACTCGACGTTGTTCATCGTCTCGATGAAGTTGTAGATCTCGGCCGGGATGACCACGCCGAAGATCCACGAGTGCTCCCACAGAGCGCCCAGGCCCGCCCACAGGTCCCCGAGCACCGGCACGGGCGGGTAGAAGCCGATGCCCTCGGCGCTGAAGCTCGCCTCGCCGGTCCCGAGCCCGATGGCCACGCCGAGCACGATGGCCGCCAGTCCGGCCGGTACGCCTAGCGGCAAGCGCACCAGGGCCACCAGACCGACGAGGATGACCGCCAGGCAGGGCAAGCCGATGAGCGGGTGCTCGAAGATCTCGGCCAGCGGCACGGCGGCGATGAAGGTCAGGGCGATGCCGGCCAGCGTGCCCAGCATGCCGGCCCGCGGCAGGACCCGCTTGAGCCAGGGGCCGGCGATCGAGCCGGCCGCCTCGATCAGGCCGCCGATGAAGGCCGCGGCCAGCCCCACCCGCCAGGCGAGCAGCGCGTCGCCGCTCTTCCAGTAGACCGGCCCGATGATGCCGAAGAGGTAGACGAAGAGGATCGGCGTCGAGATCCCGTACGGCAGGGCGGTCACGTCGGAGCGGCCCTCGCGGCGCGCCAGGCGGTGGGCCAGATAGGCATAGGCCGACAGCCCCACCACCAGCGCCACCCCGAGGCCCGGCAGGATGCGGCCGAAGACCACCTCGGCGGGCATCTTGAACACGAAGGAGCAGACGCCCATGACGATGATCAGGTTGGCCAGGTTGTCGGCGAACAGCGCCCAGAAGGCGCCCAGGTCGTCGCGGGAGAACAGGCGCAGGCCACCCGCCCGTCCGGCGGGGCTTTCCGGCTCGCTCATGGCCTCGCCGTCAGGCCTCGCTCTTGAGCTTGGCGATGATCTCGTCAGCGCGCCGCTCGCGCTCCTCGGCCGTCGCGCCCTCGATCACCCAGTCCACGCTCTGGCGCTGCTCGTCGATGGGCAGGTTCTCGAACGCGGCGCTGGCCCCCGGACTGCCGGCCAGGGCCTTGAGCAGCTGCAGCGGCAGCCGCATGGTCTCGCTCTCGTTGAGGGTCTCTTCGTCGGCCATGCTCCCTCCTCTCGGGAACCGTCACTCCCCCGGATCTACCACCGCCGCCAGCAGGGAAGCAAGATCCACTCGGGCATGGCCGTCCGGCCTTCCACGGTGTATCATGCAGCCCGAGGAGGATCTCGATGAGAGCACTGCCATGGCTGCTGCTGTTGGGGATCGGGTCGGCCAGCCTGCCGGCCCGCGCTGGACAGGTGGAGGTCGAGCTCTACGTCATGTCCAAGTGCCCCTTTGCCATCCAGGTCGAGAAGACCATGGCCGAGGTTCTGGCGCGCTTCGGCTCCGAGCTGCGCTTCCAGATGGACTTCATCGGCCGCGTCAAACCCGACGGCACGCTCACTTCGATGCACGGCGAGAGCGAGGTGCGGGGCGACTTGATCCAGATCTGCGCCCAGAGCCACGCACCGGATCGCTTCCTGGAGCTGGTCAACTGCATGAACGAGCAGTTCCGGCAGATCCCGGACGGCTGGCAGGACTGCGCCCGGCGGCTCGGCCTGCAGGTGGGCGCGATCGCCGAGTGCGCCGACAGCGCCGAGGGCACCGCACTCTTGCAGGAGTCGTTCCGGCGCTCCGAGGCGCGCGGGGCGAGGGGCAGCCCGACGATCTACTTCGGGGGCCGGCCGCACCGGGGAGGCCGCAGCGAGACCGACTTCTCGAGGGCCATCTGCGAGACCTTCGGACACCCGCGCCCGGCGGTCTGCGCCTCGATCCCCGAGCCCGCGCGCTTCGACATCGTGGTGCTGAGCGATCGGCGCTGCAAGGACTGCCACCCGCAGCTTCTCGCCAAGCGGATGGAGGGCCTGTTCCCGGGCGCCCGGGTCCGGACCGTGGACTACAGCGAGAGCGAGGGCCGCCGGCTCTACCGAGAGATGGGCCTGGAGAAGCTGCCCGCGGTGATCCTGGGCGCCGGCGCGAATCAGGCCAGCCAGTTCTCGCGAGTCGAGCGCTTTTTGACCCGCAAGGGAGACGCCTACGTCATGCGCATGGGCGGCCGTTTCGATCCCAGCCGGGAGATCTGCGACAACGGCATCGACGACACGGGCAACGGCCTGGTGGACTGCGCGGATCCGGACTGCCGCGACACCTTCGACTGCCGGGAGGCCATGCCGGGCAAGCTCGAGGTCTTCATCATGTCCCACTGCCCGTACGCGGCCCGCGGGCTGCTCGCCCTGGAAGAGTCGCTCGACCCGCGCCGCGGCGGCCCGGGGCTCGAGCTGCACTACGTCGCCACGCGCAACCCGGACGGGAGCTTCAGGGCCCTGCACGGGCAGAAAGAAGTGGACGAGAACATCCGCCAGCTCTGCGCCGCGCACCACTACGCGGCCGGCCACCGCTACCTGGACTACGTGCTCTGCCGGATGCGCGATCCCCGCTCGGAGGACTGGCAGGCCTGCACCGGGTCGAACGGAATCGAAACCGCGGTCATCGCCCGCTGCGCCCAGGGCCCCGAGGGCGAGCGGCTGCTGGCCGAGGACATCCAGGTGGCCGAGCGCCTGGGCATCGGGGCCAGCCCCACCTGGGTGGCCTGCGGGAAGCACAAGTTCTCCGGCATCCAGGCGGACCAGCTGCTCAGCGGCTACTGCAGGCATGATCCGGATCTGCCCCTGTGCCGCCCGCCCGCCGAGCGCCCGGCCGAGCGGCCACCCGAAACGCCGCTGCTGGCCGAGCGCGGTCCCCGGATTCTCCGCGTGGCCCAGGGCGGCCGCTACATGCCGCTGCACGGCGAGCAGGCGGGCTTGCCGAGCGGGCTCGAGGCCGAGCTGGCCGGAGAGCTGGCCCGGGAGCTCGGCATGCAGGTCGCCTTCGTCGACACCCGGAGGGAGTACGGGCTGGGCAGCGTGACCGCGGTCGCGCGCGGCAAGGTCGACTGTGGCCTCAATGCCATCTCGCCGACGCCCGAGCGCCGGGTCGAGGTGGACTTCACACGCCCGTACCTCACGCTGCGCTACCGGCTGGCCGGCCGGCCCGGCGCGAAGCCCGGGTCGCTGAGCACCTCGCGGGCCCGGGTGGCCGTGGCCCGCGGTCTGGCCCAGCGCGCGGTCGAGCAGCTCATGCCCCGCGCCACCTTGATCGTGGCGCCCGACATGGGCACGGCCGTGGCCGAGGTGCTGGCCGGGAGAGCCGACTACGCAGCCGGCGAGGACGTCGGGCTGCTGCTGGCCATCGAGGGCAAGAAGCTGACCGTCGCGGGCGAGCCCTTCGGCGAGTCGCCGATCGCCATCGCCGTGCCCAAGGGGCGCGCGGCCGAGTTCGACGCCGCCCTCTCTCGCCTCGCGCCGCGCATCGAGGCGCTGGTCCGCAAGTGGCAACCCGGCGAGCCCTGAGGGATGATTCCTGTCGCGAATCGAGCATCCTCGTCCGTATCGAATGGGGTGATGACTGGACCTCGCTGCAATCTCGAGACAGGAGGCATCCATGCGCTGGTCATTCCTTCTGCTCATCCTCGCCGCAGCCCTGCTGTGGGGCGGCGGACAGGGTGTGTACAGCTACTCGAAGAACCCGGAGCCTCGCATCATGACCTGTGCCGAGTACTTCGAGCAGCGGCCCGACGACGTATGGATCGAGCTGAGCGGCTGCGTGATGAACCTCCCCGAGGGCATGTACTCGGGCCCCGCAGACCACCCCTCCGAGATCTTCGTTCCGATCCACCCCAAGGACGCTCCGGAAGGGCAGAAGGCGCTCATCGTCCTCGTGTCCCACGAGAAGAAGCTGCTCACGCTGATGGCCGAGATGGCGAGGCTCGACCGGAAGGGGGACGAGGCAGAGATCGAGCAGTGGTCCGTGAAGAACGCGGACTTGCTCTTCGGAGAATGCGAGATCCGCGGCATGGTGAAGTTCGGCCTGGAGCTGGACGACGACGAGCGAAGCCAGATCGGCGCCCTGTCCTCGATCCTCCTGCCCGAGTTCGTCATGCTGGAGCAAGACGCGGAGCCCAACCTGGCCTTCTCCCTCGTCATGCTGTCCATCGGCTTGCTCGTCCTGGTCGGCATCCTGGTCGCCTTCCTCCGAGCGCGCTCGGGCCCCGCTCGACAGTCCGGGACCTACTAGACCTAAAACAAGCGCGGTTTCCAAACCGCGTTTGTTTTCAGGGCTGGCCGCCCGAAGGGCGGTCGTTTTGGGGTGAAGCTGC
>JAFGRB010000290.1 GCA_016935365.1 Deltaproteobacteria bacterium
GCCGTCGCCGCCCCGGCCGCCGCTGCCGCCCGCGCCGGCGCACCAGGCCGGGTGGACGATCTGGCCGCCGAAGCCGCCCTGGCCGCCCAGGCCGCCGCTGCCGCCGGCGCCGCCGTCACCGCCCCGTCCTCCGAAGCCCCGCCGGATCAAGTTGCCCTGGATGCGGGGCAGGGAGGCCGGCGACTGGCCGAAGGTGACGAAGAGGGCGAAGGAGCCGCCGCCGCCCCCACCGGCCGCGCCGCCCGCGCCGCCGCAGCCGCCCGCGCCGCCCCCGCCGCCGGTCGCGCCGAGGTCGCCGAAGGGGTTGCCGACCGTGCAGCCCGTGCCCGCGTTCGCGTTGATCACCGCGCCGCCCGCGCCGCCGCCGCCGCCGCCCGCGCCGGCCGTCCCGGCGCCGCCGATCGAGGCGCCGCCCGCGCGCCAGGTGGTCCCGTCGACGGATCCCCGCGGGCTCGCGCAGCCGTTGCCGCCCGAGGCCGCCGTGCCCTGCTGGCCTGCCGAGGCGTCGCCGCCGTTGATCGTGTCGCTGCCCGAGGCGCCCACCTGGCAGTCGTACTTGCACTGCTCCGAGTGGCTGGGATCCGAGTGGGCGTAAGTGGAGTTGCTGCCGCCCCGGCCGTCGAGATAACCGCTGCGGTAGTCCTGGGGGCCGTAGTCGTAGCCGTGGGCCGTGGCGCCGAGGTGGCCGGCCGCAGCCGTGCAGGCGCCGTTCTGCCCTCCGGCGCCGCCCGCGCGCGTCATGCCCCGGCAGTCCGCGCTGTCGGGGCACTCCCAGCTGTCCTGGCCGTCGGCCCCGTCGTTGCCGCTCTGCCCCGCGCCGCCCGCAGCCCCGTCCGCCCCGTCGCCGCCCCGGCCGCCCAGGATCAAGTTGTTCGATATCTCCAGGCTGGCGTCGCAGTCGCGGGCGTAGACCGCGATGGAGCTCGCGCCGGGCGCCCCGGCCGCCGGGTAGGAGAAGACGTCGTAGCCCTGGATCGCGAAGCCGCTCACCACGGTCCGGGCCCCGCGCACGCCCACGGCCGAGATCGTCCCCGGCGCCTGGCCGGATTGCGGCTCGCGGCCCTGGATCAGGGTGGGGTAGAGCACGATGTCCCGCCGGCCGAAGTCCGGGCTGTATCCGCCGAACAGGCGCAGGCCGGGCTCGAGCTGGACGTTCTCCAGGTAGGTGCCCGCCGCCACCAGCACGGCCGAGTGGCGGGCGGGATCGAAGGCGGCCAGCGCCTCGGCGATGGTCGCGTAGGGGTGCTCGCGCGTGCCCAGGCTGAGCTCGCTGCCCGAGCGGACGAAGATCGCGTTGGCCGCCCGGCCGTCGATCCCGTCGCAGTTGCGATCCACGTACACCATACCCGGCTCCGGGTACCCGGCGCTCGTATCGGGCTCGTCGCTGTCGTCTCCGGAGAGCGCGGAGCACTCGCAGCCGTCCACGTCCACGGCATTGAGGTCGACGAACTGGAACTCGCGCTGGCAGACCCCGCCCGCGCAGAAGGCGCCCGCGCCGAGCTGGCTGCAGTCCGCGTCCCGGCTGCAGGGGACGAAGCAGTCGCCCGCGCAGCCCTCGTCGGCCTTGCAGTAGAAGAGCTCCGGATCGCAGCTGTGCTGGGCCGGGCAGTCGTCGTCCGCCCGGCAGGGGAGCCGGACGATGTGCCGCTCTACGGTGCAGGCGACGATCTGGCAGCCGAAGCCCGCACCCTCTTCCACGCAGCCGCCGATGGCGTGCTGGATGTCCGGATCCCACATCGAGGGGCAGTTGACGTTGCACTCCCCGCAGTGCGCATCGGTCGTGTAGCGCCCCTGCGCGTCGCGGAAGCCCTCGTCGATCTCGCCGTTGCAGTTGTTGTCCAGGTGATCGCAGACCTCGACCACGGCGGCGCTCTGGTGGCAGGCGCTCCAGGCGAAGCCGTCCGTGCCGCTGCGCTCGCAGGTCTGCTCGCCCTGGCACATCTCGCCGCCGCCGCCGGTCACCAGGCATGAGCGCGTCTGGCCGAGCCGCTCGGCGTTGCAGGTGCAGGAGCCGCCCTCGGGCATGCACAGGCGCCGGCCCTCGACCAGCTCGCAGAGGTAGCCCTGCGGGCAGCAGGCGCGCACGCCGATCTCGCCCGTGCAGCCCGGGTAGTGCGAGTCCGGCTCGCAGCTCTGGGCGCAGAAGCCGCCCTCGTCCTCGGGCATCGCCACGCAGGGATCGGACAGGAGCGGGCAGTCCGCGTCGTCGCTGCAGGGCTGGCAGGCCGGCGAGACGAGCTCGGCGCAGGCGAGCGGCGCCGTCTCCGGGTGCGGGTAATAGCCTGCCTCGCACAGCCGCGGCACGCAGGTCGGCACGCCGGCGCGAAGCTCGCATGCGGCGGCCCCGGGCAGCACCTCGCCCTGCGCGTCGGTCTCCAGGTGCCGCAGGATCACCCGGCAGTCGCGCCTGCAGGCGCCGCAGTGCGCCAGGTGCACGTAGCGGCCCTGCGCGTCGGTGAAGATCTCGTCGGCCTGGCCGTCGCAGTTGTCGTCCAGGCCGTTGCAGATCTCGTCGCTCGGATCGGTGGCGCCGCAGACCCAGCCGAACTCGCCGCTGATCTCGTCGCGCACGCACTGCCACACGCCCACGCAGCCGCCCTCGGCCGCGCCCTTGCGGCAGGCGGGGTAAGGCGGATCGGGGGGCAAGGCCGAGGTGTCCAGGCTCGGGTCCTGCGCATCGGTCAGGCCGTCGCAGTCGTCGTCCGCGCCGTTGCAGCGCTCGGAGGCCGGCTCGGGCGCATCGCACGCCGCCCAGTCCGGCGGCTCGCCGGGCGCGCAGACCTGCTCGCCGTAGCAGATGCCGTGGCGATTGGATGCCGAGCACGAGCGCGTCAGGCCCAGGGTGGAGGCGCTGCACTCGCAGGACCCGCCCTCGGGCAGGCACTGCCGGGCCGTGCCGCCCGCGACGGCCAGGTCGCTGCAGCGGTAGCCCGCCGGGCAGCCCTCCAGGCTGCAGTCCAGGGCGCAGACGCGCTGGGCGCCCTCGGGGGCGGCGAGATCGACGCACAGGTCGCCGATGGCGTTGCACTGCGCGTCGACCGAGCAGGGCTGGCAGAGCCGGTGGCGCACGATCTGGGCGCACAGCGCCTGCGGCCCGCTGCCGTCGTCGGCGAAGTGGGTCTTGCACTCCCAGCCGTCCGGGCAGGGCTCCTCGTCGCAGGGCCGGGTGCAGACTCCGCCGTTGGTGGGTCCCATCGGCAAGCAGAGGTCCGACAGGCAGTCGGCGTCCTGCTGGCACGGCTGGCCGAACTCCCGCCGCGCCGGGCCGCTGCCCTCGATCACGCGGCACTGGCCGTCGACGCAGTGCTGGCCCTCGGGGCAGTGCCGGGCCGTCTCGCACTCGCAGGTGCCCGCCCGGTAGCAGCTCGTCTCGACGTCGTCGCAGCCGGGGCCGGCGATCAGGCCTGTCAGGATCCACGCTGCCGAGCACCTGCCGAGAGTCCATCGCATGGCCGTCTCCTGCTCTTGCCGGTACACCATACGCTAGCGCGCAATGCGAAAAACGTCCAGTTGGCGGGTGCGCCCAGGATCTCCCACCTCGCGACTCGCAGGTTTTCCAGATCCGCCGTGAGGTCAAGGAGCTGCAAGAATCCGCCCGCAGTCGTGGTCTCCCACGTCGAGGAGTGGATTCGCAGCAGCGACGCGGAGATCGCGGCGGAGGTGGGAAATCGTGGTGCGCGGGAGCGGCTTGCTCTCGGCCGGGTACGGAAGTAGGCTCCTTGCGCGAGAGGAGGCCTGCATTGCGCACCTTTCACGACTGCCTGCCCTGCTTCGTGCGCCAGACCCTGGACGCCGCGCGCATGAGCGCCCCGGGAGACGAGACGCTGTGCGAGCGCGTGCTCCGGCGGGTGCTCGGGCTGCTCGCCGAGATGGACCTCGCCCGCAGCCCGCCCGAGATGGCCCAGGAGATCCACCGCATCCTGCGGGCCGAGAGCGGCTGCGCCGATCCCTACGCCGGGGTCAAACAGCGGTTCAACGACCTGGCGCGCTCCATGATGCCGGCGCTTCGCGGGCGGCTCGAGCGCGCCGAGGATCCCTATGTCGCCGCCGTGCGCCTGGCGCTGGCAGGCAACATCATCGACTTCGGCACGCGCAGCGCCCTCGACGAACGAGAGGTCGAAGAGACGGTCGAGCGCTCGATGCACGAGCCCATCCACGGCTCGACGATCGACCGCCTGCGCGAGGCGACCGATGCAGCCGGAAGCATCGCCTACGTGGGAGACAACGCGGGAGAGCTCTTCTTCGACCGTCTGTTCATCGAGCGGCTCGGTCCCGACAGGATCACCTTCGTCGTTCGCGGGGCTCCGGTGATCAACGACGCCACGCGCGACGACGCCCGCGAGGCAGGGCTGGACGAGCTGGTGCGCGTGATCGACACGGGCTCGGACGCGCCCGGCGCGCTGCTCTCCCAGGCCGGCGCGGACTTCCAGGCCGCGCTCGACGAGGCCGAGCTCGTGATCTCCAAGGGCCAGGGCAACTACGAGACCCTGAGCGATCTGGCGCGGCCGGTCTTCTTTTTGCTGCGGGCCAAGTGCCCGGTCATCGCCGCGCACATCGGCGTGCCAGAGGGCACCCTGGTGCTCGAGGGCCGCAATCTCTGAGGAGCTGGTTTCCGGCTCCCGGTTCCCGGTTGACAGGACGGATAGAGCTGCAGCAACGCGGACGCGTCTCTGGTGACGCTTCCTCGCTTCTTGCCCGCCTCCCGCACACGGGCTAGAGTCAGCCAGTCGCGGCCGGCGCCGCCTTGCGATCGGAGATCTCCATGCGACTGCGCGATTACATGCGACCCGAGCTGGTGCTCCAGGGCGTCGACGGAGAGGATCGCAGGGCGGTCCTGTGCGCGATGGCGGCCGAGTCGGCCAGGGTTCTGGGTCTCGACGGCGATGCGGTCTGCGACAGGCTGCTCGAGCGCGAGAAGTGCGCCGCGACCGGCCTGGAAGGCGGCGTGGCCGTCCCCCACGCGACGATCGAGGGCATCGAGGGGACCGCGCTCATCGTGGCCCGGCTGGCCAGGCCGGTCGACTTCGGGGCGCTCGACGGCAAGCCGGTCGACATCGTCTTCATGCTGCTCAGCGCACCCGAGCGGATCATGATCCACATCCGCCTGCTGGCCCGGATCGCCAGGCTCTGCTCGGGCAAGGTCCTGCTGGATGCCATCCGCGGCGCCGAGGACGCGGCATCGCTCTGGCGGGCCGTGGAGCAGGAGGACGCCAGGCATGTCTGATCAGGGCGAGAAGCCGTCCCCGCCCGAGCTCGAGCTCCTGCTCTGCGTGCTCAAGGACTACCGCCAGCTCGACATGGTCCTCGAGGGTCTGCTCGAGCTGGGCATCGGCGGCGCCACGGTCGTCGACGCCCGGGGCATGGCGCAGGTGCTCAGCAAGGACGTGCCCATCTTCTCCGGGCTGAGCTCGCTCTTTCCCGGCGGCAACGCCGACAGCCACCTGCTGCTATCGGTGCTGCGTGCCGATCGGATCGAGCAGGTCACCCGCCTGATCGAGGACGTGTGCGGGGACTTCTCGGCGCCCGGCTCGGGCATCCTGTTCACCGTGCCCGTTCGCAGGGCCAAGGGATTGCCGGAGGGGCTGGCTTGAAGACGGTCCTGGCCCTGCTCGCCATCGCCCTCTTCGCTTACCTCGGCGCGGCCCTGTATCGGATCCAGCGCCTGCCGGTCGTGCTTCGGGCCCTGCACAGCTCCGGGCTGGGCTTCTTCGCCATCGGCGTGGCGCTCGGCCCGCTGGCCATCGGCCTGGTCGACGACGAGATGCTGCGCGGGCTCGACGTGCTGATCGACCTGGGCGTGGGCTGGGTGGGGCTGCTGTTCGGCCTGCAGTTCCACTTCCAGGACCTCAGGCGCCTGCCCTGGCGGCACTACCTGGGCGCCCTGAGCCAGGCCGCGACCACGCTGGTGCTGTGCGGCCTGGGGCTGTGGCTCGTCTTCACCGCCGTGCCGGCCCAGGGGCCGGTCTGGCTGCTCGTGCTCGTGCTGGCCGCGGCGTCCTCCACGAGCTCGCCCACGGCCACGGCGCCGCTCCTGCACGACCTGGCGCCGCGCGGTCCGGTGACCGACGCGCTGCGGCTGATCGCCTCGGTGGACGCGGTGCCGGCCATCCTGCTGGTGGGCATAGGGCTTTGCTTCGCGCCCGCCCCGATCCACCCCGCGCGCTACGGCCCGGCCCTGGACGGCTTGTTCTGGCTCGGCGTGGCGCTCGGCCTGGCGCTGGCACTCGGGGCCCTGGCGCACCTGATCACGCTCTACCGCTACACCGACAACCAGCTGCTGGTCATCATGCTGGGCCTGGTGGTCTTCTGCGGCGGCGCGGCGGACTACCTGGTCCTCTCGCCGCTGTTCGTCAACTTCCTGGTGGGCGTGGTCGTGGCCAATCGCTCGCCGGCCAGGCTGCGCCTGCTCAAGGCGCTGCTGTCGGTGGAGAAGCCCATCTTCCTGGTCCTGGTCACCCTGGCCGGCGCCATGTGGGGCCTGCCGGTGGCGCTGGCCTGGATCGGCGTGGCCGCCTTCGTGCTGCTGCGGCTCGCGGGCAAGCTCGTCGGCGGATACGCGGCCAGCGCCGCGGCCGGCCTGGGCGCGGCGGGCGGCTGGGGACTGGGCCCGGGCCTGCTGGCCCACGGTGGCATGGCGCTCGCCATTGCGTTAAGCTTCAGACAGCTGGTTCCCGGTGAGCTAGGAGACGTGATGCTCGGCGCGGTGGTGGCCAGCATGCTGGCCACCACCTTGCTGGGGCCGGTCTCTCTCAAGTGGATGCTCATCCGGCTCGGCGAGGCGAGGGAGACGAGATGAGAGTCGTGCTGCTCGGCGCACTGGGTGTGCTCATGCTAGGCTTGCAGGAGCTGCACGCGCACTTCCCCTCGGATCTCGGCTCGCGCACCGTGCTCGTCTTCGGCTTTTTGCTGCTGGGCGGCTTCTTGCTGGGTGAGCTGGTGGCCCGCTGGTCCATCCCGCGCATCACCGGCTACCTCCTGGCCGGCATGGCCTGCGGCCCGCACATCCTGGGGGTCGTGGACCGGGAAGTGATCGAGCACGTCGGCCTGGTGGATCACCTGGCGCTGGTGCTGATCGCCTTCACCGCCGGTGCGGAGCTGAAGCTCGGACGGCTCAAGGCGCGCGCCCGCGGCATCCTGTCCATCTCGCTGATGCAGACCGGCTTCGTCTTCTGCGCCATGGCTGCGAGCCTGTGGTTTTTACGCGACCAGCTGAGCTTCTTCGCGGGCCTGAGCAGCGGGCAGGTCCTGGCCGTGGCCGGCATCCTGGCGGTCATCGCCACGGCCTCCTCGCCGTCGACGGCCGTGGCGGTCATCGTCGAGGCTCGCTCGGAAGGGCCGGTGACCGACTCGGTGCTCGGCGTGACCGTGCTCAAGGACATCCTGGTCCTGGTGGGCTTCAGCCTGGTGATCTCCTCCGCCCTGCCGTGCTTCGACGCGGCCGGCAGGGCGGTCTGCCCGGGCCTGGGCTCGCTGCTCGCCGAGACGGGCCTGTCGCTGGTGGCCGGCTGCGCCTTCGGCGGGCTGATGATCGCCTACCTGCGCTTCATCGGAAAGCAGAACGTCGTCTTCGTCGTGGCGGCGGCCTTCCTGCTCATCAGCCTCTCGCACAGCATGCACCTCGACCCGCTGCTGGTCGCGGTCTGCGCGGGCTTTTCCGTGGCCAACTTCTCTCGCCAGGGCGCGGTCTTCCTGTCCGGCCTGGAGCGCGCCTGCGGCCCGGTCTTCTTGATCTTCTTCAGCCTCTCGGGCGCCGGGCTCAACCTGGCGGTGCTCGGCTCCATGTGGCACGTCGTGGGCGTCATGGTGGCCCTGCGGGCCGTCTTCACCTGGTCGGGCACCTGGCTGGGCGCCTTCGCGGCTGCGGAGGACGAGTCGCTGCGGCGCTTCGCCTGGACCGGCTTCTTGGGCCAGGCCGGCGTGAGCCTGGGCCTGGCGGCGCTGCTGCGCGCGCGCCTGCCCGAGGTGGGCGCCCTGCTGGCCGACCTGATCGTCGGCGGGATCGTGGTCAACCAGGTCCTCGGCCCGGTCGCCTTCCGCTGGGCCCTGGGACGCAGCGGCGAGCAGCACCTGCCCGAGGCGCCCGCCTCCCCGCTCGGCCGCCCGGTGTCGGCCCACCGCTGAGCCTGGCAGGGAGTCGTCGTGCGCGCCGTGCTGGTCGGACTGCTCTTCGTGCTGATGCTGGGCGTGAGAGAGTTCCACGTCCACTTCCCGGGCGACCTGGGATCGCGGGCGGCCACCGCGATCGGCTTCCTGTGGCTGTTCGGCTTCTTGCTGGGCGAGATGATCTCCCGCCTGAGCGTGCCGCGGATCACCGGCTACTTGCTGGCCGGCGTGGTCTGCGGCCCCTTCCTGCTCGGGCTCGTCGACCGCGAGGTCGTCTCCCACATGGCCATCGTGGACAGGCTGGCGCTCTCCCTGATCGCCTTCACCGCCGGAGCCGAGCTGCGCTTCGAGCGGCTGAGGGCGCGGATCGGGGCCCTGCTCGGCGTGACCGGAATCCAGACCGCGGTGGTCTTCGCCCTGTGCGCCGGGGCGCTTTGGTCCCTCCAGGGCGCTGTACCCCTCTTCGAGGGCCAGGCCTCCGGCACGGTCCTGGCGGCCGTGCTGCTCCTGGGGCTGATCGCCACGGCCAAGTCCCCGGCCACGACCGTGGCGGTGATCGTCGAGTGCCGCGCCCGGGGCCCCATGACCGATGCGATCCTGGGCATCACGGTGATCAAGGACATCGTCGTGCTGATCTGCTTCAGCCTGCTCGTCTCGCTCGTCCTGCCCGCGCTGGGCGCCGCGGCCCTGCGCGGCCCCGGGGTGCCGAGCGCAGGTGTGGTGCTCGTCGAGGTGCTGCTGTCGCTGCCGGCCGGGGCTCTCTTCGGCCTCATCATGATCGCCTACTTCCGCCTCGTCGGCCGCCAGAAGGCGCTCTTCGTCGTGGCGGCGGCGTTCTTGCTGCTCAGCCTCTCGGATGCCTTCGGCCTGGACCCCTTGCTGTGCGCCGTCGTGGCCGGCTTCGCGGTGAGCAACTTCTCCGGGCAGGGCCGGGTGTTCACCGAGGGCCTGGAGCGCGCCGCCGGACCCGTCTTCCTGGTCTTCTTCTGCCTGGCCGGCGCCGCGCTGGACCTGTCGGTGCTGGCCGGGCTGTGGCCGGTGGTCCTGCTCTACCTGGCGCTGCGGACCGGCTCGATGTTCATCGGCACCTGGCTGGGAGCCCTGGCCGTGGGCGAGAGCGAGGAATTCCGGCGCTACGGCTTCACCGGCTTTCTGGGCCAGGCCGGCGTCAGCCTCGGCCTGGCCACGCTCGTGCGGGCCCAGCTGCCGGGGATGGGGAGCGCGATCGCCGATCTGGTCGTGGGCGGGATCGTGATCAACCAGGTCTTCGGGCCGATCGCCTTCCGCTGGGCCCTGGTGCGCAGCCGGGAGGCGCAGGGGAGCCGAGCCGACGAGGAGGCGACGGGCTGTCGGACCGGAGGCGAAAAGCAGGCGCCCGAACCGCACATCGACTCGTCGATGAAGTCGTCGTAGCGATCCATGCCGCGGCTACGATTCTATCGCCAATCCAGGCGCGGTGGGTTAGACTTGCATCCAGCCCGGGGGCCTGACACGCGAGGTGCACGAGATGCGACGACTTCGTACGGTTATCTTGCTGGCGGCCGTCTTGGGCGGTGGGTGCGGGGGCGGCGATCCACAAGAGGGCCCGGAGACGCTCAAGGGCCACATGCTGATCGTGTCGAGCGTGCCGATGGAGGAAGCCGCGGCCGCCTACCGGGACTTCCGCGAGTCGTCGGGCTACGAGGTGGAGCTGACCAGCGCCGCGGAGCTCGCCGGCACGGCCGACAGCCTGGTCGAGGCGCTGGGCGCGCGGATCGCGACCTTCGCCGAGAGCGTGCCGGCGGAGAGCCAGGGCTTCGTGCTGCTCCTCGGCACGGCCGACCGGCGGGCCCCGGAGAGCACCGATCACCTGCCCGTCGCCGAGGGTTACGGCGGCGCGCTGGGCGACTCCCCGCACGTCGATCTGGACGGCGACGACATCCCCGACCTGCCCATCGGCCGGCTGCCCCTCGACTCGGCCGACAGCGTCCAGACCTACATCGACCGGGTGCGCACCCACGAGGAGGTCTACGTGCCGGGCGAGTGGAACAAGCGCATCTCGGCCTATGCCGGCGAGGGGGGCTTCGGCGCGGAGGTGGACGCCATCCTGGAGATGCTGGCGCTCCAGATCTTCGAGGAGTTCCCGCCCGACTTCGACTTCAGCATGACCTACGCCGCGGACGGCTCGGACTACTACCTGCCCCCCGACGCCTGGCAGGATGACTACCGCGCCCGCTACCAGGCCGGTGCCCTGCTCCAGCCCTACATGGGCCACACGCTCGGGTACGCGGAGTGCTGCGATGGCCAGCGGCCCCGGCGCCGGGGGCTGGTGACCTACTTCTCCTGCTCGGATGGCGAGTTCCAGTACAACACGCGCTGCCTGGCCACCGAGGTGCTCGATCGCGAGCACGGCCCGGTCTGCACGCTGGCCGGCTCCGACGTCACCCACCCTTACGCCAACGCCGTGCTGCCGCGCGAGCTGGGCCACGCGCTGCTCAACCTCGGCGAGCCGACCTACGGCCAGGCGCTGGCCACGGCCAAGTACAACATGGTCCACCGCATCGACGAGATGCGGCGGACCATCGACCAGACCGCCGAGCCGTTCCTGGAGGGCGAGTCCACGACCGACCTGATCTACACTCACATCGTGATGTACAACCTGCTGGGCGATCCGGCCGCGGCCGTGATGGCCCCGCCGGGTCGGCTGCGCTTCGATCTCTCCGCGACCGTGCTGACGCGGGGCGGCACGGTCACGGTCAGCGGCAAGGCCTGGGAGGATGCGAGCGTCACCCCGATGGGAAGCGGTCAGGTCGTCGCCAGCCTGCAGGCCCGGCTGTCGGTCATCCCGGGCGAGCTCCAGCCGCGCTCCCCTTCCAACCACGATCCCGATCTCTGCCGGCAGAACCACGCCGTGGCCAACGACAAGGTCGTCAGCCAGGCCACGGGCGAGATCGCAGACGGTGCGTTCGAGCTGCAGCTCGCCGTGCCGGCCGAGATCGAGCCGGCGAGCTACTTCGTCAAGGTCTTCGCCTCGGACGAGACCGCGGACGCCATGGCCTCCGAGGCGGTGCGGGTGCAGTAGCCGCGCCAGCGCTCGATGATGAGCTCGCAAGAATCCCAGCGGCCTCGCATCGCGGATCGGCCCTCGTGGCAAGGAGGCGACGAGGGCCGAAGCGCTAGCGACCTCATGGTCGTGAGCATCGGGCCGAGGAAGCAGCCGCAGTCCAGAAGGTCCGATGCGCGATGCTCTCGAGAAGCCGAGAACGCTTGAAGCCGGTCCTCGCCTTCCGGCGCACGCCGGGCAACTACAACTCCCTGCCGTCGCTCGTCGGCGCCCTGGAGCGGGCCGGGCTGGACAGCCGGATCGAGCTCCGCCTGGCGGGCTCGCCGGCGGAGGTCCGCGGGCCGGACGCGGTCCTGGCCTACTCCTTCACCACGCCGGCGCTCGGGCAGGTGGCCGAGGAGCTGTCCGGGCTGAAAGGACGCGCAGAGCGGCCCGTGCTGATCGCCGGCGGCGCCCATCCGAGCGCAGATCCCGAGGGCTGTGCTGCGCTCGGCTTCGACCTCGTCGTCGTCGGCGAGGGCGAGTGCGCTCTGGTCGACTTCGTGCGCGACTGGCTCTCGGCCGGTACGCCCCAGAGGCCGCAGATCCGCCGGGGTGCGGCCCAGGACCTGGACAGCAGCCTGCACGTGGCCGAGCGGGCCGGGCTCTTTCCCTTCGTCGAGATCTCGCGGGGCTGCGACCGGCAGTGCGCCTTCTGCCAGACCCCGCCGCTCTTCGGCCGCATGCGCCACCGCAGCCCCGAGACGGTGGCCGCCGGCGTGCGGGTGGCGGTGCGGGCCGGCAAGCGGCGCTTCCGCTTCCTGAGCCCGGACGCCTTCGCCTATGGAGGCGCCGGTGCCGGGGCGCGCCTGGATGCGCTCGGCGAGCTCCTCGAGCGCTGCCGGGCCGCCGGCGCCCGGCAGCTCATGCTGGGCTCCTTCCCGTCCGAGGTCCGGCCCGACTCGGTCGAGCCCGCCCTGCTCGAGCTCGTGCGCGCGCGCTGCGACAACCGCAGCGTGGTCGTCGGCGCCCAGGCGGGCAGCGACGCCCTGCTCGGCCGCATGCGGCGCGGGCACACGGCAGCCCTGGCACGCCGCGCGGTCGAGCTGTGCCTGGAGGCGGGGCTGAACCCCCTGGTGGACGTGCTGTTCGGCTTTCCGTCCGAGACGCCCGACGAGCGCGCCTCGACGCTCGATCTCGTCCGCTGGGTGCTGTCGCACCGGCGGGCGGCGGTCCACGCCCACTATTACATCCCGCTGCCGGGCACCCGCGCCTGGCCCGACGCGCCGGCCCCGCTAGAGCCGAAGCTGCGCGCCGCGCTGGCCGGGCTCCAGGCCAACGACCGGCTCGAGGGCGACTGGCAGGAGCAGATCGCGCTCGGGCGCCAGATCCTCGACTGGCGCGAGCGCGGGCTCATCCGCGTCTGAGC
>JAFGRB010000291.1 GCA_016935365.1 Deltaproteobacteria bacterium
GTCCGTGCACGCTGGCCCCTCCGCGCACGCGGCCTGGCTGCCCGTCTGCTCGCAGACCTGGCCGCTCGCCGCGCAGTCCTGCTCGAGATCCCAGGCGCCGCCCGCGCAGCGCTCGACCCGGTCCTCGTAGCAGCGGCGCTCGCCGTCCGTGCACGCTGGCCCGTCCGCGCACGCGGCCGTGCCGTCCTCAAGCTCGCAGATCCGATCCTGCTCGGCGCAGTCCTGGAAGTCCTGCCAGCTCCCGTCGACGCAGGTCTGGATCACGCTGCCCTGGCAGCGGGTCTCACCTTGCGTGCAGTCCGCGCTGCCCGACGAGCAAGCGCTCAGGGCCCATAGCAGCGATATCGCCAACAAAATCCGCTCCATCTCCGCTCACCTCCGCATCTCCGCCAGACTCCAGCACGTCTCGCTCGCGCGAGTCAAACGGTTGTCAGGCAGACGAGCGGATTGACGCAGGAGCTTCGAGATGGGATAATTGGTCAAGGTTGACCAAGCGGGGTGTGCTTGCCTGAGCGGATCTACAACCTCTACGAGGCCAAGACCGCGCTGTCCCGGCTCGTGGACCGGGCGGCTGCGGGAGAGGAGATCGTGATCGCCAAAAACGGCGTGCCCCTGGCCCGCCTGGTCGGCTTTCGCGGGCAGAAGACCGAGCGCCGGCCCGGGGGCTGGGAAGGCCAGGTGCACATCGCCGACGACTTCGACGATCCGCTCCCGGAAGACATCCTGGCCGCCTTCGAGGGCCGCTCGCATGAGGACTGACAGGCTGCTGCTCGACACCCACGTCTTTCTCTGGTGGCGCTGCGACGCAGCCCGGCTGAGCCAGGAGGCGAGACAGATCATCTCGCGGGCCGACCTGGTCTTCGTCAGCGCAGCCTCTGCCTGGGAGGCGGCCATCAAGTCGGCCCTCGGCAGGCTGCGTCTTCCCGGGTCGTTTGCGTCCGGCGTGGAGGACAGCGGCTTCGAGAAGCTGCCGATCGGCTTCTCTCACGCCGAGGCCGTGGCAACGCTGCCGCTTCATCACCGGGATCCCTTCGACCGGCTGCTGCTTGCCCAGGCCTGGTGCGAGGGGCTGACCCTCGTGACCCACGATCGCCGGCTGGAGCCCTACGGCTTGCCCATTCTGTGGACCTGATCGAGGCCTCGCACGGCTCAGCGCAGGACCGGCAGCTCGAGCGTCCGTCCATCCTCGCTGGGCGTGGTGCCGCGGGGGACGATCGCCGCATCGGTGTAGACGAAGACCACCACGTCGTCGAAGTCCCAGGTTCCGGAGCCGGTGGGCACCTCGCCGCTGCCGCCCAGGAAGTTGTGCATCAGGATGTGGCTGATGCCCACCGCGTCCGTGTCGCGGAAGCGGTAGAAGCCCGCCGTCCTGACCAGCTGGCCGTCGATGAAGACCTCCTGCAAGCCGTTGGAGGTGTATGGGTCGTTGAGGGCCAGGCGCTGGGTGAAGGTGTACCAGACGTCGGGCTCGAAGTCGCAGGGGATGCCGCCGCCCTGGCCCCAGTAGACCCGCTCCTCCGGCGGGCAGTCGTTGCAGTCCAGGGTCCAGCTCGCGCACTCGTCCGGATAGAGATCGCAGCAGGCCTGGGTGTAGGAGTTGCAGGGCATCTCCTGGTGGTAGGTGTAGTACATGCTGCCGTAGCGGCCGTCTCCCAGGCCGCCGCTCGACAGGTCGTTGCCGAACATCATCATGGTGGCGAAGCCCCCGTCGGGCCCCGGGCGTCCGCCCGCGGACCAGTCGCCGCGCTGGTTGATGAAGCCGGGCAGCTTGCCGTCGAGGTTCTGCTCGGCGAAGAGCGACGAGGCCCGCATGCGGAAGCTCAAGTACAGCTCGGCATGCTCCCCGTCGATCGGGGTGAACCACTGGAAGCCGAGCGATGCGCCCACCGAGAAGTCGCCGCTCTCGATGAGGTGGCGCATGAAGCGGTTGCCGCCCTCCGAGACGATCTCCAGCTTCGCTCCGCTGTCCCAGTTCTCGGGCCGCGGATCGCTCCAGGCCGGCTCGCGCCAGTCCGCCCGCCAGGTCGCGTAGTCGTATGGCCCGAGCGGATCGTCCTCGAAGTCGTGGGCGAAGAGGATCTCGAAGATCTCTGCCCCTCCACCGTCCCCGCCGTCTCCGCCTCCGTCGTCGCCGCCGGCCCCGTCACCCGCGCCTCCGTCAAGCCCCCCGTCGTCACCGCTGCCGCCGTCAGCCTCCCCGCCGTCAGCGTCCCCGAGCCCGGCATCGCCGGCGTCGATCTCGGCGTCCGAACCGGCATCCGGCACATCGACGCTGCCGGTGCAGCCGACAGCCAGCACCAGCAGCCAGGAGAGGTAAATCGCTGGTATGCAGGGGGGAGCCTCGCCCCCCATTCTGCGGAACGCCGAAGTATGCAAGTCGAAACGACCTCGTCTTTCGGCAGTCTCTACGGTCTAGGAGAGTTACCGGTGGAAGAGACGGGTGTTGTGGTCCGCCTGGATGCAGACGTCCCATCTGTGGATCACCTTTCCCTTTTTGTCCCGAAGCTCCACCACGTGCCGGCCGGCCTTGATCCGGTATTGGTACACAGGAGTGACCCTCTCCTTCTTTCCATCGATGTAGACATAGGCCCAGTCTCCACCGACACCGACGTCCAGCGTGCCGTAGCCTCTTTCAGGGCAGGCCTTGGGGTCGCGCTTGCGGCCCGAACTCATGCAGCACGCCTTGCCGCCTTTCTGCTCGCAGATCCGTCCCTGCGCGGCGCAGTCGATCACGTCCTGCCACTTCCCGTCGATACACAGCTGGACGGTGTTCTCGTGACACCGGCCGTTGCCGGGCTCGCAATCGGCTGCCGGGGCGCCGCCCGCGTACCCGAGAAGCCCGGCCAGGACCAACCCGCAAACGATTCGATGCATCACAGCGCTCCTTCCAGCTCGCCTCGTGACGCGGGCTTTTACAAGCCCGCTCCTGATGGAGTATACTCGAGGTTCAAAGCGGCCAAAAGGAGAATCGCCGCCCCACGACGAGGAGCTCGCGAATGAAGCAGCGGATCTGGATGGCTTTCCTGGCGATGGGTCTGTGTACGCTCGGCTGCGGAGACGGCGGCGGCTCGGATGCGGTCGAGGATCCCGAGCTCGCCGATCTGGACGTCTTGATGGACGGCGCGCCGGACAAGGCCGACCTGGTCGACGAGAAGACCGACTTGATCGTGCCCGTTCGCTCGGTCGAGCTGGCGGCCGAGCAGTCGCCGGTGCGCAGCCAGGGCAGCCGCGGCGTGTGCTCGATCTTCTCCACGGTCGCGCTCATGGAGCACCTGTACATCAAGTCGGGCGCCATGCCCGATCCGGACTTCTCCGAGCAGTACCTGCAGTGGTCGGTCAAGAGCGAGCTGGGAGCCTTCCCGAACACCTCGGGCTCCAACGCGGCGTCGAACCTGCGTGCCATCAACCGCTACGGCATCGTGCTGGAGAGCGACTGGCCCTACGAGACCTACCAGTGGAGCAGCTCGAACGACCCGGAGTGCACGGGCGAGGACATGCCCACCAAGTGCTACACCAACGGCGACCCGCCCGAGCCAGCGCGCCAGGCCGCGAAGTACAAGCTGCCCCAGAGCCGCTGGATCTCGTCCAGCCCGGACAGCATCAAGAACTTCATGGTCAACAAGAAGCAGGCCGTGATCGTAGGCGGGACCTTCTTCTACCAGGCCTGGAACCACGGCCGCTCGACCTTGCCCACCTCCTCCGAGTACAAGCGCAAGGGCTACGTGCTCTCCCCGAACGAGAAGGACCGCGAGGAGAGCCTGGCCAAGCGGGCCGGCCACTCCTTCTTGCTGGTGGGCTGGGACGACGAGCTCGAGGTCCAGCGCGTCGACGCCGACGGCCAGAAGATGGTCGACGCCGACGGCGAGCCGGTCATGGAGAAGGGCTTCTTCCTGTTCAAGAACTCCTGGGGTACGGGCTCGTTCGGCTCGCAGAACCCCGAGGGTGACGGCTACGGCTGGATCGCCTATCGCTACGTCGAGGACTACCTGTCGGCCAACGCCGCCGACGTGCCCGAGGTCGAGCCGCCCGACGAGATCTGCGGCGACGAGCTGGACAACGACGAGGACGGGAAGACGGACTGCGACGACAGCGACTGCGCCGCCCTGCCCCAGTGCCAGACCGGGCCCCAGGTCTACACGAACGACACGCCGGTCGACATCCCGGACGACGATCCGGACGGCGCGAGCTCGACCATCGAGGTCGTGGCCGACGCCGAGATCGACGCCGTGTCGGTCGGCGTTACCATCTCCCACACCTTCACCGGCGACCTGGAGATCCTGATCGCCCACCCGGACGGCAGCCAGGTCCAGCTCCAGCAGCCCTGGCAGGAGGCCGGCGAGACGCTGGTCAAGACCTATGTGACCGCCGCCTTCGACGGCAAGCGCTCGGCCGGGACCTGGACCTTGCGGGTGATCGACCACGGCGCCCCGGACATCGGCAGGCTGAACGCCTGGACGCTGAAGATCAACTCGGACGCCCAGACCGATCCCGAGATCTGCGACGACCAGATCGACAACGACCTGGACGGAAAGACCGACTGCCAGGATCCGGAATGCGAGCAGGCGCCCGGCTGCGATCAGAACGAGCCCGAGGTCTACTCGAACGAGACGCCGGTCGACATCCCGGACGACGATCCGGACGGCGTGACGAGCAGCATCCAGGTGGACCCGGGCGGCGCCATCGCCGAGCTGAGCCTGGACGTGGAGATCACCCACAGCTACAGCGGCGATCTGCAGATCGATCTCAGCGGCCCGGACGGCACGCGCACGACCGTCCTGGAGGCCTCGGGCTCTTCGGCCCCGGACATCGCCCAGCGCTTCGCCTGCCCGGCCTTCGCCGGCAAGGACTCGGCCGGCACCTGGACGCTGACCGTCAAGGACCTGGCGCGCCAGGACACCGGAAGCCTCGACCGCTGGAGCTTGATCATTCGCCGGTGAGAAAGACGAGCTCCGCTTTCGACAGTCTCCGATGAGGGAGGTCGCCATGCTTCGGAGATCGCATTGGATAGGGCTGTTCATCCCGGTCGCGTTTCTCCTGGCCAGCTGCGGCTCGTCGTCCGGTCCCTCGGACGGCGGTCCGGGCGCGGATGGCTCGAAGACCCCCTGCGAGGCGGGCCAGACCCGCTGCGTGGGCATGAGCTACCAGGAGTGCGTCGACGGCTTCTTCCAGCAGAGCGAGCTGTGCGCCGATCCCCAGGTCTGCGCCCAGGGCTACGGCTGCGTGGACTGCAATCCGCTGGCCGGCAAGCGCTGCCACAACGGCGACGTCTACGCCTGCAATGACGACGGCAGCCTGGGCAACAAGATCGAGGAATGCGGAGACGCGGGCTGCGAGTACGGCGCCTGCAAGGGCAACGACTGCGTCGCGGAGAGCCAGCTCATCTACGTGGTGGACAACGACTACCGCCTGCTGAGCTTCGACCCGTCCGGCGGCGCGTACACCTTCGAGGAGCTCCTGGACCTGCAGTCGATCTGCGATCCGGGCCCCTCCTGGCCCGCCTGGGGCGGCGGCGACCCGGCCACGCCTTTCTCCATGTCGGTCGACCGGGACGCGCGGGCGTGGGTCCTGTTCACCAGCGGCGAGATCATGTGGGTGGACATCCCGCGCGGGACCTGCCAGCTCAGCCCGTTCGTGAAGGGCGCCAGCGGCTTCGAGCTCTTCGGGATGGGCTTCGTCTCGGACGCGATCGGCTCGGAGGACGAGACGCTCTTCATCGCCGGCGGCAGCGTCGGCTCGCTCGAGGACGGCGATCTGGCGCGGGTGGACCCGACCAGCCTGGCCGTCACCAAGGTAAATCCCCTGCCCACCCCCGCGGGCGCCAACAGCCCCGAGCTGACCGGGACCGGCAACGCCGAGCTGTACGCCTACTTCCCGGGCCAGACCACCTTCGTCGCCCGGCTGGACAAGACCCGGGCCACGATCGACCAGCAGTGGGATCTCCCGCCCCTCGGCGGCACGGTCCGGGCCTGGGCCTTCGCCCACTGGGGGGGCAAGTTCTACATCTTCGTCACCACGTCGAGCGGCCTGGGCGTGACCAACTCCCAGGTGCTGCGGCTCGATCCGGCCAGCGGCCAGACCGAGACCCTGCGCTCCAACCTGCCCTACATGATCGTCGGCGCGGGCGTGTCGACCTGCGCCCCGGTCGTCGAGCTCTGACAGATCCACCTCGGCCTGAGCTCTATACACATCTTTTCCGTCGCAAGGTTTTCCGCTGCGAAGCAGCGAATACCCGGATCTCGGAGCGTGCCAAGCCCATTCTTTCCTTGCGCTCTGAGATGTGTAAGGCTCAGGGCGAAGCCCTGGGAGAGGAATCGACAAGAAAGTCCAACAGTGCGGGTTGCGGAAATCGAGAGGCGCTAAAAACCCGCTCCTCTCGATTTTCCGTAATACTGCGAAATGCCCGTCAATGGAGATCCACCTCGGCAAGATCGAGCACAGCGAAGCCCCGCA
>JAFGRB010000292.1 GCA_016935365.1 Deltaproteobacteria bacterium
CAGCTTCACCCCAAAACGACCGCCCTTCGGGCGGCCAGCCCTGAAAACAAACGCGGTTTGGAAACCGCGCTTGTTTTAGGTCTAGTCCTAAAACAAGCGCGGCCCCCCGCTCGTGCTCGGGCTATGAACCGCCCTCCTTGGCGATCGGGGGGCCCCCGGCCGGCTGCGCGCAACGCTCTTGACTGGTTTAAACCGGGAACCTGGAACGGGGAACGGGGAACCTACTCCGCCTTCTTCGCTTCGAGGGTGGCGATCTTCTCCATCGCCAGCTCGAGCTTGCTCTTGGTGACCCGGTAGACCTGGGCGTCGGTGCGCTGCTTCTTGCGGGCGGCGGCGAGCTTCTTCTCGCACTCGGAAAGCTTGCGCTCGAGCTCGGCCGCCTTCTCGTTGTAGCCCTCGCGGGCGCGCTGGATCTCGGCGCGCGCCTGCTCGCATTCCTGGCGCGTCTTCTTGAGATCGTCTCTGAGCCCGGCCAGCTCCTGCCGGGCCTGCGCGGTCTCCTCGGCGGCCTGGGCGGCCTGCTCGCGGGACTGTCGGGCCTCGGCCTTCGCCTCCAGCAAGGCCTCCTCCCGGGAGCGCTCCTCGCTGTCGTCGGGGACTTCGCGCTCCTTGTCCTGCGAGGCATCGAAGGCCTTCTTCTTGGCCTTGCGGGCCTCGTCGCGGGCCCGGTCGAGCTTGGCTCTGAGCTCCGCGAGCTGTCGGTCCTGCGCCTCGATGCGGCTGCGGGCGGTCGTGAGCTCGCGCTCCGCGGCCAGGCCGTCATCCCGGTGCGCGTCCAGCCGGTTGGCGCGCCGGTGGTGCATCACGAGCCAGGCGATGCCCAGCAGGGCGAGCAGGCTCCAGCCGATGATCGCGGCGACGGTCGGTAGGTCCATGCCATGCCTCCGGCGATATGCAGCGCGCGCCCGGGACGGGGTTGCCGATCGCTCGAGCGCGCTGTAGCACAGGCGGACCGGGTTGACAAGGGCATGCGGATGGGCGACTGTCGCGGCAGGCGACGATCCGAGGACAGGCGCGGAGGCGACCGATGAGAGCGCATCGCATCGAGGTCGGGCTGCGGGAAGGCTTTGCCGACGCGGTCGGGGAACGGCTCTGCAAGCGGATCCAGGAGCAGCTCGGCATCCCGGTCGAGCAGGTGCGCTGCGTCGATGTCTACACCCTGGACGTGGACCTCACCGACGAGCAGCTCGCGCAGGTGGCCGCGGCGCCGTATTGCGATCCGGTCGTGCAGCGATCGTCGGTCGACGCCCCGCTCGAAGGCGGCTTCGAGTGGGCGGTGGAGATCTCGCTGCGGCCCGGGGTGACCGATAACGTCGGCCGGACCGCCCGGGAGGCGGCGGCGCTGGCCCTCGACCGTCCCTTCGGCCCCGGCGAGGGCGTCTACCACGCCCGGCAGATGCGCCTGCGGGGAGCGCTCGAGCGAGACGGCGTCGAGCGCATCGCCCGGGAGTTGCTGGCCAACGAGCTCATCCAGCAGATCCGCGTGCTGGATGCGAGCACCTTTGCCGCCGGCGGGGGCTTCGAGCCGCTGGTGCCCGCGGTCGTGTCCCGCGGCCGGCCGGCCGTCGCGCGCGTCTCGCTCGATCTCGACGACGAGGCGCTGCAGGCGCTGTCGCGCGAGCGGGTCTGGGCGCTGAGCCTCGACGAGCTGCGCGCGGTGCGCGCCTACTATCGGCGCGAGAGCGTGTGCGCGCAGAGAGAAGCTTGCGGCCTGAGCCGCGAGCCGACCGACGTCGAGATCGAGGCCCTGGCCCAGACCTGGTCCGAGCACTGCAAGCACAAGATCTTCAACGCCCGCATCCAGTACCGAGAAGGCGACGGCGAGCCCGAGACGATCGACTCGCTCTTCGATACCTGCGTGCGCGCGGCGACCGAGGTCGCGCGCCGCGACAAGGGCGAGCGCGATCTCTGCCAGAGCGTGTTTTCCGACAACGCCGGCGTGTTCCGCTTCGACGAGGAGTACAGCCTGGTCTGCAAGGTCGAAACGCACAACAGCCCCTCGGCCCTGGATCCATACGGCGGCGCGCTGACGGGAATCGTGGGCGTCAATCGCGACCCCTTCGGCACCGGCATGGGGGCGCGGCTGATCTTCAACACCGACGTGTTTTGCTTCGCGAGCCCCTATCGCACCCAGCGCGTGCCCAGGCCGCTGCTGCATCCCCGCCGGGTGCTCGAGGGCGTGCGCGAGGGCGTGGAGCACGGCGGCAACAAGAGCGGCATCCCGACCGTCAACGGCTCGGTCGTCTTCGACGAGCGTTTCCTGGGCAAGCCGCTTGTCTTCTGCGGTACCGGCGGCCTGCTGCCGGCGAGGCTGCACGGAAGGCCCGGCTGGGAGAAGGAATGCCGCAGCGGAGATCGGATCGTGATGGCCGGCGGTCGGATCGGCGCCGACGGCATCCACGGGGCCACGTTCTCCAGCGAGGAGCTGCACGAGGGCTCGCCGTCGACCGCGGTCCAGATCGGCGATCCGATCACCCAGAAGCGCCTGACCGACTTCTTGCTGCGCGCCCGGGACGAGGGGCTCTACCGGGCGATCACCGACAACGGCGCCGGCGGGCTGAGCTCGTCGGTGGGCGAGATGGCCGAGAGCGCCGGCGGCTGCGACCTCGATCTGACGAGCGCCCCGCTCAAGTACGAGGGCCTGGCCGCCTGGGAGATCCTGCTCAGCGAGGCACAGGAGCGCATGACCCTGGCCGTGCCGCCGGAGAAGAAGGAGCGCTTCTTCGCGCTCGCTTCGCGCTATCAGGTCGAGGTCTGCGACCTGGGCTGCTTCACCGACGACGGGCTCTTTCGGGTGCGCGACCACGGCGAGACCGTGGCCCTGCTGGAGATGGACTTCCTGCACCACGGCCTGCCGCGCATGGAGCTCGAGGCGCGCTGGAGCCCGCCCGACGAGCCGGAACAATCGCCCGCTCTGCCGGAGCACCACGGTGCGCTGCTTCTCGCCATGCTCGGCCGGCTGAACATCTGCTCCAAGCACTACTGGGTCCGCCAGTACGATCACGAGGTCCAGGCGGGCTCGGTCATCAAGCCCTTGACCGGCGCGGACGACGACGGGCCCTCGGATGCGGCCGTGCTGCGCCCGCGCCTCGATTCGCTGCAGGCGGTGGCGGTCAGCCACGGCATCTGCCCGCGCTACAGCGACCTGGACGCTCGCGCCATGGCCGAGTGCGCCGTCGACGAGGCGCTGCGCAACGCCGTGGCCGTCGGCGCCGATCCGGATCGCGCCGTGGGCCTGGACAACTTCTGCTGGTGCGATCCGATCCGGGCACCTTCCAACCCGGACGGCGACTTCAAGCTGGGCCAGCTCGTGCGCGCCTGCCGGGGCCTGCACGACACCTGCGTGGCTTACGGCGTCGCCTGCATCAGCGGCAAGGACAGCATGAAGAACGACGCCGTGATCGAGGGGCTGCGGATCAGCATCCCGCCGACCTTGCTGTTCTCGCTGCTCGGCCTGCTGGACGACGCGCGGCAGGCCGTGAGCATGGACTTCAAGGCGCCCGGTGAGGCGATCTACGCCCTGGGTACGACCCGGGCCGAGCTGGGCGGCTCCGAGTACTACGCCCAGGCCGGCGGCCGGGGCGGCCGGGTACCCCGGGTGCGGCCGGCCGAGAGCTTGCGGCTCTACCGCGCCTTGCACCGCGCGATCGAGGCCGGCTGCGTGTCCGCCTGCCACGACTGCGCCGACGGAGGCCTGGGCGTGGCGCTGGCCGAGAGCGTCTTCGCCGGCGGGCTGGGCGCCGAGGTCTCGCTGGCCGCGGTGCCGGCCGAGGGCGTGGCGCGGGACGACGCGCTGCTGTACGCCGAGAGCGCCGGGCGCTTCATCGCCGGCGTGCCGCGCGGGCGGGAGGCCGAGTTCGAAGCGTTGCTCGACGGCTGCGCCTGCGCGCGCATCGGCGAGGTGATCGAGAAGCGATTGCGCATACGGGGCCTGGCGGGCGAGACGATCCTGGACGAGCCTGCAGACGCGCTCAAGGCCGCCTGGCTCGCGCCGCTGGACTGGTAGGAGACACCGATGGAGGCGCACCTCGCAGGGTATCGATGGCCGCTTGCTCGCCGCGGGGGAGGCGTGAGATCCAGGCTCCGTCGAGGAGCATGCGCCCGAGTCCTGACGGCTCGCCTGGCCGTAATCCCGCGACTCCTCGACCGGGCCCGACGGCGGCCTCGCCGGGCGGTCGACCTGCGAGAGCAGTGGCCCGCGCTCGCAGCGAGCGCGCCTCACGCCGACGATCGGGGGAGCGCATGAGCTCTATCCGCGCCCTGGTGGTGGCCGGCAACGGCACGAACTGCGAGCACGAGACCGCCTTCGCCTGCCTGCAGGCCGGCTTCGACGAGGCCGCGAGCGTGCCGATCTGGGACCTGCTGGCGGGCGAGCAGCGCCTGGCCGACTACGAGCTGCTCTGCCTGCCGGGCGGCTTTCTTGACGGCGACGACCTGGGTGCGGCCCGGGCCTGCGCCAACCGCTACCGCCACGGCCGGATCGCCGGCACGGGCCAGCGCCTGTGGGACGAGCTGCGCGCCTTCGTCGAGTCGGGCAAGCTCGTGCTCGGCATCTGCAACGGCTTCCAGCTGCTGGTCAAGCTGGGCCTGCTGCCGGCCGTCGAGCCGGCGCCCCGGCAGTGCGTGACCCTGACCTTCAACGACTCGGGCCGCTTCGAGGACCGCTGGGTGGAGCTGGTCTGCGATCCCCGAAGCCCGTGCGTGTTCACCCGCGGCCTCGAGCGTCTGGCGCTGCCGGTGCGGCACGGCGAGGGCAAGCTGGTCTGCGAGAGCGAGGCGCTGCGCTCACAGCTCGACGGCGCGCAGCTCGTGCCGCTCCGCTATGCCGAGCCGGAGACGGGCGAGCCGACCGAGCGCTACCCGCAAAACCCCAACGGCTCGCCGCGCGGCGCTGCAGGCCTTTGCGATCCGAGCGGCCGCGTCTTCGGCCTCATGCCCCACCCCGAGGCCTACCTGCACCGCACCCACCACCCCCGCTGGACCCGCGGCGATGGTGGGCAGGCCGAGGAGGGCCTGGGCCTGCGCGTGTTCCGCAACGCGGCCGCTTTCCTTTCCAGCTGAGAGGGACGGGCGCCCGGCTTCAAGGGCCGAGCGGGTTGTGCCACTTCAGGCCTTCGAAGCGGGCGTAGTCCATGTCGGTGGTGATCCACTCGCAGCCGGACTCGATGGCCAGGGCGGCCAGGTAGGCGTCGGGTATCAGGTTGCCCCTGGCCTTGGAGGCTTCTACCAGTCGAAGGAAGATAGAGAAGTGCCGGGCACCCGGCGCGACCACGACGTGATTGCGCCGCTTGCGGATGGCTTGGATGAACGCCAAGGCCTGTGCGAGTGGGGTCGGTGGATTGAAGATCCGGGGGTGGGTCACCAGGCGGAGAAAGCCCGAGAGCACGAGTTCCGCCATGCCGAACGACTGGTCCCCGTTGACGAGCTCGTCTATGAAGCGATGGCAGACCTCGTGGTGCGCCGTGTCCTGGCGATGGGCATAGACGAGCATGTTGACGTCGACGAGCTTCATCAGCGCTCTTCCATTCGATCGAGCAGCGCGCGGCTGTCGTCCAGATCCACGCCGGGCTGCAAGCCGGCTCCCTTGAACACGGGCAACGAGACGGGCGCATCCTCGGAAAGCTCCTGGCGCCGGGCCAGCTTCTCTCTCAAGGCCTCCTCGATCACGCTGCCGAGCGTCTTGCCCGATGAGGCGGCCAGCTTCTTGATATCCCTAAGGACTTGATCATCGACCTGTATCGTGGTTCTCATGCACAAAAACATAACATGCTATCATCAAGATGACAACCGCGGTGTCGATCCCATCGATCCCGCCTTGACCATGCCGGCCTCGGGCGCCGTCTCAGAAGAGGTTGAAGCGCCGGGTGATGCGCTCGCCGGGCTTGATGGTCACGGTCAGGACGCGGTCGATGCCGGCTTCCTTGTTGACCGCCCGCAGCTGGATCTTGCCGGGCGGCAGCTCCACGTCGATGAGCGGGGTCTGGCCCAGCTTGCGGCCCTGGTAGAAGATCTCGGTCCAGGGCGAGGTCATCAGGCGCAGCTTGCCGGGCGGGCCGTCGGCTTTCGGCTCGGGCTTGATGGGATCCGGGGCGACCGGTTTATCCGGCGCGTCGATCTTGCGCCGGCGCCGAAGCCTGCGGCGGCGCTTGAACTTGCCGGGCGGAGTGCGCACCGCGGCCGGATCGCCGAGCGAGGCCACCCGCGCGGGGGCCGGATCGGCCGGCGCGGCGGCCAGGCCCGCGTCGGATGCGGCGGCGCCTGCGTCGGGCGCTCCGTTCGCGACCGGCCCGGCTGCGGCTTGCCGGGCGCCGT
This sequence comes from Deltaproteobacteria bacterium, assembly GCA_016935365.1. Taxonomy (GTDB): domain Bacteria; phylum Myxococcota; class B64-G9; order B64-G9; family B64-G9; genus JAFGRB01. The sequence continues at coordinate 6,313 of JAFGRB010000292.1, forward strand.
CCACGCTCGCGATCCCTGCATCGACCATCGGTGCCGGCTCCGGTGAGGACCAGCCCCAGAGCAGCCCGCCCAGCACGCCCAGCCCCAGAACCGGAATGCCGAGCAGCCACAGCCAGAGGCCGCGCGATCTCGCGGGCGAGATCAGGGTCCTGCCGACCGGCGGCGGCGTGGTGTGCGGCACCGAGTGCTCGGTGTCGGACAGGTACTGGCTGATGTCGGCGAAGAGGCAGTCGTCGAGATCCTGGCTTCCGGCCTGGGCCCCCTCGATCAGCCTGCGCTTGGTCTGGATGCGCTTGGCGAACAGATCCTGCATGAAGGCCTTGATGGCGATGGTGTCGCCGCTCTCCGGGCACTGCTTCAAGAAGTCGGCCAGATCGGCCCGCATGTCGGCCGCGCTCGCATAGCGCTCGTCCCGATCGCGCGCCAGGGCCTGGCGCACGATGGTGCACAGGTACTCGGGCAGCTCCGGATCGAAGCTGGCCGGCGACGGGGCGTCGTGCTCGGTGATGGCCTTGAGCAGCTTCAGGTCGCTCTCCATCGAGTAGAGCTTCCGGCAGCACAGGAGCTCCCACATGACCACGCCCAGGGCGAAGACGTCCGAGCGGGCGTCCAGGTCCTTGACGGCCAGGATCTGCTCCGGGCTCATGTAGGCGTACTTGCCCTTGAGCATGCCGGTGCGCGTCTTGGTCGAGCGCAGCGTGGCCTTGGCGATGCCGAAGTCGACCACCTTGACCCCGCCGTCGTAGAGCGCGAAGACGTTCTGCGGGCTGATGTCGCGGTGGATGATCTGCAGCGGCTGGCCGTCCGGCCCCAGCGCGCTGTGGGCGTGGTGCAAGCCCTCGGCGGCCTGGAGCATGATGCCCGCGACCAGATGCGGCGGAACCCGCATGTTCCGCCCCCGGCAGGCGCGGATGATCATCGCCAGGCTCTCGCCGGACAGGTACTCCATGGCGATGAAGAGCTGGCCCCCGATCCGGCCCAGATCGAAGATCTGGACCACGTTCGGGTGGTTGAGCATGGCGGCGATACGGGCCTCGTCGAGGAACATGCGCACGAAGCGCTCCTCCCGGGCCAGGTTGGGCAGGATGCGCTTGATGACGATCAGCTTCTCGAAGCCGGCCAGGCTGGTCTGCGAGGCGAGGTAGATCTCGGCCATGCCGCCGGTGGCCAGCCGGGCGATCAAGCGATACTTGCCGAACTGCCTGCTTTCGTCTCCCGCCATGGGGCTCACCCGACGCCGCGTCTACTCGAAGACCACCTCGAAGTCGTGCGGGCCGCCCGAGCCGCGGGTGCCGAGCACCACGGCCGTGGCCGTGCCGGCCGCGACCACGCCGCCGACGATCGTCCAGACCCACCATTTCTCGTACCAGGCCTCGCTCGCTGCGGGCGCCGCCCCGACCTGCTCCGCGGCGCTCACGTCGACGAGCAAGGGGTGCATCGCGTCGCCGAAGATCTCGATCTGGGCCTGCTTCTCGTCGAGCACCTGCCCGTACCAGGCCAGCGGACCCGAGGCGCCAGCGCCGCCCTGCCAGGCCTGCGGCGGGATGGAGACGCGGACCTCCCCGCGGCCTGAAAGCGGCGCGTTGGCCGAGGAGTAGTCGCCTGCACCGCGCCGGTGGAAGATGCGCAGCGCGCGCGCCATGCCCAGGCTGTCTGCGGTGATCTGGACCGTGAAGACCAGCGCCTGGCTCTCCAGGGCGACGGCAGGCGGCAGCACGCGGGCGCGAAAGCGCGGCGGGTCCGAGAGCAGCTTGTCGAACGGTGCGCGCACCCGCGGGGCCACGTCCGAGCCGAGCCGGAAGCTGGGCGACAGCGCCAGCAGCCGGGCAAAGGCCTGCCCGGCCTCGTCGTAGCGCCCCAGGGCGCCCAGGATCAGGCCCCGAAGGTGGTGGATGCGCACGAGCTGCTCTCGCGTGTTGCCCGGCTTTGCCAGCGCCCGGTCCAGCAGGCCGAGCGAGGCCTCGAAGTCGAGCTCGGCGTAACTCTTGGCCGCCTGCTCGACGAGCTGCGGCGTGGCCTCGGCTGCGCGCGCCGCGGGCGCGCCCAGGACGAGCACCAGGCCCAGGATCGGCGTGTTCCATCGCATGGACACCCCTCCGTTCGCCTGCCAGACTACCACATCCGCAGTCTTTCGAGAAATAACCGTCTTGCGAGAGCAGAGTGTACCTCCACGTTTCTTTATCGAGCCGAAAACCAGGAACTTGGAACCGGGAACCAGGAACTGGTTTCTTACAGCCCGGCCTGTATCTCGACCGCGTGCATCAGCCGATCGTCCTGCCCGTCCTGTGTCCGCCAGATGATGTTGTAGCGCACGCGGAAGAACTGCGAGAGGTAGAGGAAGGTGACCCCGCCGGTGAGCTGGCGGCAGACGGGATCGGAGGGCGTGTCGAGCTGCTCGTAGCGCAGCAGCAGCTCCAGGAAGTCGGGCAGGACGAAGGCGCCGGCGGTCAGCGACCAGGCGCGGCTCGCGAAGCTCGCTTGCGGCTGCGTGTCGGCCAAGACGCCCTCGGCCTCGAGCCAGGCCGGGCCCCAGCCGAGCCGGCCGTCGATCACCACCGTCTGCTGGTCGCGCAGCAGACCGCCGAAGTCGTGGTCGTGAAGGTAGCCGGCCGCCAGGCGGAGCTCGATCGGCAGCTCGAGCCACTCGAGCGGGCGGATCTCCAGCCGGGCAGCCAGCAGCGGGCCGCCGCCTTCGGAAAGGCCGTCCTCGGTCGCCAGGGAGCCCTCGTAGGCGCCGGCCCGAAGCGCGATCGGCAGCCCGTACCTCGCGAGGTCGATGTCGTAGCCGACGCCCAGCCGCCGGCCGGTGCCCAGCTCGGCTGCGCCGAGCGGAAGTCGAAAGGTCGGCAGCCGGTCGTCGCGCTCCAGCGCCGAGCGGGAAAAGGGCGTCTTCGCGCGTCCCAGCTCGAGGTGGCCCAGGTAGAGCAGCTCGGGCGAGACGGGCGAGAAGCGCAGCGCGGCGTCCTGGACCAGGTCGTCCGAGCCGTTGAGCTCGAGCTCGACCCGCAGGCCCAGGTCCAGCGCGCGGGCCAGCCGGGCTGCGGCGCGCAGGCGCAGGCGGTATATCTCGAGGCCGGCATCCGTGTCCGGATCGCCTCGCACGCCGGAAAGCTGCATGAACCCGCCCAGGGTGGCCCCCTCCCCGGGGCTGCCGATCTGGACCGCAGGTCCCGCCTGGCTGTGTCTCGGGGGGGTGGGATCGATCTGCACCGCTCGCTCGACGGCGATCGGCTCGAGGCGGCGAGCCGGCGCCGGGTCCGGGTGGCCGAGCACGCGCACGGGCGCTCGGCTCGCCTCGAGCAGCAGCGGCCAGAGCTCGACGCCCGCAGGTGCGTCCAGGTAGACGACCCGCTCTCCCTGGAGCTCGGCGAAGCGCGCCCGCGCAGCCTGCCAGCGCGCGCCGTGGGCCCAGACCTCGGCCGGCGAGCCGTGCTGCTGCTGGAGCCGGTCGGCGAAGGCGTCGAAGAAGGCCGTCGCAGCGGCCGGGCTGTCCCAGTCGACGACCCAGGCGAGCAGGCGCGCGCCGTCGCGCGATCGCTCGAACAGCAGCGCGCGGTCTCCGCCCCAGCCGCTCGCGCGCCTCTGTCCGCGGGCGACCATCAAGCCGATCGCCCACTCGCCGAGCGTCTCGGCCAGGACCGGCTCGAAGCCGGGGACCGCCTCGCCGAGCGCGTCCAGATCCGGGATGCGGGGCGGGTCGAGGTCTCGCTGCAGGCCGGCCAGGTACCGCTCCGGGTGCAGGACCTCCTCGGTCGAGCGCGGCGGCGAGCGGTGGGCCGCGTCCACGGCTGCCCAGCCGGAGGCGCGCTCGAGCGCCAGCACGAAGGCGCCACCTTCGAGGTAGGGGAACTTGAAGCGCTCCTGCAGGTAAGCCGGCACCTCCTCGCCCATGTCCGGGGCGTGGTGGCGGGCGAAGTCCAGAAAGGCCGCCGGCTCGGCCACCAGGGCGCCGGCACCCATCCGGTAGCCGGTCAGGAAAGCGTCACCCTCGACCAGGGCCGCGTGGGCCAGGCGCGCATCGGCGTTGTCCCGGGCGCTCTCCGGCGGATCCAGGCCGAAGTGCTGGTCCTGCAGGGCGTGCGTCAGCTCGTGAGCCACGATCTCGCCATAGCTCAGGTCGCGGCCGAGCAGCGCGTCGGCGATCTCCAGCAACTCGCTGCGCACCCGGGGGCGTTCGACGATGAGCAGGCGGTCCCGACCCTGCTGGTAGGCCCCGGCTGGCTGGGTGGACACGATCGCCTCGATCGCCCCGGCCGCGTCGCAGCCCGCTCGCACGAGGCCCAGCATGGACAGCAGCGCCGTGGCGCGCCGGCTGCGCGCGTCGTCGCGCTCGAACGAGGCCTGCTCTCGCGCCTGGGCCTGCATGTCGGCGCTGCCGAGCAGCCGAAATCGCACCGGGCGCAGGAAGGCGAGGCCCCGGGCCCGGCTGACCTGCTCGCCGATGGCGACGATGGCCTGTCGGTCCAGCCGGCCTGCGCGGATGACCTTGTGGTGGCAGGCAGGGGCGGCGAGCGCGAGCAGCATCAGGCCCGCAGTCGCGCTCAGGCTCCGGCGGCGTCGGCGATCACCCGGGCGGTCCATCGGGCTTGTTCCACCTGGACGTCTCCAGCACTCTCGTCGGCGACGAGGTACTCGGAACCCGGAAGCAAGCGGTTGAGCTGCTCGCCCTGCTCGGGCAGCGCGCGGCGGTCGGCCTTTCCGAAAACCATCTTGAGCGGTACCGGAAAGGCGCTGCCCGCGCGATGCTGTAGCCTGGCGAGCAGCTCGCGGCGGTAGCTCGAGGACAGCGTCCGCGCCAGCACCTGCGCCCGGCGCCGGGCTGCCGGCAGCGTGGCCCAGCCGCGGGCCAGAAGCCGCAGCTCCTGGCGGCAGATCACGGTCGGATCCGAGTAGCGCAGCATCTCCAGGGCCGCTTTGTGAGGCTGCTGGAAGGCGCGCCGGGCCCAGCGCTCGGTCGCGCCGCTGCGGCCCAGGCGCCAGCCGCGCATGCGGTCCGTGGCCGGAAGCCGGGTGCAGCTCCCCAGGGTGATCAGCCCGGCGAGCCGTTCGGGCTCGTCGAGCGCCAGCCACATCCCGGCCAGGCCGCTCTCGGCGTGGGCTGCGCACAGGGGCCGGTCGAGCTTGAGCGCGTCGGAGATTCGCGCGACCAGCCCGGCCAGACCCTGGATACTGAGATCGACCTCGGATCCAGCGATCGGCATATCGAGCTCCGGCAGGATCAGCCGGAGACGATCCGCGAGCCTGTCGAGCAGGAAGCGGAAGGTGTAGGCGCTCGTCCACAGCCCGTGAAGCAGCAGCACCGGCTTGCCCTGACCGCACTCCCGGTAGCGCAGCTCGAGGCCGCCGTCGAGCTGCAAGCCGCGCTCCGGCAGCAGGAAGAACGGGTGCGATTCTGCCGGTAGTTCGGGGATTTCGTCTAGATTGAGTCCCAGCGCCGATGACCTCCTGCCCAATCGATACACCCCTTCCCGGGTCACATGCAAGGACTCTTCGGCAAGGCTTGCGAGTCCAGGGAGGGAAGGTTATATAACGGGCAGGCGCGGAAAGGGAGACAGGCCATGACCAAGACGAACGATGCGCGGGAGGCGGTCCGGGCAGGCCTGCGAGACTGGCAGACCGGCCCGGTCGACAAGCTGCTCGCCAAGAACCCGGAACGGCGCGAGTCGTTCCATACGCTCTCGGGCCTCGTCCGAGAGCGACTCTACACGCCCGCCGACGGCAGCGGCGAGCCCTACCTGGAGCGCCTGGGCTTCCCGGGCGATCTGCCGTACACGCGGGGCGTGCAGCCCACCATGTATCGCGGTCGGCTGTGGACCATGCGGCAGTACGCGGGCTTCGGCACGGCCGCCGAGACCAACGAGCGCTTCCGTTTCCTGCTCGACCAGGGCCAGACCGGCCTGTCGGTCGCCTTCGACCTGCCCACCCAGATGGGCTACGACCCGGATCACCCCATGGCGTTCGGCGAGGTGGGCAAGGTCGGGGTGAGCATCGCCTCGCTCGGCGACATGCGGCAGCTCTTCGACGGCATTCCGCTCGCCAAGGTATCGACCTCGATGACGATCAACTCCACCGCGGCGGTGCTGCTCGCGATGTACGTCGCGCTCGCCGAGGAGCAGGGCGCCGACGTGAGCGCGCTGCGCGGCACCATCCAGAACGATCTGCTCAAGGAGTACGTGGCCCGCGGCACTTACATCTACCCGCCGCGGCCGAGCCTGCGGATCATCACCGACATCTTCGTCCACTGCAAGGAGCAGCTGCCGCGCTTCAACACCATCTCGATCTCCGGCTATCACATCCGGGAGGCCGGCTCGACCGCCGTGCAGGAGATCGCCTTCACCCTGGCCCACGGCATCGCGTACGTCCAGGCGGCCATCGACGTCGGGCTGGAAGTGGATGCCTTCGCGGGCCGGCTGTCGTTCTTCTTCGCCTGCCACAACGACTTCCTCGAAGAGGTCGCCAAGTTCCGCGCCGCGCGCCGGCTCTGGGCGCGGATCATGCAAGAGCGCTTCGGCGCCTCCGATCCGCGCTCCTGCGCGCTGCGCTTCCACACCCAGACATGCGGTCACACCCTGGCGGCCCAGCAGCCGCTCAACAACGTCGTCCGGGTGACCCTCCAGGCGCTCGCGGCGGTGCTCGGCGGCACCCAGAGCCTGCACACCAACTCCTTCGACGAGGCGCTGGCCTTGCCGAGCGCGGACGCCGTGCGGATCGCGCTGCGCACCCAGCAGATCATCGCCCACGAGTCGGGCGTGGCCGACATCGTCGATCCGCTCGGCGGCGCCTTCGCCATCGAGAAGCTCACCGACCAGCTCGAGGCCGAGGCCGAGGCGCTGATCGCGCGCATCGACGAGATCGGCGGAGCGGTCAAGGCGGTCGAGGAGGGCTTCATGCAGCGGGCGATCGCGGACTCGGCCTACGACTACCAGAAGCGCATCGAGAGCGGAGACGAGCTCATCGTGGGCGTGAACCGCTTCCAGGTCGAGGAGGACATCCAGCCTCAGCTGCTCAGGGTCTCGCAGGAGGTGGGCGAGGAGGCGGCCCGCAAGGTGCGGGAGCTGCGCGAGAAGCGGAATGCGAAGCGGGCCGGCGCCGCCCTGCAGGCGGTGGGCCGGGCTGCGCGCTCGGACGAGAACCTCTTCGGGCCCATCCTGGAGGCGGTCAAGGCCGATTGCACCCTGGGCGAGATCGCCGACGCGCTGCGGGAGGTCTTCGGCGAGTATCGGGAAGCTTGATGAAAAGGAGATCGGAGATGGAGCTGGATCACATCGGAATCGCGGTCAGCGACCTGGACGAGGCGCGCCGGCTCTACGGCGAGGTGCTGGGCTTCGAGGTGAGCGAGCCCGAGGAGCTGCCCGATCGGGGGCTGCGCATCTGCTTCGTCGATGTGGGCGGGGCGCAGGTGGAGCTGCTCTACCCCACGGCGGAGGACTCGGCCGTGGGCAAGTTCCTGGCCAGCCGGGGCCCTGGTATCCACCACCTGTGTTACAAGGTCGATGACATCCGGTCCAAGCTGAAAGCGATCGCGGCGGCGGGAGCCAGGCTCATCGACAGCGAGCCGCGTCCGGGCGCCCACGGCACCCTGGTGGCCTTCATCCACCCCAAGAGCACCGGAGGGGTGCTGACCGAGCTTTGCCAGGCGGCAGATTGACCCCGGATCCGCCACCTCGTCGCGCAACGCTGCGTCGAAGCATCGGAGTCGATGCTCGGCGTGGACCACGCCCGTACTCGACTTCGGCGACAGCTCCTCGATTGCGCGACGATCTGGCGTCCCGCTTGGATTGGATGGGAGATTCTAGATGAGCGTGACGAAGCGCCGTTCTGCCGTGCTGGCCGTGCTGCTCAGCATCCCGCTGCCCGGTCTGGGGCAGCTGTACTGCGGTCGGCTGCTGGCCGCCACGCTCTTCGCCCTCGTGTACCTGTCCGGCTGGGCGGCCTTCGGGCTCGCCTTTGCAGGGCTCGGCTGGACGCTCGGCGCCGCCGGGTGGCTGGCCTTCGCCGTGTTCGGGCTGGCGATTGTCGCAGCCGGCCTGCACGCGGCCCTGGCGGCCCGGCGCGCGGGCGAGGCATACGCGCTCGCGCCGTACAACCTGTGGTACTTCTACCTGCTCGTCTGGCTGGTCGTGGGCTTGGGCAGCTCGGCCGGCGCGCTGAGCTGGATCCGCGCTGCGCTGGTGTCGACCGAGGTCGTGGTCGACGACGGAATGGTACCCGGCTTGCTGCCCGGCGATCGGATCCGGCTCGACCGGCGAACTGGCACGCTGGCCGCCGTCGGCGTCGGCGATGTGGTCGGGGCGCTCGATCCGGTCGACGGCCGGACCCTTCGCCTGCTGCGGGTCGTGGCCGTCGGGCCGGGCGAGGTCGAGATGGACGCCGAGGGGCTGAAGGTCGGCGGCGAGCGCCTGGCGCGCCGGGTGCTTCCGGGCTCGGAATACCGGCGGCTGGGGGCGGACGGGCAGTGGACGACCGAGCCCTGCCGGCTTGTGGAGGAACAGCTGGGCGGGCGCTGGGTCCGGCTGTGTGCCCAGCCGGGGGCCGGCACGCGGCGCAGCGGGCGCTGGGATGTGCCGGCCGGAGCGCTCTGGCTTCTGGGCGACAACCGCGCGCGCGCGGTCGACTCGGCAGGCTTCGGCCCCTTGCCCCGCGGTGCCCTGCTCGGAGCGGCCTTCGAGGTACGCTACAGCTTCGACCCCGAGCGCCGCAGCCTGCGGCCGGAGCGCAAGGGGCTCCCGATACGCTGAGCAAGGCCCTGCGAAATCCCCGCGGGGATACGCGAACGCGATCCGCGGGCCCAAAGCCGAAAAAAATGGTTGCGCCGCTGGGGCATGCGGGCTAGTATCCGCCCAGAAAACGTAAGGATTCCAAGCATGGGGGTGCAATGGCCGCCAACATGACCCACGACGTGCTCTCCCGCTGCCTGATGCATGGCAAGCTCCGCACGGGCGAGGAGATCGGTGTGCGCGCGGACCAGCTCCTGACCCAGGACGGCACCGGCACCATGGTCTTCTTGCAGCTCGAAAAGCTGGGGACGAGCCGCCTGAAGGGCCGCTTTGCGATCTGCTACGTGGATCACAACACCCTGGGCGAGGGTCCGGAGAACGCGGACGACCACCGCTTTCTCCGCTCGGCCTGCGAGCGCTTCAGGTTGCATTTCTCCAGGCCGGGCAACGGGATCGGCCACCAGGTCCACCTGGAGCGCTTCGCCGTGCCCGGTCAGCTCCTGCTGGGCGCAGACAGCCACGTGACCACGCTGGGCGGCCTGGGCATGCTGGCCATCGGCACCGGCGGGCTCGAGCTGGCCGTGGCCATGACCGGCTCGCCCCACTACTTGATCTGCCCGGCGGTCATCCGGGTCGTGCTCGGCGGCCAGCTCGCACCCTGGTGCTCCGCCAAGGACGCCGTGCTGCACATCATCGAGCGCCTGGCCCAGCGCAACTGCGTCGGGGTGTCGCTCGAGTACGACGGGCCTGGGGTGAAGAACCTGAGTGTCGCCCAGCGGGCCACGATCGCCAACATGGGGGCCGAGCTCGGCCTGACCTCCTCGCTCTTTCCCGCCGACGAGCGCACCCGGGCCTTTCTGGCCGCCCAGGGGCGCGCCAGGGACTACCGGCGGCTGGCGCCGAAGAAGTCGGCTGGCTATGACGACGAGATCCAGGTGGATCTCTCCCGCGTCGTGCCCATGGTGGCCCTGCCGCCGAGCCCGCTGAAGGCCGTGCCGGTCCGCGATGTGGCGGGTCTGGACGTGCAGCAGGTGGCGGTCGGCTCGTGCACCAACGGCGGGTTCTACGATATCGCCCGCCTGGCGATGGTCGTGCGCAAACGCAAGATCCACCCCGAGCTCTCCGCCGTCGTCGCCCCGGCCAGCCGGCAGGTCTTCCAGGCTCTGCTCACCAAGGGCTACCTGGCCGATCTGAGCGCGGCCGGCTTTCGCCTGGCGGAGAGCGTCTGCGGGTTCTGCATCGGCCACGGGCACGCGCCGGCCAGCGGCTCGGTCAGCGTGCGCACCAGCAACCGCAACTTCATCGGCCGCTGCGGCACCCGGGACGCTCGGGTCTACCTGGTCAGCCCGGAGACCGCCGCGGCCACGGCCCTGACCGGCAAGCTGACAGACCCGCGCGACCTGAGGCGCCCGGCCCCGCGCGTCCGGGAGCCGGCTCGCTATCCGATCGACGACACCTCCATCCTGCCGCCTACGCGCAAGCGCAAGCCGGTCGAGCTTCACCGCGGACCGAACATCGTCGATCCGCCCGTCAACGAGCCGCTGCCCGCCTCGATCCAGGCCGAGGTGGTCCTCAAGGTCGGCGACGGCATCTCGACCGACGAGATCCTGCCGGCCGGCCGGTGGCTCAAGTACCGCTCCAACGTCCAGCGATACGCGCGCCACGCCTTCGCCGACATCGCGCCCGGCTTCGCCGAGCGCGCGCTCGAGAACCTGGAGCACGAGACCTTCACCGTGATCGTGGCCGGCGAGGGCTACGGCCAGGGCTCCAGCCGCGAGCACGCCGCGATGTGCGTCCGGCTGCTGGGCGTGCGGGTGATCCTCGCCAAGAGCTTCGAGCGTATCCACTTGACCAACTTGATCAACCACGGCATCGTGCCGCTGCGCTTCCTCGATCAGCGCACCTACGATCGGATCCAGCAGGACGATTACCTGGAGCTGCCCTGGATCGCCCGCGAGCTCCGCAAGTCCGAGACCGTGTCCTTGCGCAATCCGGACACGAGCGTCGAGTACAAGGTCAAGCACGGCCTGACCCGGCGCCAGATCAAGATCCTCCTGGCCGGCGGGCTGGGCAACTACATTTCCCGCCAGCAGGCTTGATCTCCCGGGGCCCTCGCTGGAGGTGGCATGCTGTCCGATGCGGTCTCCGACTCCTTCTCGCACCTCGTGCCCCTGCTCGTGTTGCTGGGCGTCGTCTTCGTGGTGATCATCGGTCTGGCCGTCGCGCTGCGCATCCGCGTCCAGCGCCAGCGGGGCGCGCCGGCGCGCGCGCGGGGCGAGGCGGCGCAGTCGGTGCTCGACGTGCAGCGCGGAGACCGGCTCAGCGTGCTGGGGCGAGGCTTCGCGCTCGCGGGCGTGCAGCGCCTGATGCTGGATACGGGCGAGGCGCTGTGGTGCGATCTCGAGCACGAGGAGGGTCCGGCGCGGCTGCTGCTGCGCTGCGACCGCTCCGAGGCCGTCTACTTGCCGGGCTGGGCCGAGCAGGCCCCCGAGGGCAGCCCGGAGAGGATCGAGCGCGGCGAGGGGCTCTACGAGCAACGCGAGACGATCGAGATCCAGCCCGGCTGGTCTCTCGCGCTCTACGCGCACCAGAGCGGAAGACAGCTCGCGCTCGAGCGCCGCGCGGAGCGCATCACGCTGTGGCGCGGCAAGGGCGTGCCGTTCGAGGGCGTGCTGCGGGACGAGCGGCCGGGCCCGATGGAAGAAGGCCCCCGGAGCGGCTAGGCCGCGGGAAAGGCGGGCTGCAGATGCCGTCGCGTTCGACAGTGCTCCTCGTCCTCGCGCTGGCCATGCCGGCGGCCTGCCGGGATTCGTCCGGATCCGCGGACGCCGGCGCGGACGGGATCGCGGACGGCCGGTACGACGGCGACGGCGCAGACGGCGGTGGAGACGGCGGCGATGCGGCCGCTCCCTGGCGCTCGGCGCTCTACCCCGAGGGCTGGACGCCCGCCTGGACCGATCCCGAGGGGCGCTTCCTGCACGACTTCTCTTATGCCGGCTATCACCTGGCCGAGGGCGATCCGGCCGACGAGCCGCCGGGGGTGCGCGTATCGGTCCTCGACTTCGGCGCGGACCCAGACGGGCAAGCCGACAGCACAGCCGCCCTCCAGGCCGCGCTGGACGAGGCTGGCCAGGCCGGCGGTGGCGTCGTGCTCGTCCCGGAGGGCCTCTACCGCTGCGATGGCTTGCTGGCCGTCGACCGATCCGGGGTCGTGCTCCGCGGCGAGGGCGCGGAGCGCTCGCGGGTGTTCTTCACCCGGGACGGCGACATGGACAACCTGGCGAGCATCGGTTTTTACGGCAGCCCGGCCAGCGGTCCGGACCTCTTGCTGGCCGAGGACGCGCGAGAGCGCAGCTTCGAGGTCTCGGTGTGGGACAGGGCCGATCTCGCGCCCGGCGACGACGTGGAGCTGGGCGCGGTGATCACGGACGACTTCATCGCCGAGCACGGCATGACCGGCACCTGGCAGGCCTCGGCCGGGCAGTGGCGGGCCTTCTTCCGGCGCACGATCAGCTCGGTGGACGGGAGCTCCGCGCCGTATGCGATCGCCCTGGACGCGCCGGTGCGCTACCCGCTGAAAGTCCGGGATGCGGCCAGCCTGCGCCGCGTGACGGGCCTGATATCGGAGGTGGGGGTCGAGGATCTCGGCCTGGCAAACGCCGTCAGCCAGGCGGGCGCCGAGGCCTGCAGCCGGGCCCATGTCCTGGCGTTCATCCAGGCCAAGGACGCCTGGGTGCGCCGGGTGGCGAGCTTCGCCCCGCCCGTGGCCGAGGGGGACGGCCACCTCCAGTCCGGCGGCCTGCTGGTGCAGCAGTCCAAGCGGGTCAGCGTCTACGACACCGTCCTCCAGCGGGCGCAGAACCGCGGCGGGGGCGGCAACGGCTACCTCTTCGAGATCATGCAGTCCAGCGAGGTCCTGGTGCGGGACTGCCAGGGGCTGCACGGCCGTCACAACTTCATCCAGAACTGGGACTTCGGCACCTCGGGCTGCGTGTTCTTGCGGGTGGAGAGCCGCGAGGGGCGGGCGGTCTCGGAGCTCGGCTCGACCACCGGCCTGAGCGAGTACCACCACTCGCTGGCCATGGCCAACCTGGTCGACGGGGCGCTGAGCGACGATGGCTGGGGCGCCGTGAACCGCCGCCAGGAGAGCTCCGGCGCCGGCCATACCTCCACCCAGAACGTCTTCTGGAGCGTGAGCGGCGGGCTGCTGCGATCGTACCAGTTCGGCTGGGGCTACGTGATCGGGACCCGCGACGTCGTCGTCTACACCGATCCGGCCGATGACCTCGTGGGCCAGCTGGCCGGCCAGCACGAGGGCACCGAGCCCCTGGACTGGGTCGAGGGGCTGGAGCGTGGGGAGTGGCTCCGGCCGGTCTCGCTCTACGAGGACCAGCTCGCGCGCCGCCTGGGGCTTTGAGGGAGGAGCCGTGCCGGACGGGAAGGAAATCGACGACGCGATCGCCTCGGCGGTCTTTTTCCCCCGGCCCGACGCGCCCTTCGGGCCGCCGGCCGCGGGCGCCTTCGATCAGCTCTTCGAGCGCGCCGACGGCGTGAGGCTGCGGCTGCGGGTGCACCCGGCCGGCCCGGACGATGCCTGCATCCTGTTCTTCCACGGCAACGGCGAGACGGCCCTGGACTACGACTTCGCTGCCGCGGAGTACAATCGGCTGCCGGCCTGGCTGGTCGTGGCCGAGTACCGCGGCTACGGCCCGTGCACCGGACGGCCGTCCGTGCACAGCTTCCTGCCCGATGCCCACGCCGCGCTGGACGAGCTCTGCGCGCTTCTGGCCCGGCGGGGCCACCGGGGACCGCGTCTCGTCATGGGCCGCTCGCTGGGCTCGGCCCCGGCCATCGAGCTGGCCTCGGCGCGCGCGACCGAGCTCGATGCCCTGATCGTGGAGAGCGGCTTCGCGCGGATCGTGCCCCTGCTCGAGCTCTGCGGCGTGCCGGCGGGAGATCTCGGCCTGACGGAGGACTGGGGCCCGCGCAACCTGGCCAAGATGAAGACCGTGCGCCTGCCCTCGCTCGTCATGCACGCCGAGCAGGACCAGATCATCCCCTTTGCGGAAGGGCAGATGCTCTTCGACGCATGCCAGGCCGAGCTCAAGCTCTTCTTCCCGGTGGCCGGCGCGGGCCACAACGACATCCACCTGCGCGCAGGAGCGGCCTACTTCGAGCAGATCGCTGCCTTGCTCGGGCGGCTCCGCGCCTGAGCGAGAGGCGCGATGCGCTGGGCGTCTGCGATCTCCGCCGCCTGCCTGCTGGCCGCGTGCCAGGCACCCGGAGGGCTGCGGCCCGACCCGAGAAGCCGCGAGCGCGGGGAGCTGGAGCTGGTCTTCGTCATCGACCGGGCCTACGCGCGGTCTTCTCGGCGCTCGTACGCGAGCAGACGGAGCACGCCTGGTTCCACGACCGCTACGTCTGTGTGGTCTCGGCCGCCCATCCGGGCCTGAGCAGCTGGTACGGCAACAAGATCGCGGCCGGCTACGCGCTCGACCCGGTGCAGAAGAGGCGCATCCCGGCCCACGAGATCCTGCTCTCCCACGCCTTCCAGATCATGCGCCGCTACCGCGGCTCTCAGGAGATCGACGACTGGCGCGTGTGGGCGTTTTCGGAGATCACCGGGGTGTCCAGCAAGATCATGATTCTGATGCTTCCCATTCTTCTTCCAGCGGAGACACGATATCTCCCTGGATAGTGATGCATCCACGGGCAAATCCGAAGAGGCTGGAGATCTCCTCGTCGATGGGTACCAGCTTGGCAACCGGGTGCCCGCGCTTGGTGATGACCACCGGCACTCTTCTTCGCGCCACGCCGTCGAGGATCCTGGAGCAGTTCGCCTTCAGCTCGCTCGTGCTGACCGTCGTCTTGGCCATCTATCTATTTCCTTGGGCTGGCGTTGGAGGATCCGCCGGCCCGCCGGCCCGACCGGAACGGATCTGGCCATCGGTGGTCTTCGATACCCTGCTAGCCCTAAAACAAGCGCGGCTTTCCAAGCCGCGTTTGTTTTCAGGGCTAGCCGCCCGAAGGGCGGTCGTTTTGGGGTGAAGCTG
>JAFGRB010000293.1 GCA_016935365.1 Deltaproteobacteria bacterium
CAGCTTCACCCCAAAACGACCGCCCTTCGGGCGGCTAGCCCTGAAAACAAACGCGGCTTGGAAAGCCGCGCTTGTTTTAGGACTAGCGGCGGCTTGCCTAGATTCTCCCAAGGGGCTAGAGTAGGGACGGAGGGCAGAAATGAGGTGTGTTTTCGGTATTCTTCTGTTTTCGAGCATCTTTATCTGCACCTGCACGAGCTACCACGCGCTACCCGATGCAGGCTCGGATGCCGACGCCGCAGACGGCCAGGACGGGGGCGGCTCGTGCATCGACGCCTACCCCGGCCAGGTCATCATCACCGAGATCATGATCCAGCCGGCCGGCTTCGACCCTCCGGCGGGCTGCTACGTGGAGCTGTTCAACACCTCGATCGAGACGCTGCACATGGAGGGCTGGATACTCGAGGACGGCGCCGGGGGTGTGGCCGAGCTCGAGCTGCCCGAGCGGGTCGACTTCCCGCCCGAGTCCCACGTCGTGCTGGCCTTCGACGACGACCCCGAGGCCCTGGCCTTGCTCGAGCCGGCGCTGGTGATCGATGGCCTGAACCCCGGCAGCGGCAAGCTCAGCATCACGGCGGGCGAGACGCTGATCGACGAGGTGGACTTCTCGGGCCCCGAATGGCCCTTCGTGATCGGCGCGTCGATCTCGCTCGACAGCCGCAAGTATAACTGCATGTACAACAACGATCCGGCCAACTGGTGCGCCTCGACCGACTTCTTCGGCCAGGGCGAGCGGGGCAGCCCCGGCCAGGGCAATCCGCCTTGCCCCGTCGACTCCGAGTGCGGGGACGGCAAGGCCGAGGGGCAGGAGGAGTGCGATGACGGGCAGAACGGGGACGACGAGGACGGCTGCCGGGACGACTGCCGCTTCACCTGCAGCCAGGCGGAGCTCGACTGCGAGGACGAGCCGGGGGACTGCCACGCGGCGCACTGCGTGCCGAACGAGATCGGCCGGGTCTGCGAGAGCGAGGTGGACGACGAGGACTTGCCGGACGACGACAACCCCTGCACGCAGGATACCTGCCGGGCCGGCGTCCCGGGGCACCTCGATTTCGTGGATGGCTTTCCGTGCGACAACGGCGGCGGCGAAGTGGGCGACTACTGCGTGGATGTGATCTGCATCGAGCCGGTCTGCGGCGACGACGTGCGGGGACCGCTCGAGGGATGCGACGACGGCAACAGGATCTCCGGCGACGGCTGCTCGGCCGCCTGCGTGCTCGAGGAGTGCGGCGACGGGAAGAACGACGCCGGCGAGGACTGCGATGACGGTGCAGACGGGGACGACGCGGACGGCTGTCGCGACGACTGCCACTACAGCTGCGTCATCGCCGATCTGGACTGCGTCGATGCCACCGGCGACTGCCAGAAGCCCGTCTGCGTGCCCAACGCGGTCGGCCAGGTCTGCGGGCTTACGCCGAACGTGGACGACCTGCCGGACGACGACAACCCGTGCACCGCCGATCTCTGCGATGAATCCGGGCAGCCTTTCAACCCGCCCCTGGCCGACGGGACGGCGTGCGACAACGCGGCCGGCAAGGTACACGACTACTGCGTGGCCGGTCTGTGCTGCGATCCGGTCTGCGGTGACGGCGTGGTCGGGCCCAGCGAGGATTGCGAGGACGAGGATCTGGATCCCTGCGACGGCTGCCTGCCGGACTGCACCGCCCGGGAGAACACCTGCGGCGACGGCTTCTTCTGTCCGGGAGACGAGGCCTGCGACGACAGCAACGACGTGCCCGGAGACGGCTGCTCTGCAGACTGCCAGCTGGAAGACAGCCCCTGTCCTGCGGACATGGTCTACGTGGACGCGGATCCGGAGATGGGGGTGACGGCGCCGTTCTGCATGGACCGCTACGAGGCCTCGCGGCCGGACGCGACTTTCCTGTCCATCGGCGTGGACAGGAGCATGGCCACATCCCGGCCCAACGCAATCCCCTGGCACGTGAGCTACATGGACGCCACCGCCTTCGATGAGTTCCAGCTGGCTTGCGAGAACGCGGGCAAGCACCTGTGCACCGAGGAGGAGTGGAACAGCGTCTGCGTGGGGCCGGGCCGGACGACCTATGCGTACGGCAATGGCTGGGACCGGGAGCGCTGCAACTGCGTCAACACCTTCTGCGACGACTACTGCGACGAGTACGGGATCGAGGACTGCGACGACAGCGATCGCTGCGGGTACAACTACTACTGCTTCCACGTCATGCCCACCGGGCAGTACCCGGAGTGCGTCGACGCATACGGCGCCTACGACGTGGCCGGCAATGTCTGGGAGATCGTGGTCTCGCAGGACGATCCCTACGGCCGCGGCTGGGAGGTGCGGGGCGGCGCCTTCAACTGCGCCTCCCCCGCGGCCCGGCTCGCCTGCTACTACAACGCGGGCTGGGCCGCGCTCTACGCGGGCTTCCGCTGCTGCAAGCCCATCGACTGAGAGCCTCCATTTCCGATTGACGCCGGCTCGGCCGCGCGGATATCTTCATGCCAGTGGAGGTCTGCATGGCGGTCGAGCGTTCGATGGAAGCCTGGACCGTACGCGACGCCCTGGAGCTCTACGGGGTGCCTTCCTGGGGTGCGCCTTATGTCGACATCAACCAGCGGGGCAATGTCGAGATCCGCCCGCGCGGGGCGGAGGGCGTCGGCATCGATCTGAAGGAGCTGATCGACAGCCTGGTCCGCAGGGGCCTCTGCCTGCCCATCATGCTGCGCTTCTCGGACATCCTCCACAGCCGGATCCGGGAGCTGGTCCAGGCTTTCTCGGCAGCCATCTCCGAGTACCACTACAGGGGTGAGTACCGGCTGGTGATGCCCATCAAGGTCAACCAGCAGAGCTGGGTGATCGAGGAGGTGCTCAACCACGGTCGTGCCTGGCACGTCGGCCTCGAGGCGGGCTCCAAGCCGGAGCTCTTCGTGGCCCTGGCCATGGTGGACGATCCGGAGGCCCTGATCATCTGCAATGGCTACAAGGACAGCGAGTACCTGGAGACCGCCCTGCTGGCCCAGAAGCTGGGCCGACAGGTCGTGGTGGTGGTGGATCGCTACGAGGAGCTGATCCGCATCCTGACGCTCGGCAAGCAGCACGCTCTGAAGCCGCGGCTCGGCGTACGGGTCAAGCTCAATGCCCGGGGCAGCGGCAAGTGGATCGAGTCGGCCGGGGAGCGGAGCAAGTTCGGACTGACCGCATCGGAGCTGGTGCGCCTGGTCGAGCTTCTGCGCGCGGAGGGCTTGCTCGACTGCCTGGAGCTTCTCCACTTCCACCTGGGCTCGCAGATCAACAACATCGCCTCCATCAAGCAGGCGCTCCGGGAGGCATCCCGGTTGTACGTCGACCTGCGTCAGATGGGCGCCGGCTTGCGATACATGGACGTCGGCGGGGGGCTGGCGGTCGACTACGACGGCTCGCGGACCAACTTCCACTCCTCCATGAACTACTCCATCCAGGAGTACGCCAACGATGTCGTATCGGCATTCGGCGATATCTGCGAGGATGCGGAAGTCCCCATGCCCACGCTGATCACCGAGAGCGGCAGGGCCGTGGCAGCCCACCACGCCTTGCTGGTCTTCGACGTGCTGGGCGTGAATACCCGCGGGACGAGCAGGGCCCCCCGCAAGCCCACCGAGGATGACCACGACGTGCTCCACCAGCTCTGGGAAGTCCACGAGGCCATCAACCGCAAGAGCTACCAGGAAGCGTTCAACGACATGCTCGAGTACCGCCAGGAGGCGCAGTCGCTCTACCTCCACGGCGTGCTCGACTTGAAGGGCCGCTCCGACGCCGAGGAGCTCGGCTGGGCCTGCGCCCAGAAGATCTGGCGCATCCTCCAGGAGCTGAAGTACGTGCCGGACGACTTCAGAGGGCTGGAGAAGACGCTATCGGATACCTACTACTGCAACTTCTCGGTCTTCCAGTCGGCACCCGATCACTGGGCGGTCAAGCAGCTCTTTCCGGTCATGCCCATCCATCGCCTGCTGCAGCGGCCGTCGAGACCGGCGACGCTGGCCGACCTGACCTGCGACTCGGACGGCAAGATAGACCAGTTCATCGATCTGCACGACGTCCGCGACACGATCATGCTCCACCCGCTCGACGACGAGCCCTATCACCTGGCGGTGTTCATGATCGGCGCCTACCAGGAGGTCCTGGGCGATCTCCACAACCTCTTCGGCGACACCAACACGGTGGACGTGAGGCTGGAGGACGAGGAGTACTCCGTGTCCAACGTGTCCATGGGAGACAGCGTGGCGGACGTGCTCGGCTACATGAACTACGACCGGCGGGCGATGAGCAACCGGCTGCGCAACGCGGCCGAGCAGTCTCTGCGACGCGGCGAGATCACGCCGGAGGACGTTCGCAACCTGATGCAGCACTTCGAGCAGGGCCTGGCGGGCTATACGTATCTCGAGGAGTCCTAGCAAGCGATCTGACGAGCTGGAATCGCGCGCTTCTGCGCGCAGGATGGATGTGTGACGTGGACCTCGGACTGGCTGGAAAGAAGGCCATCGTGTGCGGCGCGAGCCGCGGGCTGGGCTATGGTGCCGCCCGCGCGTTGGCCGAAGAGGGCGCCGAGCTCCTGATCTGCGCGCGGAGCAGGGAGGGCTTGCAACAGGCCGCGGACGAGCTGGAAGCGGAGGTCGGCGTGAGGCCTCTTATCCAGCCAGCCGACTTGACACGCCCGGCCGACAGGCAGGCATTGGCCGATGCGGCGGTGGGCGGTCTGGGCCAGGTCGACATCCTGGTCGCCAATGCGGGCGGACCGCCGTCCGGCCCTTTCGAGAGCCACCCGCCCGAGCACTGGCAGCTGGCCGTCGATCTGGCGCTGGGCTCGGTCACCCACCTCTGCTCGCTCTTGTTGCCGGGGATGCGCAGCCGGGGCTTCGGGCGCATCGTCCAGATCGTGTCCGTCGCCGGGCTGGAGGTCATCGATGGGCTCATCCTCTCCAACGCCTCGCGGCCGGCGGTGCTGGGCTTCGCCCGCGCCCTGGCCCGTGAGGTCGGCGGAGACGGCGTGCTCGTCAACTCGATCTGCCCGGGGATCTTCCTCACCCAGCGGATTCGGGACCTGGCCGTGGAGAGGGCGGCCCGGATGGGGATCAGCGCGGAGGCCTATGTCGAGCAGCTCGGCTCGGACATCCCCGTGGGTCGCCCGGGAGACCCGCGCGAGCTGGGCGATCTGGCCGCTTTTCTGTGCTCGCCTCGCAACACGTACATCAACGGCGCGACCGTCGTCATCGACGGCGGGAAGATACGCCGGCTGTACTGATAGCGGTCGAGGAGCGAGAAGTGATCGATCAGGTCATGAACGAAATCGTGCGCCACCCCTACGTCGTGCTCGGGCTGGCGGGGCTGTCGCTGATCATGGGGACGGCGCGGGTGCTCAGGCTGTCCATCATGGACATCCGTCCGAGACCCTTCGTCAAGCAGATCCAGAAGCTCTTTCTGGATACCGAGCTGGAGCGGGCCATCAAGCTCTGCGAGACCATGCCGACCGCCATCCTCGCCTGCGGGACCAAGCACATGCTCGAGGTCCGCAACGAGGGAGTCCGGGACGATCACGCGCTGAAGGAGGCGTTCTCTCGCGGGGTGGGCAAGGGCGGCTTGAGCCAGGCGGTCGGCCGGGGCTGGGAGATGTCTGCAGTGGCCTTCATCTCGCTCATGCTGGCCGGAGCAGCCGTGCATTTCAGGAATTTCCTGCCGAGTCAGACGGAGTGGGCCGGGCTGGGCGCGGCGCTCATGGTGGCGCTGTTCGGGCCGTGGAAGGCCGGCAGGCTCAGGTCCAAGGCCGAGAACGCGCGGGACGCCATCATCGAGACCTTGAAGCAGAGGCGGGTCTGAGAGCCGTTTTCGGAGGTCGCATGCCGGGTGTCGGGATCATCAGCAATCGCAACGCCAGACTGAACAAGCTCTACCCGCAGCTGAAGGACCGACTGGCCTTCATCGTGGGGCGCGGCGGCGAGCTGGCCTCGACTGGCTCGCTGGACGACGCCCGCACGGCCATCGAGGAGTTCAGGCGGGTCGCGATCGACATCATCGCCATCAGCGGCGGAGACGGCACCGCCCACAGGACCATCGAGCTGCTGATCGACATCTACGGAACGGACCAGCTGCCGCCGGTGCTGCTGCTGCCTACCGGCACCCAGAACATGGTGCCCGGCTCTTTCGGCATCCGCTCGAGCGGGGTGACGACCCTGCTGCTGGCGCTGGCCCGCTACCGGCACAACGTGCCGCTGCGTTGCATTCGCAGGAACGTGCTCAAGGTCAACGACCACTACAGCTTCATGTTCGGCGTCGGCATCGCACCGCGTTTTCTGGAGCTGTACTACGGGCGAGATGCGACCACGCCCATGGGCGCTGCCAAGCTGCTGGGCGAAAACGCCATCGGGGCGATCAAGGGCACGGAGGGGGCCCGCCGGCTCACCGCTCCTTTGCCCATGGAGTATCGGATCGACGACGGCCCCGTGCAGCACGGGAATCCACACTCGGTCTTCGCCTCGTTCGTCGAGGAGGTTTCGCTGCGCTTCCGGCTCTTTCCTCGCGCCGGCTGGGATCCGGGGGTCTTCGAGGTGCTCATGGCCAAGGACTCGCCTTTTCTGGTCGCCAAGGCGCTCCCGTTTCTGTGGATGGGATCCCTGCGCGAGCTGGAAGGCTTCGACCGGCACGTGATGCGCTCGCTGGAGATGGTGCTGGAGAACGATGAGCCCTACACGCTGGACGGGGAGGTCTACGAGCCGGTGAACCGCTTCCGGATCACGGCTGGCCCGGAGATGCGCTTCGTGGTGCCGGGCTTCCACATCCGGCCGCGGGACTCGCGCTTGCGCACCGAGAAAGTGGGTCCCTGGGACATGCAGTTCATCGTCTAGCTGGCGGCCGAGTCGCAGTGGAGGTCTTGGGATGAGCCTGAAAGCAGAGCGGAAGAAGGCTCCGAAAGGGCAGGGGCCGTCGGACGGGGACATCCTGCGGGCACTGGTCGACTCTTCGCGGCGGGCATCCGCCGAGAGCGATGCGTTCTGGGTGAGCTGCCACTTCGAGCCGGATGCCCTGGCCGAGGCGCTGAGCTCGCTGGCCGGGCGCTCGGCTGCGAGTGCGAAGCGGCTGAAGGCCTTCGCCCATGACTTCGCCGGGCGCTACCGGCTGAGCGTGTCGAGTGTGGACGATCTGGCCGTCAGCGCCTTCGGGTCGCAGGTGCATCTTCCGCGGCCGCTGGTGGGCGAGGCGCTCGGGGCCCTCGGCTCGGCGCTCTTTCCGACCCGCCGGCGGGTCAGGCGGCTGGCCTGCTCGACCGCGCGCGAGCTGGCTTACTTCGGCTACGGGCGGCTCGAGGAGCTCGTCCTGCCTCACCCGATCGGCCTGGTGCGCGCGGCCCTGGCCGGGGAGGACAGCGTCTACCTGGAGCCCGTCCTGCTCGACGAGGCGGGCGAGGAGCTGGGCCGGCGCTGGAGCGTCTTCGGCCTGCTCGCGCAGGACGAGAGCTTCCACCGGGAGATCGAGGGCGAGGCGGAGTTGGCGCGCTTTCAGGAGCGACTGCGTGAGGATCCGCTGGACGGCAACATGGTGGTCAGGCTGCGGGAGTTCTTCTCCAAGCGCGCCACGATCGGGGTGCGGGACACGGGCCGCTGGCTGCTGGGCTCGCGCCACCCGTGGTTCGGCTGGCAGCGGGCTCGCGAGCTGATCGCCGAGTGCTTCGAGCGCTGGGGGACCGAGAGCTTCACCAGCCGCTCGGTGATCCTCCTGGCCCCCGACGTGGAGATGGGAGACGACGCTCTCGAGGCCAGGCTCGAGGAAAACGGCGCGGTCTGCGACCTGGTCACGCGGCGCCTCCAGACAGAGCTGCCGGCGCGCGTGTCCGCGAAGATCGACGCGGGCAGCCTGCGCATGCTGGCCGGCGCCGTGCTGGATTGCCACCACGACCATCCGGACTTCGATCTCGAGGCCCGCGAGAGCCGGGGCGATACGACCGCTCGCTTCGTGGGCCACGCCCTGTACGTCATGGGCAACCACCTGCTCGGTCACGAGGCGCATCCCCGGCAGAACACGAACTTCCGGGCCCACTTCGAGTCCAAGGGCGTTACCCGGCAGTGGCTCGGCGGCCTCGGCGAGGAGGATCTCGAGGACTTCTTCCGGGTGCTCACCTGCGTCATGAGCCAGTATGCCGAGCAGGGAGGGCTGCTGGACTCCGGGGGGCGGGTCTGCCAGTATCGCAGGCTGCCGTACCTGATCTACACCTTCCACGCCTCGCCCGAGGCCAGCCCGCGTCCGGGCGAGGAGGTCCTGGACAGCTTCCCGCTCTCCGAGCTGCGGCTGCCGCAGCACGCGCACCATCTGCGCGCCTATCCGGAGATCTTCGAGAAGCTGCTGGTCTTCTTCGTGCTCGTGTTGCGGCACTACCTGGACACCCGGCACGTGCCCGACCTGCATCCCCCGCGGCTGGTGCGCGACTTCATGCTGCTCGGGCTCTGGGGCACGAACACGAGCAAGGTGCTGGTCCACCTCTACCGCAACGCGGAGACCGGCAAGGTGCGGAGCGAGATCCGCCTGGTGGGTCGCGGGCACAGCCGGGCGCACTGGACCGAGGAGGAGCGCAGGCAGGAGGCGGCCCTGACCCGCCTGGCCGCCTCGCGCTTCGGTCCGCTGGTGGAGCCGAGCCTGCTGCGGGCGGTGGGCACCTTCTCCATGGCCGCCGAGGAGAGCCTGGCGGGCAGCCGGGTGCAGGAGCTCGGCACGCTGGCCTTCACCCGCCAGTCGCTGGAGGTCTTCCGCGAGGCTGCCCGGACGGGCATCCGGGGGACGCTGGTCGACCTGGCCACCGCGCTCGAGGTCCTGGTGGACAACTCGGTCGACCTCGCCCAGCGGGGGCTGGACCGGATCGCGAGGCAGGTGGGCATCGGGCAGGACACCTAGAGCGAGCTTGGAAGTCGTATCATGTGCCTCACGACGCGTCGATGGGCTGCGATATGCTCGACGGTGCTATGGCCGGCCGTGGCGGGCTGCGGGGGCGCTTCGAGCCGGGGCCTGTGCGAGGGCGTGGCGTGCGACCAGCCGCCGCCCGCCGTCTGCCTGGATGCGGAGCGGCTGCGCCGCTACGCCTCGCCCGGCGCCTGCGATCCGGCCGACGGGCAGTGCCGCTACCCGGCCGAGGACCGCAGCTGCGCACAGGGCTGCGAGGACGGGGCCTGTCTGGGAGAGCCGGACGGGGACTTCCTGCTGGAGGTTCCCGCGGGCACCGCCCTCTGCAGCCTGCCGAAGGGCGAGCAGAGCTCGCTGGACGTCTTCGAGCTCTACGCTTCGCAGGGCCGCGTCCGCCTGCAGCCGGGCATCGTCCGGCTCTATCGAGACCGGCCGAGCTTCGAGGCGAGCTGGATCGACGAGGTCCTGCTGGGGCCGGAGCGGGAGACGCTCGCACCGGCCGGCCCCGGGCGTTTCGACCGCCTCATCCAGGGCACGCCGGACGACGGCAGCTACCTCTACGGCTTCCAGCAGGGCTTCGATGCGGGGGAGGGGAGCTACTTGCTGGACTTCCACCTGGCCTTCGAGGTGGCCGGCGGTCTCGCCGCCCAGGGCCGGCTGGTGCTGGATGCCGCGACGCTCGGGGACGACGGGCTGGATTTCACCGGCAGCCTCCTGGACGCCGAGGAGCGGATCGTGAGCAGCCGCAGGTACACCGACTGCAGCTACGCGGCCTACCGGCTCATCGAGTACGACGTCGGCGCCGCCAACGGCGACGCGCTCCAGCTCGATCTCATGCGCATCCGGTCCAGCATGGAGCAGAACATGAACACCGCGCTGGCCGGGGCGGTCTTCTCCCGGGACGGCGCCCGGCGACAGGTCGACGATCCCTTCCACCTGGTCTACAGCTCCTATGGCCACAACTGGGCCCAGTGCTTCCTGGTCGTGCTGGACGAACCGCTCGAGGAGGTGTGCGGGCTCTACCTGGAAGAAGAGATCGATCAGGGCAGCAACTGGCAGCCCCTCCGGCTCCACTACCTCGACGCGGATCTCGCGATCCTCCACACGCAGGAGATCGTCGACTTCGAGACCCGCTGGGGAGACTGAGACCCTCAGGGTGACTCGTGCGCCCCGACGTCGGGCCGGCTGCCGTTGTACGCGTAGGCGACGCCCAGCCCCTGGACCCAGGTCAGGGATCGATCCAGGCGCAGGCTGCCGGTTTCGAAGTCGACCGCGGTGACGACGGCCGTCTCGGTCTGCCCCTCGAGCTGGATCCGGTCGCCGACCTCCCCCGGAATGCCGTAGCCGTCGTAGAAGAAGCCGGGATCCAGGACCGACAAGCTGTCTCCCTGGCCGTCGGCGGCCGTGAGGGTCAGGAAACAGCCCGCATCGATGAGATCGCTGCCGGCGTCCAGGCTGAAGTCCTGGCCGGCGGGGTCCGAGAAGGCCGGGTCGACCTCCAGGTTGTCCGTGAAGAGCTCGGCGTGGTTGTCCTCGAACCACGAGACGTCGTGGGGAGGCGGGTTGCTGGAGGCGTCGCGATTGCCCCAGGCGATCAACCACAGCTCGCCCGCTTGCTGGTTGAAGAAGCAGTTGTGGGAGAATGCGAAGCCGTCCATGCGGCCGGTCTTGAGCTGGACCGGCTGCCCGGCCAGATCGTCCACATACCAGTCCCAGCGCGTGTCGTTGGCCACGAAGACGCTGCGCGCCAGGATGTTGTTCAAAAACAGGTTGTCCCCGAAGGCGTACGACTGGCTGCCGGACAGCTCGATCCCGGCGAAGTCGGTCCGGTAGAACACGTTGTGCACGACCCGGTTGCCCGTGTTGTGCTCCGCCTCGCCGCCGTACAGGGTCATCTGCAGGCCCGGCCCCACCGTGGAGTAGAAGCGGTTGCGCCGGATGAGGCCGTCCTGTCCGGCGTACTGGATGCCGGAGTAGGGAGAGCTGTCGCCGCTGGAGGGCGTGTAGGCGAAGTCGTTGTCCTCGACCAGGTTGTGCTTGGTGGCGTTCTCGATGGTGAACTCGTGATCGAAGCCCACTCCGTCGCAGTCGTAGATCTCTCCGATCTTCTGATCTTCGTTGTGGAAGTGGTTGGCGCGGATCACGTTGTAGTTGCCGCACTTGATGGTCCACAGCGTGTGGGCCGCCTTGCGGAAGGTGTTGGCCTGGATGAGGTTGCGATCGGACTTGATCAGCGAGAGGTTGTCCTGGGTGGAGTCCTCGATGGTGTTGCCCGTCAGGCTGTTGAAGGTCGCCTCCTGGAAGAAGAGGCCGGTCTTTGAGCTGCCTCCCGAGTCCAGCGCCCGCCGGAAGACGTTGTCGCGGATGACGTTGTGGTGGGCGTCCAGGGCATACATCCAGCGCCGGACGTCGGTCACCACCAGACCCTCGATGAGCAGATGCTGCCGGGAGGAGATGTCGATCGCCGGCTCGAGCGAAGCGCCCGTGATCGTCACCGTCTCGCCAACGCGGCTCCTCCAGGTGACCGGCCGGCCGGGCTCCCCCGAGCGCTGCGGCGCCAGGGTCTCTCGGTACTCGCCTGCCCGGATGATCACGGTGTCACCCGGCCCGGCCTGAGAGGCGGCTCCGGCGAGGGTCTGCCAGGCGACCTGATCGCCAGCGCCGCAGGCTCTGGAGTCGGGGTCGTAGTCGTCGCAGGCGGCCAGCCCGATCTGCCCGTCCACCCACAGGGCGTTCGCCACCGGCCCCGTGTCGCCCGCGTCGGGGACGCCGTCGCCCGCGTCGGGGATGCCGTCGCCCGCGTCGGGGATGCCGTCGCCCGCGTCGGACTGGTCTGCGGGCGACGGGTCCGCTCCGTCGAATCCGCCGTCGTTTTGGCCTGCATCTCCGGCGCCGTCGGCCTGCCCGGAGATCGTACCGGAGCAGGAGAATGTCGCGACCAGCAGCGGAACCATAAGGAACATGGGGATTTTCATGGCGGGAGTATAGCACGGCCAGAGCTGCGATCGCTTTTCTCCGTTTTCTCTTGCATGCCGCGAGCTCGTGGGTCCACATTGGTCGGGTCCCACAAACCGGCAGCAGGGAGGCCAGAGATGCCCACCGAAGACAAGGCGCCGCGCAGCTTGACGCTGCCCAGATCCATCATCGACGAGATCCAGGATCACGCCATGCGGATCGATCGCAGCCCCTCGTGGGTCGCCGCCCGCGCCTGGGAGGCGGCTCGGGAGGAGCTCTCCGGGCTAGCGGGGCAAGGCTCCGTGGGCCGTCGCCTGGCCGAGATCGGCAGGGCCGACGAGGCCGGGCGGCAGGAGCACGCCATGCATCTGCCGCTGGCGGTCATCGACGAGCAGGACAAGCTGGCTGCCGAGCTCGGCTCCAGCCCGTCCGAGCTCGTGCACCTGGCCTGGCTGCTGGGCCGCGAGTCCATCTCGGAACTCCCGTCTTCCGATCCCTGAGCGCAGGGAGGTTTTGCACATTTCTTCCGCGGGTTCTCCTCGCCCGCTGCAGGCCGAAGACAAGCCGCGCTGCCAGCATGGGAGGCAAGGAGGTGCCTTCCATGTGGCGCTGGATCTTCAAGATGGTCATTCTCCTGCCGTTCCGCCATCACTTCTTCGGCAGCTTCGCGATCGTGCTCGGCGTGTCCTGGGTGATCTCGGCCCAGATCACCGATCGCTTTCACTTCGCCGACAGCGAGCTGCACCAGGACGTCATCGAGCGCTGGGGCGCGCCCATCGTCCAGCCCGTGCCTTCGGTGCGCTTCGTGCCGAGCGGCTCGGTCTTCAACACCCTCGAGCCCATGCCGATCCGCCGGCAGGACGTCGAGGTGAAGGCCGAGATGAACTACCGCAAGCGCGGTCTGGTCTACTTCTCGGGCTTCGACTTCGCCTTCCAGGCTCAGTACGAGGTCGAGAACGACCGCGGGCGTGACATCGACCTGGTCTTCGTCTTCCCGATCCAGATGAAGAAGAACCAGGTCCTGCTGAGCGACCTGGCCTTTACGGTCAACGGAAAGCCGGCGCCCCTGGACCTCAGCGGAGAGAAGGACAAGCTGGTCTGGACCGGCCGCGCCCGGCCGGGCGAGAAGCTGAAGTACGAGATCGCCTTCAAGGGCCGTGGCCTGGACTCCTTCGTCTACCGGCTCGATCCGGCCATGCGGGTGCACGACTTCCACATGGCCATGCACGTGACGGGCGGGGTGAACTTCGACTACCCGCCCAACGTGGCGCCCTCGAGCGAGGTCCAGGTCGGCCAGGACGGCG
Organism: Deltaproteobacteria bacterium; assembly: GCA_016935365.1. Classification (GTDB taxonomy): domain Bacteria; phylum Myxococcota; class B64-G9; order B64-G9; family B64-G9; genus JAFGRB01. The sequence continues at coordinate 13,156 of JAFGRB010000293.1, forward strand.
TCAGCATGCGCTGGGCGTATGCCTCGCTGGAGTCGGGGGTGCCGGTCGGCTTGATCCTGCCCAGCGAGCAGGCCTTCGACGACACGCTGGCCACGATGATCCGCCGCAGCTGGGCGCCGTTCATCCTCTTCTTCGCCGGGCTGGTGGGCCTGTGCCTCTTTTACCGCAAGACGCTCAAGGTCTACGAGGCCTACCTGGTCGCGGCCTGCTACGGCCTGTTCTTCGTGCTGGCGGCCTACCTGGCGGCCTTCATGAGCTTCTACCTGGCCTACGCCCTGTCGCTGGCCGCCGTGCTGGTCATGCTGTTCTTCTACCTGGCGAGCAGCCTCTCGGCCCGGGCCGGCTTGCAAGGCTTGGCACTGGCCGGGGCCTTCCTGCTCGTGCCGACCCTGGCGGTCATCCTCGACGGCTACACCGGGCTGATCTACACGCTCGAGATCGCGGTCGGGTTGGCCTTCATGATGTTCCTGACTTCCCGGAAGGCGTTCAGGTCGCTGTTCGAGGAGGTCGTCGACTCGCTGGCCGTCGGGCGGCGCCCCGCGGCCGATGCGGCAGCTTCTGCGGAGGGATCCCATGCTTGAGCTCAAGTTGAAGGGCTGGATCGTCGTCCTGCTGATCGCCGGCGCCGGAGCTGCCCGGGCCGCGCCGGAGCAAAAGGCCGAGTCGAGCGCCACCATGCCGCTCCCGGAGCTGCTGGAGCTCTACCGGCAGGTCGACCGCGCGGAGAAGGTCGCGCCCGCCCGGGCGCCGCTCGCGGCCACGGTGGACAAGATCGTGCTCTCGGGCCGGCTGCTCGCCAAGGCGGTGGAGCTCTCGGCCCACTTCGAGGTCACGGTGCTCGACGAGGACAGGTGGGTCGCGGTGCCGCTGCTTCGAGAGGACCCGGCGGTCCACCTGTCGGAGATCCCCGAGATCGACGGCGCCGTGCTGAGCACGCGCAGGGGGCTCGAGCTGTTCACCCGGCGGGCGGGCAACTACCGCTTCGACCTGTCCTTCCTCATCGAAGCCAGCGAGCAGAAGGGCGAGCACAGGGCCTCGATCCGCATCGCGCCCGCCACCCTGGCCGTGCTCTACCTGCAGTACGACGAGGGCCTGTTCCGGCTCGCCGAGGCCGGCGCCCGCAAGGGCGCGGAGGGCACGGTCTTCTTCCCGGCCGAGGGCGAGTTCTCGCTGCGCTGGGAGCCGACCGCCGCCATGGCCGAGCGCAAGGCGCCGGAGCGCGAGGCGCGGCCCCCGGTCGAGTCGGTCATCCCCAGCGCCCACGCCTCGGTGGTGGCCACGCTCGAGGGGCGCCGGATCACGCGCATGCTCTACAAGCTGCGCTTCGAGGGCAGCAAGCAGCTCGAGCTCGGGATCCCCGCCGGGCAGCGGGTGGCCAAGATCTTCCTCAACAGCGCGGCCATCCCCTTCGAGATCGAGGCGGGCAAGGTGCGGCTCGAGGTCGCGCCCGAGCGGGCGGGCGACGAGTCGGCCCGGCTGGAGCTCGTCATGGAGAGCGACGCGGGCGGCTTTTTGCTGTCCGGAGGCCTCCACTTCGACTTCCCGGCCGTCTCCTGGGGCGTGAACGAGCTCTTCGTCGAGCTCCATCTGCCACAGGTCTTCAACTACCGCTGGACGGGCGGCAGCCTGGCGCCGGCGTCGGGCGCCGAGGGCGTGGACTACTTCCACAGGATACCCACGCCGGGCAAGTCGATGTGCTTCCACCAGGACCTGATCGGCGCGGCACCGGACCTGGACGTGGCCTACACGGTCGATCTGCAAGGCCACTACTACACGGGCAGCGCGGTCGAGGCGCTTCGCGCTCGGCCAGCTGCGGCCCAGGGCGCCGAGTGGATCGCGCGCTAGCCGACTATATATCCAAATGCGGCCCGAGCGCCAGGCCCCCAGATTCCCCATGCCGGAGATGGACGCGGTGGACTGGGCCTCCTTCGAGGACGCCTACGGACCGGCCACGGCGGTCCCGGCGCTGATCCGCGAGCTATCCTCGCCCGATCCGGCAGACAGGGCCTGGGCACTCGAGGGGCTGGACGCCTGCATACACCACCAGTGCAGCGTCTACAGCGGCTCGACGGCCGCGGTGCCCTTCCTGGTGGCCCTGGCCGAGAACCCGGAGGTGGAGCAGCGCGAGCAGATCCTGTACCTGCTGGCCGGGATCGGCGCCCCTGGAGGCGCCCGATCTGGCTCAGCGCAGCCTGCTGGAGCGAGCCCTGGAGCAGGCCCGGTCCGCCAGGGTCCACTGAGGATACCAAAGAGCTGTAAGTGGCTGAAATTCATCCACTACGTTTGTATGCCTTGACATTAAGCACCAACGCATCAAGAATGGGTACATAGAGATGTCTGGAGGAGACATGAAGCGAACCACCCTGGCGCTCGACGAGAGGGTGCTTCAGAAGATCAAGAGCCGCGCCCGAGAGGAGGGCAAGACCTTCCAGGAGGTCGCCAACGAGCTCTTGCGTCTGGGTCTGGAGTCGCAGAGCAGGACCGCCGAGGATCCGACCCCCTTTCCTGTCTACGCTCTCGGGCAGGCTCGGGTGGATGTGGCAGACAGGCAGGCCCTGCTCGACGCCCTGGACGGGGACGAAGCGTGAGCCTGCTCGTCGATACGAACATCCTTGTCTACGCAGCCAACGAGAAGTCTGACAGGCATCGAGCAGCGAAAGACTTCGTGGAGCGGACGAGAGCCTCGGACGGGTTCTGCATCACCTGGTCCATCCTGTACGAGTGGCTGCGGATCGTCACCCATCCACGGGTCTTCGAAGCCCCGCTCCAGCCCGAGCAGGCCCGGTCTTTCATCCGCAAGGTGACTGCCGATCCTCGCATCGACGTCCTGGTCGAGACCGCGCAGCACGAGCGATTCCTGCATCAGGTGCTGGAGGAGGCTCCGGCCCTGCGCGGGAACCTCTACCACGACGCACACATCGCTGCGGTCATGCGTGAGCACGGTCTGGTCGACATCGCCACCGCTGACCGGCACTTTCGCTTGTTTCCCTCCCTGCGGATCGTCGATCCGACCGCCTGAAGGGATCTTCAGGGCGTGGCCGTGCTGGCGTTGTGCTTGAGCAGCAAGTCCACGACGGGCTTGCGGCCGGCCATCTGGTGGACCTTGAGCGGGGAGTAGCCCCGCGCGTCCAGTGCCTCGATGTTGGCGCCGTGGGTGATCAGGAACTCCGCCACCCGGTCGTTGCTCGCCACGTGCAGGGCCGTCATGCCGAAGTCGTTGCGCTTGTTGAGCGAGCAGCCGGCCGCGAACATCTCGGTGAGCAGCTTGAGGTCTCCGCTGCGGGACGCCTCGTGGACCGCGCAGCCCTCGACCGCGGCGCGCGTCTTCTCGCGCTCCGCTTCCTGCTCGGGCCGGATGCTCGTGTTCCAGACGTAGAACGCGATCGCGCCCAGTATGGCCACGGCTCCGACGATGAGCGATATGAGGCTCGACTTGCTCATCCCGCACCTCTCGGCCCGAAAGTTGTCGCACAGGCAGTCCGCGTTTTCCAGGATTTTCAGACTGTGCTATCATGCCCGGAGCGTCTTTCAGGGGAGGTGATCCATGCGGCTCTCCGCCGGCATGCTGCTCGCGCTCGGCCTGGTACTGCAGGCCTGCACACCGCTCTATGTCGCCCCGGCCCTCAACGGCCCGTTGCTCTCGGAGCCCGGCGAGCTGCATATCGCAGGCGCCATCGAGGCCACCTCGGGCGCGGTCGATCTCGACCTGGCCTTCGCACCCTACGACTACGTGGCCCTGATGGGCGGCATGTCGTATGGCTCGACGACGTACGATGAAGATCACGAGCACACTTACGCCGAGTTCGGGGCCGGCACCTTCGTGCCCTTCGGCATCGGCCGCTTCGAGGCCTTTCTGGGCGGAGGCTACGGAGACGCCAGAGGCGACATCATCCTCGACGCGGTCGAGAGCGATGATTGGATCGGGGGCAGCGGGGACTACGCCCGCTTCTTCTGCCAAGCCGACATCGGTCTGGAGCTCGACTTCCTGGAGTTCGGCGGCATCATCCGGGCCGCGCACGTCACCTTCTGGCACACCGGCGAGGACGGCAGACGCCGGACGGTCCAGGAGATGTTCTGGGAGATCGGCAGCTTCTTCCGCGCGGGCTGGAAGGTCTTCAAGTTCGAGATCCAGGCCCAGTTCCTGATCCCCACCATTCCCACCGCGCCGATCGCCAACAACGTCTTCCAGATCGCGCTGGGCATCCACCTGGCCTTCGACCTGTACTGACGGGCAGCCCGTCGATGAGGCGTCTACTCGCGGCGCCGCGCCTTGACGCGCACCGCGACCAAGCACGCTAGCGCCAAGCACAGCGAGGCAGGTATGCATCCCGCTGACCGCGCGCCGCAGCTGCAGCCGGCCTCGGACGGGCTGTCGGCCTCTCCGTCCGAGCGCGGCGGCTCGCCGTCGCCGTCGGGCATACCTGCGTCCGGCTCGCCGTCGGGCAGGCCGCCGTCCGGCTCGGGCTCGCCCGGGCAGTCCTGGTCCTCTGCGTCGGTCAGGCCGTCGCAGTCGTTGTCCCGCCCGTCGTCGCAGATCTCGCTCTCCGGCAGGACCTGCCCCAGGCACAGGCTCCACAGCCCGTCGTGGCAGACCTGGGCGCCCGGGTGGCAGCGGCCGACGCCGGCGGTCTCCGCCGGGCCGGTGTAGCAGTCGCGGTAGTCGTCCGCGCCGCCGGGGCAGGCGGGGCAGGCCAGGGCGCTCGCCTCCGGCGTCATGACCCGCAGGTCGTCGAAGACCGTCGACTCGCAGCCCCAGGTGTAGAGACCGACCGTGCCCGCGGGCAGCGAGCCGTCCTGGACCGGGGCGTCGAACAGGGCCTCGCCGTCCGCGAAGGCCTGCAGCTCGTCGCCGTAGGCCTGGATGCGAAGCGCGAGCGGCTGCCCGATCTCGTAGGATCGGGCCGCGCTCGCGAGCGTGCTCTCCTGTCCCTGGACGACCCTGAAGAGCTTGGTGAAGTTGCGCTGGCGGTCCAGCTCGAGCTTGTAGTGGTTCGCCTCGTCCTGCCAGCGGAACACGACCCCGAGCCCGTCGTCGTCGTCGGCCTCGATGAGCACCTCCAGGCTGTAGTCGCGCCACAGCAGGGCGTCGGGGCGCGCAAAGTAAAGCGCGGTCCCCTGGCGCATCTCCTGCGCGTCGGCGTCCGGCCCGAAGATGTTGGACAGCTGGACCAGGGCGCCCGAGCGGATGCGCCAGTCCGAAGGCGCGGACTCGCTGCCCTGGTCGACCGCCGTCCAGTGGACGGGCCAGCCGCCTGTGAAGTCCTCGGAGAGCAGCTCGCCCGAGAGCGCGAAGGTGTACTGGCTGTCGGGCGACATCGCGTTGGGGGGCGTGGCTTTGTCCCGCAGCTCGGGGAGGTGCAGGCGATAGCTCTGGCACGGCTCGAGCTCTGATACGAGCAAGGTGACCGTGCGCCCGTCGGCGCTCAGGGAGGCGACCTCGACCTGCGGGCCGTAGTCGATCCGATAGCTCGCAGGCTCCGCAGCGCTCTCGGGCTCCAGCGGCTCGTCGAAGTGCAGCTGCAGCTCGCTCGTCGTCGGGGTGCTCAACCGCAGCAAGCTCGGCGGGTAGCGGTCGGGGAAGATTTCCAGGGGCGAGATGGAGAAGCGGTGCTGCGGGCTGAGCCGGTGCTCGTCGGACCAGGGGGAGTAGGACACGGCCTGCAGGCTGTCTGTGGCCGGGTCGAAGAAGAGCAAGCGCAGGTAGCCCGCGCCCCCGAGCGGATCCATCTGGTAGTTGCACAGGATCTGGAAGACCGGGTTGCCGTGCTCGCCGACGCCGACCAGGCGCCCCTGGCCGTCACCCAGCACGTGGCCGTTGAAGACGAAGCGCACGTTGGCGTGGCGCTGGACGAGCTCGTACCACACGTCGTCGCCGTTGTTCTCGCGACCGTACTCCTCGACCGGCCGGTACCAGTGATCCGGCTGGCTGCCGTGCAGCTCGTCGTCGTAGTACACGTGCGTGTGGGTAAGCACGATCACGAAGCGCTCCGGGAAGCTCGCGATGAGCTGATCGGCCCAGGCCAGCACCGCGTCGCGCGGCCCGAACTCCAGAGACAGGATCAGCCACGGCTCGCCTCCGGCATCGAGCAGGTGATAGCTGTTGTCCATCTGACCGGCCTCGAAGACCCCGCCGAAGCTCGGCAGGTCTTCGTAGGCGGCCACCGGGAAGGCGGCGTTGAACAGGGCCGTGTTCGCTGTCGCGCTGTTCAGCCCGTCGTGGTTGCCCACCGCCAGCACGTACGGCACCACGCCGTCGAGCAGGCTCATGGAGGCCGCGGCGTTGTCCCAGCCGGTGGTGTCGTTGTCGTTGGTCAGGTCTCCCTCGTGCAGGACCACGGCCAGTTCCAGCTCGCCGGCGCGGGAGGCCAGCCAGTCGGTCTGGGCCGTGAAGATTTCGGGCGTGCCGCCGTTGTAAGGGTTGGTGTAGTGCTGGGTATCCGGCAGGATGGCGATGCTGAAGGGCTCGTCCGTCTGCCCGTTCGCCTGGAGCGGGGCCAGGAGGAGGCAGAGGAGGGCCAGCGTCCTCATCGAGAAGCAGGTGGTTCTACGCGACCGAAGCAAGGTATCCAAGTCTAGGGCACACGGCGGCGGACGGCAAGCCGGAATAGCCGTGACCGGAATGTCGTGCTTGAAACGGGAGGATCTGCAGACTATATTTATTACGAGAGAATACCACGGCCTTTGGCCGTGTGACCCAAAGAGGTTCGACCGATCCGTGGTGAAGACAGTGGGTGGGACCAAG
>JAFGRB010000294.1 GCA_016935365.1 Deltaproteobacteria bacterium
CAGCTTCACCCCAAAACGACCGCCCTTCGGGCGGCTAGCCCTGAAAACAAACGCGGCTTGGAAAGCCGCGCTTGTTTTAGGACTAGCCCGGACGACGGCGGGATCACTTCACTGACCGGCCGTCGTATTCGAGGTAAGTGCCTCCGGTGAGTTGAAAGTCCTTGACGGTCCGTCCGTCGACCGACAACCTGACGAATGCGCTTCTCGCGTCGGTGGCGATCGAGCGCAGCGTTCCATCGGACGCGAATGCCATGGGCCCCCGACCGCGCGTCACACCGAACCACTCGATGGCTTCGCCGTCTTCGACCACCACCGCGACGGCGTCGGGCGCGCTGTGCACCACCCTGGCTGCGGGTGAGATTCCCGACGCGGCCACCGGCAGGATGGCCGAGAGGAACGCGGCGCTTCCACCCGCAGTGCATGCCTGGAAGACCTCGTGTGTCTCGGGGCTCGAATGATGCATGGCGTGCTCGGCCTCGAAATGCGTCAGCCTCGGCTCATCTCCCGCAGCTCCTACACATGCGTCGATCCTGGCGCGGTCTCGGATCACCGAGAATCCGTCTGCTTCCATGACGAGCTCTCCCGACGTGGTGCCTCCGGCATGGGTGTGCCATAGCAGGCAGAAATCGTGGGAACCAGCCGGACAGAGCACGCGATCGGCCACCATGAACAGCGACTTTCGCGAGAAGACCACGTCCCGGATCACCTCGCAGCCGACCCATCCGGTCGTGGCTGAAGCGCCGGCCAGATCCTCGCGCGAGAAGGTGTCATCAAGCCACGCATCCGCATCGGCCCCGAGCCCGATGGGGCTCGTCGGTGGCCCTTGGCCATCGACGAGCACGAGGTTGTGGTTCTCCGCGTTTGCCACGCGCGAGCGCTCAGTGAATGAGATGTAACCGCTGTCGATCAGCAGATACTCGCCAAAGGCCGCCACGATGAACGATGAGGCGTCGGGCTGCTCGTGCCCGAATCCGCGGACGCGCGCGATATCGTGCTCTGCGATGAGCAGTCCCCAGATCGCATCCTGGCTCCAGGATGAGCGAAATACCGCTTGGCCTGCCTCGACCAGGAAGTCCGCCTGCGTGTGCTGCGGTCGCCGTGGCTCGGGAATCGAGTGCGCGGTGGCCAGCCGCAGCATTTCGATGCCGCCTGCGTGCCCGTTGCAGTCGGGCAGGGCGCTGTCGCGCCAGGCCATCACCGGGTCGTCAAACATGGCCGCAACCGTTCCGGAGAAGAAACAGTTGAGGTTGGAGTCCTCGATGTTGGCCCCGTAACCGTCGGGCATGGCGATCCGGTGCCACCACCGGTGGATCTGCCGCATGACCGGAGTCGTGATGGGATCGGCGAACTCGAGGATCTCCTGGTGGCAGTCTCCCGAGCGGTGCGTGCAGTCCACCTTGTAGGGAAAGGACTCTCCTCTTGCGAATCGATGGTAGGCCCAGAAGGCGGGCAGGTAGTTGAGCGCGGAGTAGGCAAGGTAAGCCGGTCCCTCGGCCTGCCCACCGCCCGGTGGGCACTGGTACTGGGTCAGAAAGTACCAGGCATCCATTAGACCGTAGTTGACGTAGGCGGCTGCCTCTGGCAGCTCGTTGAGCGTCATGCCCACGATGGCCAGGCCGGACGCCACCTTGATGTTGTGGTTGTTCTGGGTCAGCAGGAGGACCGCCTGGCCCAGGCCCTGCTCGTAGAATGCGCGCTGCTCGGCTGCCAGGGAGCGGATGCTCTCCCTGAACCGCGTTCGCGCATCGCTGCTTAGCATGCCCATGCCTTCCAGCAGATCATAGGCTTCGCATAGGTTGATGAGCGCCTTGCTGGTGTGGATGGTGGCTTTATCCAGATCGTCCGTGCTCAGCGAGGACACGTCGGTTCGCATCTGCCCGAGCACCTGGAGCAGATGGTCCAGAGCAGATCGTTCCTCTTTCACGGCCAGGGTGACGGCGGCCCCCAGCACGGTTCGGCTGTTGCGCTCGTTGGTCTGCGGCTGGAACTCGGGCGTCGAGTGTGGCTCGAACGGCCGCTCGCCGTCCGCCTCGAGCCTGTCGTAGTAAGGTGCGAAGCCCGGCTCTCCGTCCAGGATGGCGGCCTTGATTCGCGACCATTGCTCGGCGTCGAAGAGCAGACGCGGGTGTTCGGACCACTGGGGCTGCCATTGGGGAGCCGAGGAGGGATCTTGAGGATCGGTGCCCGACTCGAGCTCGCGTGCGGTGGACACGCCGTCCCGATCGGGGTCTTCCTCCACCGCGCGGCTGTCCGACGAGCAGGCCTTCTGGCTCCAGCAGGCGACCATCATGAGCGCGGTAAAGAGAGCTCTTTGTGCGATCTGGGATTCGAGGGATCGTGCAGCGAGCCTCATCAAGGAATGACCTCTACGGTACGGTATCATCGGCTTGCAGCGGCTCAATGGCGTTCGCGCTCCGCCTGGCGCCGGATGGCGTGCAGCCACTGGAGCCCGAGCGCGGTGTTGAGCAGGACCTGGCCCGGCGCCGGTCCGCCGGCCAGCCGGTCCAGCCAGGTCTGGCCGGCGGCGCGCGCATGCAGGTGGTAGCAGAGGATGGTGCGGTCCTGGCGGCTCGCGGGCACGAGCTCCCAGCGCCACTCTCCGAGCGAGAGCGGGCCCTCGGTGGAGAGCAGCTCGACGTGGATGCGCTCGTAGGGCGTGTGGTGGTGGCGGAGCCGCAGCTCGAGCTTGTCGCCGGGCAGGTCGATCTCGACCTTCACGTCGATGCGCGCGCCGCGGACAGCGAGCACCTCGGAGCGCAGCAGGCCGGGCACGAAGTCCGGGTGATGGCTGTAGTCGGTCAGGAAGCGCCAGATCCACCTGGGCGGGGCCTGGACCAGGCAGGCGAAGGTCGCCTGCTTCAAGCTCCCGTCCCGGTAGCGCTGGACCCAGCCGAGCTCACCGACCCGCTCGAGCATCGACTCCAGCGACTCGGCGTCGACGCGCGCGAGCGGCGAGTCGAAAAGGACCCGCGGCCTGGGCTTGGCCGCGGAGAAGCTGGCGAGCGAGCACAGCGCGGCTGCGAGCAGGCAGGCCAGGGGGCCGAGCGCGCCGGAAGTGGATCGGCTGCTGCGCATCGATCTACTTCTCGGCCTGCTTCTTGATCGCGCGCACCGTGACCAGGCCGGTCGCCACGTTGAGGCCGTGCTCCATGGCCGGCTGGGTCTCGAGTGCCTGGCGCAGGATCCAGCTCGACTCGCGCACGTCGGTGTAGAGGTGGTAGAGCAGGATGGTCTGCGATCCGCCGGCGTGGGGCCAGAGCTCCCAGCGCCAGCCGCCGGTCTGGATGTCGCCGTCGTCGTCCTCCAGCCAGATGTCGATCCGGCTCTGGGGGGTGTGGCGATGCCGGAGCCGGTACTCCATGTTGACGCCCGGCACCTCCAGCTCGTAGGACACCACGACGTCGTTGCGCTCCCGCCGGGTCACCTCGCACTCCTCGACGCTCGGCATGAAGCGCGTGTAGTGGGCGTAGTCGGTGATGACGGCCCAGACCTTTGCCGGCGGGGCCTGGACGAGCCCGACCACCGTGACCTGCTTGAGACGTCCGTCGCGCCTGGAGCGGACCAGGCTGATCTCGCCGCGCTTCAGCAGAGGCAGGAGCGAGGTCACCTCCTGGCGGCTCACCAGGGACTCGATCTCCACCATCCGGGGTCCGCCTCGGGCAGGCTGCACCCATAGCGCGATCGCGCACAGCGCCGAGACGAGCGAGGCCAGGGCAGTAGGTCGATGGGCTCTCATGCGTGTCCTCCAGGCAACGGTGGTCTTTCTATCACACATTGGCCGGCGTGTCAGTCGATGGAAGAGATACCGGTCCGGGAGCGCGGGTTTGACAGATCCGGCTTCCGGGGGTAGATTCTCGATTCGAATGAGCAAGGACGGCAGAGACATCCTCCGGATCGGCCTGCGGAAAATGAGCCTCGAGGAGCTCGTGGAGAGCGATCCGCTCCTGCTTCGCAGCCCTGTGCTGGCCGTCCTGTCGGAGCAGGAGCGCACGGGCCTGCTGGCCTCCTCGCCCATCCGATCGGCCGCGGCCGGAGAGACGATTCTGGAGGAGGACAGCGTCAGCCCGGGCCTCCTTCTCGTGGTCGACGGCACGGTCGTGCTGAGCTGCGCCGGAGGCACGGTCGATCTGGGCACCTTGAGCAAGGGCGACTTCTTCGGCCTGGCGTCTATCATTCCGGATGCGGCCAAGCCGGCGGCCGTGGCCGAGGGGCCGGTGCGACTGGCGGTCATGCCGGCCGATCAGGTAGCACTGCTCGCACAGATCGTTCCAGCCTTCGGCGCGCTCCTGACCGGGGAAGCGACCAAGCGGCGCGCTCGTGCGAGCGAGGGCAGCAGCTTTTTCGATCGCTGGTGAGCGCGTGCTCGGGCTCGTCGTCACGGTCTTCGCCGTCGCGATCCTCGGTCTTTTCTCCTCGCTCTTCGCACTGGTGGTCACGCGCGTGCCGGTGCTTCGAACCCCGGTGGAGCACCTGCCGGCCATCGCCGGCGAGCTGGGCGCTCTGGAAGGAAGACGCCTGGTGGATGCCGGTTGCGCCGACGCGCGGACCCTCGTGCAGCTCTGCCGTCTGACAGGCGCACAGGGTGTCGGCTACGAGCTCAACGGCCCGGTCGCACTCGTGGCCGCCCTGCGTCTGCTCTTGACTTCCGGCACGGGCCGCACGCGAGTCCGCTGGGCGGACTATCGGCGGTCGGACTTCGAGGACGTGGATGCGGTCTACTGCTTCCTCATGCCATCGGCCATGCGCACCCTGGCAGACAAGTGCAGCGAGGAGATGCGCGTGGGCGGTCTGCTCGTCTCCTTCATGTGGCCGGTTCCGGATCGAGAGCCGCTGAGGACGGTTCAGCTGGGGCCGCGCGCGGATCCGCTCTTCGTCTACGCAGTCGAATCGCTGCGCTCGGAACAAGCTGAGAGAACAGGCTCGTCCGTGAGCCCGTGACGCGTTCGGCCAGTTGTCAAGCGGCTTTGCGCGGCTGCAGCGGGCGGTCAGAAACTTGACGGGATCGTCGGGCTGCGATTATCGTGTGATCGAGATGAGGCCGATGGGTGCTTCCGCGGATTCCGATGCGCGAGCGGAAAGGCGGTGCCAGTCGGCCTACAGGAGGGACGTATGGCTTCCAGTTCTCGGACATCGACAGCCACCCGCAAGGATTTCTTGAGGAAGCACAGCCGCGATCTCGACAGGCTCTCGACGCGGGAGGCACAGGTCATCAGGATGCGGTATGGCATCGACGAGCCTCCGGATTCCGCCGTGGGTCGGCCCGCTCGGTCGATCGGGACCGATGCCCGCGAGGAGCTGGAGGCCCTGGAAGACGAGTTGATCGAGCGGCTGCGCGACGCCCATCCGGGCGAACGGGACGGGAAGAAGCAAAAGATCCTCGAAGCCCTCAAGAAGAAGAGCTGACCACCATCCGGCCCATCGCGGCGCTCGGAGAGGCGGCCTCCCGACACCGGCCCAAGCACAAGTACGAATAGAGCTCGGTCCACTGGTTTGTTTCGTTGTTGCTTTTGGCAACTGCGCGGTAGTATATGAGCCTCTGAAAGGGGGTGCGTTTGCCGATTTCCGTACCCGACACCCGCTTCAGGGCGAGGCTCTCGGGGCTCGTGCTCGGGCTGTGGGCCTTGACCGACGCCTTCGCGTATACCTTCACCCTGGTGGGGATCCTCCCCGCCGGCGCCTCGTCGACGTTCTTCAGCGTCGTATTCTGGACCGGCGCCGTCCTGGTCTGCGGGTTGACCCTGCTGGTGCTGCACGTCTTGCTCCAGCCGATCGAGGGGCTGGTCCATCTCGCGAGCAGCGAGGACGAGATCTCGCCCGGCGTCCTGGACCGGGCGGCGCGCTCTCTGAGAGGGCTGACGCTACGCGTCGCGGTCGTGGCCGCGACGGGGGCGCTGGCGGTCATGCTGGTGAGCGGGCTGGCCGTCCAGGAGCTCGACCTCGGCGTCCGGCTGGGGCTCTTCGGCGTGCTCGGCCTGTTCGACGCATTCCTGATCGGCTCCTTGCTCTATCTCTTGCCGCTCGACTGGACGGCCCCGCTCGCAGCCTGGATCCACGCCCGGAGGCCGGAGTCTTTCGGATCACGGGGAACGGGTGTGCGCTGGAAGTCATTCATGGTGGTCTTTCCCCTGTCGGCTCTGCCCGTTCTGCTATGCGGCGCCATTTGCTTGCACGCTTCTGGACAGGGCTGGCGCGCGATCGACTTCGCCGCCGGGACCGCGGTCTGCTGCCTGGCGATGAGCCTCATGGTCAGCCTCGTCTTCACGTCCGGCTTGGCCCGGAGGCTCCAGTCCATGGCGCAGCACACCTCGGCTCTCGCCCGCGGCGACATGAGCGCGGAGTCGGTGGTTCTGACCGATGACGACGAGATGGGCTCGCTGGCCCAGAGCCTGGCGGAAATGAGCTGCAACCTGAGCGGAGTGCTCGGCGACATCCGAGAGCTGGGCGGCCAGATCGCGTCCACCTGCGAGCAACTGCTCGTCAAGGCCTCGGCCATCTCGACGGGGGCCGAGATTCAGTCGCAGTCGGTCGAGGATACGACCGCCTCCGTGGAGCAGCTCAACCAGAACATCCGGACCGCATCGAGCAACCTGCAGACTCTGGCGGTCTCTTCCCAGGAGGCTGCCGAGGCCGCTCACAAGGTGGGCGAGAGCTTCAACCTGATGTTGACCGAGATGAGCGGCTTGCACGACAACGTGGAGCAGACGACGGGAACGATCTCCAGGATGGCGAAGTCGGTGATCGAGGTGGCCGGCGCGGTGCGCACGCTGGCCGGCGGTGCGGAGCGATCGGCCGGGGCGGTCAGTGAGATGGCGCGTTCGGCGGGGGTCGTCAGCACCGGCGCCGGGGAGACGGTCAAGATATCGCGCAAGGCCATCGAGGTGGCCCAGGATGGCGCGGTGGCCGTGAGGCGCACGATCGAGGGAATGGACCGTATCGTGGACACGACCCGTCAGGCGCTCGTGGTCATCGTCGGGCTCGGCAACCGGATCGAGGCCATCGGAAGCATCCTGAGCGTGATCGAGGAGATCGCAGACCAGACGAACCTGCTGGCGCTCAACGCGGCCATCATCGCAGCCCAGGCCGGCGAGCACGGGCGGAGCTTCGCAGTCGTGGCCGACGAGATCCGGTCGCTGGCCGAGCGGACCGCTTCGTCCACGCGAGAGATCGGGCAGATGATCACGGATATCCAGGAGAGCTCGGAGCAAGCGGTCGAGGTGATGAAGTCGGGCACCGGCATCGTCAACGACGGTGTGGCGCTCGCCAAGCGTGCCGGCGATGCGCTCAACGAGATCCTCATCAGCGTCCAGAAAGCGACGAGCACGGTCGAGCGGATCGCCTCCAGCACGGAGGGCCAGGCACAGGCCTCCGAGATGGCGACCAGGGAGATCGCCGGCGTGGCCGAGCTGGCCGCCAAGATCAAGGCCGCAGCCGAGGAGCAAGAGGAGTCGGGCAGGCAACTGCAGCGAGTATACGAGAAGACACTCGGGACCAGCGCGGAGCTCCGGCGGCTCGTCAACCAGCAGGCCCAGGAGAACCGCCAGGCTCTCGCATCCGTGGCCGCCATGAACGAGGCCGCCAGTCGGGCCAATCGCGCCATGTCGGACCAGTCCGACGTCTCCGACGGGATCCTGCGAGCCATCGAGCAGGTTCGCCAGGTGGCCAAGAACCACGCAGAAGCCGCCTCGGACATGGGCAAGGCCACCCGGAGCCTGGTGGAAAAGAGCACACAGCTCAAAGAAGAGACTTCCGAATTCCGGACCTGACAGCTTGGGCAGACGACGAGTTGCAGTGGGCGAGGACGATGCTTGATCGGTGCTTTTTGTCTCCCCGCGCCAGTCGATGGCGCGTGGCGCCGGCTGGATGGGTGTGGCTCTTGCTCGTGGGCTCGGGCTGCGCCACGGGCGCCGGAGCAGGCCGCGGCTTGGATCTGCCGGTTCAAGCCACCGGCCGGCGGGCATATCTGCCCCGCCAGATCACGACCTACCTGGCGGATGAGCTCGATCCCGTCGTGGATCCGGAGGGGGAGAACCTCTACTATGTATCCAACCAGGGCGGCAATCGGGATATCTGGGTTCGCCCGCTGCGGGGCGGCCTGCCCATACGGCTGACCCGGCACTCGGCCGATGACTTCGATCCGGCCATCTCCTCGGACGGAGAGACCATCGCCTTCGCCTCACACCGGCTGGACGCGAAGGGGGATCTCTTCCTGATGGGCGCAGACGGCGGCGAGGTGAGGCGCTTGACCGACAGGCGCAGCGGGGACAAGCAACCGGCCTGGTTTCCCGACTCCACACGCCTGGCCTATACGCGCACCGACGGTGAGTCACTGGCCATCTTCGTGCTCGATACGAGCACGGGGCGAGCCGAGCGGCTGTGTGAGAGACCGGGCTTCGATCCGGCCATCTCACCGGATGGGCGTTGGGTGCTCTTCACATCCATGAGCGCGGGATCCGACGGCGCCACGGTCCCTTGCCTGTGGTTGCATCGGATGCTCGATGGCCGCGAAGCACCCTTGCATGCCTGCATTCAGCCCGAAGGATTCGGAGCCTGGGACGAGGCGGGCCGGAACGTCGTCTTCTCGCGCTTTCAGGACGACACGGACGGGGATGGGGATGTGGATCTGCAGGACAGGCCCTCCCTGTGGCACCAGAGCCTGCTGGCCTGGGAGTCGGACGATCCCCGGATCGGCGCGGTCGTGCCGCTGACCGCCGGTACCTCCTCCGACATCACCCCTTTCGTGCAGGGGGGGGTGATCTACTACGCATCGCGTGTCGAAGAGGACCTGGACGTCTGGAGCGTTCCGGCCAGCGGTGCCCTGGAGCCGCTGTCGAGCAGTGCGCAGGCCCACAAGCGTGCGGAGTCGTTGGAAGACGAGCAGGCCTCGCTGTTCGTGCTGCGCCGCTGCGCCATCCAGCTCCAGGGTGAAGAAGGGGAGCGCTGCGGGCTCGAGGTGGCCGATCGGCTTCTCGTGGCGGGCAGACCAGCCCAGGCGCGGATCGTCTACGAGGATCTCGCCGCCCGGGCAAGCACAGCGTCTATCCGAGACCGGGCCACGCTCGGTCAGGTGGCCGCCGGGCTGGACGAGAAGATCCCACCAGGGCTGACACCTTCTCAGCAGGCAGAGCGTGAGCCCCAGGCGCAGGCCCTGCTGCGGTCGCTGGATGGCGTCGACGCGTGCCAGGGCCGGCGGGAGCTGGTCCGGGCCGACGTGCTGCGGCGCATCGGTCGCTGGTCGGAGGCGCTGGAGACGCTCGGCCGGGCGCTGGCCACCGAGGGCGTGTCGGATCGGACGGCGGCGAGAGTCCGGCTGCTCGAGGCGGAAATCCTGCAGGTCCTGGGCCACGCGTCCGCGTCTCTCGAGTCATGCCTGGAAGTCCTGCGCAAGTATGGCCAGCAGCGGGAGGAGGCCATCGAGGCCGCCGAGCGCATCTTGCAGCAAGTCGAGGGCGGAGATCTGCTGCAGGAGGCCCGGGGACGGGTGGAGCAGCTTCAGTCGCTCGGCAGACGTTGGAAAGGCCTGCCGGTGCTGTCCGCCATGGTGCATGTAAAGGTGGGCGATCTCCACCGGGCGGCCGGTCGGACGGAGCTGGCCCGCCGGGCGTACCTGCTCACCGAGAGCCGTTTCGGCGACGAGCCCGAGATGGCGAGCAGGGCATTGGAGGCCCTGTCCGCCATTGCGGAGAAGGACGGCGATCTGTCACAGGCCTTGGACCATGCGAACGAGCTGCTGGTCCGCTACAAGAAACATGCGCGCATACGCGCTCGCGCCAGACGCCTGATCCGCCGTCTGGCCGGCGAGCTGGCCGAGGATCTGGTGCTCAAGGGCGAGGCCGGCATGGCGATCAAGGTCTACCGGCAGCTCCTGGAGCAGGATCCGGACGACGTGGTGGCGCATCGCCAGCTCATCGCCTTGCTGGCGTCGAAGAGCCGAGCCCAGGAAGCGGTCCGGATATACGAGGCCATGTCCGCACAGCGGCCGGGCGATGACCTGGCCCTCTATCTCCACGGTCTCACGCTGACCTACGACCACCCTCCCTCCCGACTCGACGAGGCCCGCCAGATCATCGAGCAGGCACTGGCGATCAATGCACAGCTGCCATTCGCCCACCAGACCCTGGGCTGGATATTCGAGCAGCAGTACCGGCACCAGCAGCAGTCCGACGGGCTGGAGCGAGCGGCCGAATCCTATCAGGCCGCCCTGAGCCTCCTGGACGCCCGAAGCCATCCCCGTTCGGCGGCCGATCTCCTCCTCAACCTCGGCAACACGCACTTCGCTCTGGGCAACCATCAAAAGGCCTACATGTACTACAAGCAGCGGGAGCAGACCGAGGTCCCCTTCGTGGTGGCGGAACGCAGGCTCGTCTTTCTGGAGCAGTATGGCCGGAGCGCGTTCCTCAGCGGCGAGATGCCCGACGCGATCCGCGCTTTCTCGACGGCGGCCTCCCTCAGCCTCCAGCTGGGCCGCAAGGAACGCCTGCCGCGCCTGGTGGCCAGCCAGGCAGCCGCCTATCAGCTCCACGAGCAGTACGACCGCGCCGTGTCGGCCTTCGCGCAAGCCTGCGAGCTCTATCGCGAGCAGGAGCGCAATGACAGGCTGGCAAGCTGCTATCGCAACGTGGCGTTCAACCTCTACAAACAGGGCAAACCCCGGCAAGCCATCCGCGCTTTCCGGCGAGCCGAACAGGAGCTGAGCCGGCTGCGCGAGGGGCAGCGCACGGACGAGAAGGAGGTCTCGGTCGGTCTCGGCGGCAGGGCTTCGAGGGCGGCCTTCGGATTCGATCGGGCAGGTGAGCTGAACTTCCTGCACACATACGAGGGCAGGCTGTTTCGAGACGCGGGCGATATTGCGCGCGCCAAGGAGTCTCTGTCGAAGAAGATCAAGCTCCTCCAGCAGGAGCTCAAGAGAAGCGAGAACCGGGACCTGCTCTTGGATCTGGCCGTGGCCATGAATCACCTGGCAGTGCTTCAGCACCAGCTCGGCAAGCGCGTCTCGGCGGCGGCCCTGTTCAAGCGTGCAGCCAGCCTGGCGGTAGAGAGCAGCAGCACCCGGGGTGTGCTCGTCAACTCCCTCAACCGATTGGCCCTCTTTCTCGAGGGCTGTCGCAGCCCGACTGTGGACGAGCTGGTCGCCGAGCTCGAGGAGCAGGCGCGCGCGTTGCAGTCCAGTCCGGATGCGCCTGACGATTTGCAGGTCCGTCTGCTGGGCGGTCTGGGCATCGCATTGCTTCAGCGCGTCGATGCGCGTGAAATGACGGGTTCCAAGAGCCTGGAGGCGAAGATCCGCAGCCGGCTGGACGAGCTGGACCGCGATGCGGCCGACTTGCGGCGCGCCGAGCAGGTCCTCCGTCAGGCTCACGAGCTGGCGCTCAAGCAGCGCGGTCGCAGCGCGGTCCGCCTGATCGCGCTCTGCGGCTGGAATCTGGCCGAGGCGCTCGAACGTCTCGGCGAGGGGAAGGAGGCCGCCCGGCTTCGCCAGGAATCGATCCAGCTGGCCGAGGAGCTCATGCTGTTGAAGGTTCATTGGCGCCTCGGACAGGGCGAGGACCAGGCGAGGCGCCTGCTGTCGCTGCCGCCATGGCTGGCCGGTACCGACGACAACGAGGCCGCCAGGCGCGAGCGGGATCGGCTGCTCGAAAATCGAGTGCGGGTCGCCGCGGTGGCCGGTGACGCCGAGAGCGCCTTTCTGCGCCACGAGCAGCTTCTTGCGCGGCGGAGGCTGGAAGCCATCTCGCTCGATGACCTGGAAGTGGCCAGCGATGACGATCGGCATTTCCTGTCAGGCATTCGCATTCGCACCCAGGCGCTCGCGCGTGAGCTCGATGAGCTGGAGCCCGAGCTGGAAGCCGAGGAGCGCAAGCTCGCTCGAGCCCGCGCGGCCAAGGCGCTCGACGACCTGGTCGGCTTCCTGGCGCGGGGCGGAAAGCCGAGGCCGTTTCTGCGGTCGCTGATCGCAGGCGAGGAAGTCGCATTGCAGAAGCTCGTCCAGAGCCTGGAGCCCGGAGAGGGCGTGCTCGAGGTGGCCGCGTTGCCGGAACGGGTGGTGGTCTTCCTGGTGACCCGCAGTGGCCTGCGGATGACGACAAAGACGATCCAGGCCGAAGTGCTGCGCAAGCTGATCCGCAAGCTGCGCACCGCGGCCCCGGCGGCCGAGCTGGCTCGTGGAATGCTGTCGCGCTGGATTGTGGGGCCATTTGAAGAACAACTGGCGAAGCTCGATAGCCTGGTCGTCGTGGCGGACGAGCTGGACCTGCCCGCTGGCGTGCTGCTCCTCGAAGGCCGCGAGCTCGTCCGCAAGATGTCCGTGGTACACCTCTACCGCGCTTCGGACCTGGTCGGGATGCGGGCACTGCGGAACCTCAACCTCCAGCGAGCCCTGTGGGTCGGTCCAGCACCTTCCGACGCGATGGTCAGGGGGTTCAAGGAAGCGTTTGGCGCCCTGGGCCACATCGAGCCCGCGAAGCTCGGCGTCGAGCTCGGCGAAGCCGGGGTGGTTTGCTGGGACGTGGCGCTGCAGGCGGATCCGTCCCGGCCCATGCGTTCGGTACTCGGCCCGGATCGAGAGCTCGGGGCGCTGGGAGGCCTGTCCCTGGTTGACTTGACGGCCAGGCCGGCCAGCTCGGCTCTCTGGATCCTGGCCCATGCAGATGGCCTTCAGGGGCCGATGACGCCGTGCGCCCTTGAAGTGGCCATGATGGGCGCGGGCATCCCATCGCTGCTGGTACTGCCCCGGGGCGCTTCCGATGTCCGCCGCTCGCGGCTGTTGCTGCGCATCGTCGACCTGCTCGCGACCGAGCCTCCTGCAGGCGCCCTGGCGCTGGCCGCCCGGGAAGCGCTCGATCGGGGCCTGGTCTGGCAGGAGATGATCGGCATCTCGATCCGCGGCGACGCGGGTATGGGAGCCCAGGCGCGTCGGGTTCACGCGGGCCGAGAGCTGGGAAGCGCTGTCCGGCAAGCCATGGAGGCATTCAAGGACAAGCACTGGTCGCGCGCGCTGACCGCTTTTCTGAAGGTGCGCCAGCACGCGGTCTTCCTCGGTCAGAATGCCATCTTGCCTAGAATCGACCAGGGCATCGTGCAGTGCGCATTCCAGCTCGGAGAGTACGAGCTGGCGGTCGATTACGAGCGGCGGATCCTGGCTCAGGCCACGGCGGCTCGCGACGCGAAAGCGGAGGCCAGGGCGCGCAACTTCTTGGGCATCCTTCTGTCCAAGGCTCGACACAGCCGGGAGGCCATCGAGGAGCTGGAGAAGGCCGTCAAGGCCTTCGAAGCCATGGGGCAGATCCCGGACGCGGCCCAGGCCCAGGCTGATCTGGCCCTGACCTACGACGCGAGCGCTCGTTACCCGGAGGCGTTGTCGGCTGCCCGTCAGGCCCTGCAGCGCTTCGAGACCGCGGGCGATGGCGAGCAGGTCCTGCGCATGCTGCGCATGATCGGAGCCACCTACCTCAAGAGGCTCAACATGGCCTCGACGGCTCGGACCTGGTTCGAGAAGGCGCTCGCGCAGGCCGAGAAGATGGCCAGCCAGACCAGCGCTGCCGCTGTCTGTCTGGATCTGGCACGCACCGGTCTGGCGGCCGGGACCTATGAGGCCGCGTTGGATCTGGCCGATCGGGCAGGGAAGATATTCGACCAGCTCGCCGACAAGCCGGGGAGGGCCGAGTCGCTGCTGGAGCGCGCCAAGGTGCTCTGGTACCTGGGAGAGTACCAGCGCGCATTCGTGGCTCAACGAGCGGCGCTGGATTATGCCGATCGAGCCGGCGACACGCGCTTGGGCATCATGGCCCGTTCGCTCGGCGGACTGATCGCCATGAACCTGGGCGATCTGAAGGCGGCCGAGGAAGAGATGCAGAAGGCACTGGACGCAGCTCGCAAGTCGGGGCTGCGGGCCGAGGAGGCGGTCCAGCTCAACAACCTGGGTATCGTCGCGCGGCAGCGGGGCGACCTGGCAGAAGCGCTCCAGCGCTTCGAGCAGGCCGGCCGCATCGATGCCGAGCTCAAGAGCAACTTGGGACGGGCTTACGGCTTGCGCCATATCGGTGTCGTGGAGCGGATGATGGGCAAGTCCGGCCAGGCCGCCCGGCATCTCGAGGAGGCGCTCGAGCTGAGCCGCTCGGTCGGGGATCGCTTCAACGAGGTCAAGACCCTGGTCGGCCTCGCCCAGCTCGATCTGATGTGCGATCGCCGCCAGCAGGCCCACGCACACGCACGGCAAGCATACGAGAGCTCGTTGGAGCTCGGCTTGCGCGAGGTCACCTGGCGGGCGCTGCGCATCTTGGGCCAGGTGGCACGCCAAGCGGGCCGCCGCGAGGACGCCCGCAGCCACTACGAGGAAGCCATCGACATCGTGGAACGCATGCGGGCCAGCTTGAAAGTCGAGGCCTTCCGCAGCGGCTTTCTGGACAACAAGTACGACCTCTATGAGGACATGATCCATCTCCTGCTGGATCTGGGCGAGATCGAGCAGGCCCTCTCCTTCGCGGAGCGGTCGCGCGCGAGAGGCTTTCTGGACCTGCTGGCAAACCGCCACCTCCAGGTCGGCGGTGCGGGCAATGCCGCCCTGCTCGGGCAAGTTCGCAAGCGAAGAGAGGAGCTTGTCCAGTTGGCCGAGATGCTCAGGCGGGCCGAGCAGACGGAGCGCGCTCAGGCCAAGGAGCGCCTCGAGCAGGCTCAACGCGAGTATCGGGATCTCATCGAGCGCATGCGGAGAGAGAATCCCGATCTGAGCGATTTCGTCGAGGTTCGCCCGCTGGATGCCGGTGAGCTGAAGCGTCTGCTGCCTTCGGATGTGGCGCTGCTGGTCTACTACGTGACCGATGTGGATACGCTGGCCTGGGTCGTACGCGCTGACAGAGTTCGCGCCCGGCGACTGAATCTGCCGCGGGAGAAGCTTGCGAAGCAGATCGGCACGCTGCGCCGTCTCATGGAGAGCTTCTCGCCGGCGGACGAAGAGCTCGAGCGCCTGTATGCGGCGCTCGTGAGCCCGCTGGAAGAGGAGCTCGGAGATGCAGCCTTCGTGGGCGTGCTGCCCCACGACGTGCTCCACTACTTGCCCTTCGCTGCTTTGAAGACAGGACCCGAAGCGTACTGGTCGGACAGGGTCGATCTCTTCTCCGTGCCGTCGGCCAGTGTGCTGGCGGTCCTGCTGCGCAGGCAGGAGGAGCGCTACGGGCCGGCTGGTGGCATGCTGGCGGTGGGCAATCCGGACCTGGGCGACCCGGCTCTGGACCTGCCCTTTGCCGAGCGGGAGGCGAGCTCGGTGGGCGATGAGCAGCCTGGTTCGGAGGTCTACTTGAAGGATGCGGCCACCGAGGCGCGCGTGATGCAGCAGGCCGGCTCGGCCGAGTACGTCCACATGGCCTGCCATGGCACCTTCGATGCCGCCAGCCCGCTGTTCAGCGCCCTCAAGCTTGCAGCGGGCGAGGAGCAAGACGGAGACTTGACGGCCATCGAGGTCTTCTCCATGTCGCTCTCGGCGCGTCTGGTCACGCTCTCGGCCTGCCAGACCGGCCTGGGTGAGCTGCGGTGCGGAGACGAGATCATCGGCTTCAATCGATCGTTCTTGGCGGCCGGTGCAGGCGGGGTCGTGTCCAGCCTGTGGCGGGTGAGCGACGTGGCGACAGCCGTGCTCATGAAGCGCTTCTATCGCTACCTGCACAGCGAAGCGCCCGCTGTGGCGCTCGGTCGGGCCCAGAAGCTCGTGCGGCGCTACTTTCCCCATCCCGCTTACTGGTCTGGCTTCGTCCTGGTGGGCAGCTGGCGCTGAGCGATCGACCGAAGAAGCGCAGCGCCGGAGAGAAGCTCAACGGTTCAAGTAGCGCTCGATCTCCGCAGCGAGCGCCGCGCGCCGCCCGACGTCCTTCCAGTCCTCGGCTAGCGTGAGCCGATTGCCCTTGCGGCCGGCGGGCTCCGACTCGATCGCGCCCCGCTCGGTGAAGACCTGCAAGGCGTTCTTGATCACCTCGCGGGAGATGGACTCCTGCAGCATGATCTCGCCCTGCACGAAGAGGTGGTCGCCGAGCTGGAGGCAACGGGTGGTGAAGTCCCGGTCTCCGTAGGCGCGCTCGGCGAGCAGGTCGAGCGAGCGGGCCGCGATCCAGTATGCCTCCAGGAAGTGCTCGAGGATCGAGCGGAAGAAGACCCGCAGGTCCTGGGCTTCGGAGCGCTTGACCGCGAATCCGTCCTCCATCTTGACCAGCCCCTCGGCGGAGAGCTCCTGCAGGCCCGCCTCGAGCTCCTCGGCGAAGTGGCGCTCGTCGCGGAAGCGGAACTCCAGCTTGAACAGGCGCGACAGCTCCCGGACCCGCTCCTGCAGCGCCTGCTCCGGCACCGCCTCGACCGTGAAGGACTCCAGGGCCGTCGCGATGATGGCCGCCGGCACGAAGTGGTGGATGACGTTGTTGCGGTAGTAATCCAGAGCGAGCCGCCGGCGCTCGACCGCCGAGTAGACGAGCTCGATGCCCGTGTCCTGGATGGCGACCAAACCGTCCCTGGAGAAACGCGCAGCCGCCTCGGCCAGCGAGCGCTCGAACTCCTCGAGGGTGTTCGAGAAACGAACCTGGCGGCGGCGCATCCAGGCCATGGCCCAACGGGCCCGCTCCTGGAGCGTCTTCTCGGCCATGCCGCGCCGGCGGTGGTTGAGAAGGCAGAGGGCCACGAGGGCCGAGGGCGTTACCGTGGAGACGCGGTTGATGTCGTAGAGGATGCGGTGGGCGAGCGACTGGACCAGGAGGCGCCGCCGCTCGTCGTCCAGGTTCTCGCGCGTCTCTCCGCGCTGCTGCATGTACTCCCGGAGCGAGATCGGCTCGCCGACCTGGACATAGACGTTGCCGTGCTTCGAGCGCAGCGCCTTGGAGGAGCGCAGCAGCCCGGCCACGTCTTCTTTCTTCTTGTCGCCTCCGGAGAGCTCTCGCATGTAGGAGCCGCTCTCGACGATCTTCTCGTAGTCGATCGACATGGGTATGAACTGCACGTCCTCGCCGGTCCCTTCCTGAAAAGCCTCCACGAGCCAGCTCAAGATGCCGTAGCGGGGTCCGAGGAGCTTTCCGGTGCGGCTGCGGCCCCCCTCGATGAAGAACTCGATCGGAAAGCCCTCCCGCATGACGTGCCGCAGGTACGTGCGGAAGACCACCGGGTAGAGCTTGTTGCCCTTGAAGCTGCGCCGCATGAAGAAGGCGCCCGAGTGCCGGAAGATCGGACCCATGGGCCAGAAGGAGAGGTTCACGCCCGCTGCGATGTGCGGCAGCGGAACGCGGTGGAGGAGACACATCTGGCTGATGATCAGATAGTCCACGTGGCTCTTGTGGCTGGGGCAGAAGACGACCGGCGATTTGCGGATGGCCTCGCGGATCCGCTCAAAGCCGCCTTCGGCCACCACGATCTCCCCCAACATGAACTTCCAGAACAGGTTCAGGGCCCAGTTGAGGGATAGGGTCCAGCGTATCCGGGGCTCGGCCGCGATCTCGTCGACCATGTCCTGGGCTTCCTTGCGCAGGGCCTCCCTCCGGGCCTCGTCCTCGCCGGCCTCCTGCTGGATCATGTCCTGGATCCGCGCGTCGGCGAGGATCTCCTCCTCGTACTCCGCGTGCGGCCGGATGCGCGGACCGGTGGTGTCGAAGACCTCCTTGAAGAGCTCTATCTGCAGGGTGTGATGCAGGGCCAGGTGATGCTCATCCGGCGCGCACTCGCCTTCCGAGTCGAGCTGACACAGGAAATCACGCAGGTTGATCGGTTCGGCAACCTTGACGAAGGCGTTGCGGTAGTTGCGCAGCAGGAGAAAGAGCGTGCGCAAGAAGCCAGGCGCCTCGGCTTCTCCGAATACGGCATCGGGCAGGTTGCGCCCCTCGCGTTCGGGGTGCAGGTCCCACATGATCAGATGGGGGACGAGGTAGATGGGTTTTTCCTGTGCCTGTTGGGCGTGGATCAGGGTGCGCAGCAGGTTGGCGTCGGGTTCGGCGTGGGGGTTGAAGAGCGTGGCGGCCTGCTGCAGGAAGAGCAGCGCGGACTCTCCCCCTCGAAGCACATGGCCGAGCTGCCGGTGCTCCAGCGCCTCGCCCTCGGTGTCGAGCTCCTCGACGTCTTCGCTGCCCAGGACCCGCATGCGCTCGACGAGGCCGCCGACCGGCTGGAAAAGCACCGGTGAGACCCCGTTGACGAAGCGGGCCAGGGGGAGCGAGTGCCGCAGGCAGATGTGGTTGAGGTAGAGGAAGTGAAGCAGGGAGGCCGAGCGGGAGATGTAGACGAGCGTGCCCTGGTCGGCCAACGAGCGGATACGTTCCAACGCCGCGGCCGGGAAATCGATCGGATCGAAGTAGTGGGCGAAGAAAGAGCGGAAAAAAGGCCCATACCGATCGTGCATGGCCACCGGCGGCAAGGTGGTCGACTGGGTCGCAGTTCCATCCAGCCCCATGAGAGGTCCTCCAGCTGAACAATCATGCTCCAGCAGAGTAGAAAAAGAACCCCAGAACCATCGATCTGTCAAGCGTCCAATCTCACCACTTGCCAGTCCAGGGCGGCTGGGATACAAGGCAGTCCATGAACGCGCGCAAGTCCCCCTTCGACATGGACGCGAACGAATTCCGGGCCTGGGGCTTCCGCTCGGGCCTGGAGGTCCACCAGCAGCTCGATACGCGAAAGAAGCTCTTTTGCCACTGCCCGGTCGGGCTGATCGGCCGGGGACACGACGCCGAGCTGCTGCGTCACATGAGGCCTACCCTGAGCGAGCTCGGCGAGTACGACGGGACCGCGCTGATGGAGTTCAAGACCAAGAAGCAGATCCGATACCAGCTCTTCCGGGATGCGGTCTGTACGTATGAAATGGACGACACACCGCCTTTTCCTATCAACCAGGAAGCGCTCGACATCGGCATTCGCATCAGCCTGATGCTGGGCTGTACGCTCGTGGACGAGCTTCACGTCAGCCGCAAGCAGTACCTCGATGGCTCGATTCCGACCGGCTTCCAGCGTACCGCCATCGTGGGCATCAACGGCTCCATCCCGCTGGGGAATCGAGAGCTCGGCATCCTCCAGCTCGGTCTCGAGGAGGACGCCTGCAGGGAGGTCGAAGACCGCGGCCACACGATCGTGTTCCGCACCGACCGTCTTTCCACCCCGCTGGTCGAAGTGGTCACCGAGGCGGGGATACGCGATCCGCTGGAGGTGACGGTCGCGGCCGAGGCCATCCGGCGACTGCTCAGGGCCTCCGAGCGGGTTCGGCGCGGTGCGGGTGCCACCCGGGCGGACGTGAATGTCAGCATCGAGGGAGGCACCCGAGTGGAGATCAAGGGTGTGAGCCGCATCGCCTGGTTCGAGCGGCTCACCCGGGTCGAGGCCTGGCGCCAGCGCCGCCTGCTGGACATCCGGCAGCAGCTCAAAGTCCGCGGCGTGAGCTCCAAGAGCTTCAATGCCTCGGTCAAGGACATCACGAGCGCATGCCGCTCGATCCGCATACCCATCCTGCGCAAGGCGCTCAAACGCGGTGACATGATCATGGGTGTTTGCCTGCCCGGCTTCGGTGGGCTCTTGTCCCAGGAGGTGCAACCCGGCGTGCCTTTCGAGCAGGAGTTCTCCGGGCGGGTGCGGGTCATCGCTTGTCTGGACGAGATACCCAACCTGATCCACACCGACGACGAGGCGCTCTTGAACCAGCGGGAGCGCGAGGTGCGCAAGCTGCGCGATCTGTTTTCGGCTCGCCATAGTGACGTGGTCGTGGTCACGTGGGGGCCGGCCGAGGATGCCGAAACGGCGGCAGAGGAAATCCGCCTGCGAGCGCTGGACGCCATCAAGGGCGTTCCCAATGAGACACGCCAGGCCTTCCCCGACGGGACTACCGACTTCGAACGCATCTTGCCGGGCGCGGATCGCATGTACCCCGACACGGACTCGCCGCCGGTACGCCTGGATCAAGCGCGGGTCGAGCGCATACAGAAGGACATGCCCGAGCGGCCCTGGGAGCTGCAGGCGCGCTACAGGAAGATGGGATTGAGCGCGGAGCTGGCCGACGATGTTCTCCTGCAGGGGCCGCCTTCGCTTTTCGAACGTCTGGTGGAAAGGAGCGGCGCCAGTCCGGTGCTCGTGGCCGAGCTGATCGCGCAGCGGCTGGTGGGCATGCTGCGTCGGAGGGTGCTCGCTTCCCGACCTGCCGAGAAGACCCTGCTCGGATTGTGCACCTTGCTGGCCGAGCAGCGTCTCTTCCGCGAGGGCCTGCCGGAGCTGCTTCGCGGGATCGCCGCGGCCGGAGACGGCGCTCTCGAGCTGGCTGCGATCCAGCTCTGCCCGACCCCCGCTCCGCTGGGAGAGATCGACACGGTGACGGAGCGGGTGGCGGATGCAGGCCTGGCGCAGTGCCGGAGCGCCGATCGCGAAGCCCGCTTGCGCTTCGCCATGGGGCGGGCCATGGAGCACCTGCGCGGAAGGGCGCCTGGCAAGCTCGTCAGCGATCGGCTGGAGTCGAAGCTCGGATCTGCGAGAAGATGAGCGGTCTCTAGCCGCCGGACGGTCGAGGAAGGCGGAATGCGTTTCTTCGCCGATTTGCACGTCCACTCGCGATTCTCGAGGGCGACGGCCCGCAATCTCGACCTCGAGCATCTCGCGCTGTGGGGTCGCAAGAAGGGCTTGGCGCTCGTCGGCACCGGGGATTTCACGCATCCGGCCTGGTTCGGCGAGATCGGCGAGAAGCTCATCGACGCCGAGCAGGGGCTTTTCCGCCTGCGGCCGGACCTGGAGCGGGAGGTTCGGGCGCGGCTGCCAGCCGCATGCCGCGGGGAGATCCGCTTCATGCTCCAGGTCGAGATCGCCACCATCTACAAGGCGGGCGACAGGACGCGCAAGGTACATCACCTGGTCTACGCACCCGGAATGGAGGCCGCAGGTCGATTCCGCGAGGCGCTGGGACGCATCGGCAACCTGGCCTCGGACGGCAGGCCCATCCTGGGCCTCGACTCGCGAGACCTGGCAGAGATCGTCGTCGAGTGCGACGATGGCTGCTACCTGGTGCCGGCCCACATCTGGACGCCCTGGTTCTCGGCGATGGGATCCAAATCGGGATTCGACTCGATCGAGGACTGCTACCGGGACCTGGCCGATCATATCTTCGCGGTGGAGACCGGCCTGTCTTCCGACCCGGCCATGAACTGGCGGGTCTCGAGTCTGGATGGCTATCGCCTGGTGTCCAACTCGGACGCCCATTCACCATCCAAGCTGGCGCGCGAAGCGTGTGCCTTCGACTGTGAGCTCTCCTATGATGCGCTGCGGCGCGCTTTGGAGACGGGGGTCGGTTACGACGGCACGGTGGAGTTCTACCCCGAGGAGGGCAAGTACCACCTGGACGGGCACCGGAAGTGCGGTGTGCGGCTCACGCCTGGAGAGACGCGCGAGCTCGGCGGGCGCTGCCCCGTCTGCGGCAAGCCGGTCACGGTCGGCGTGATGCACAGAGTCGAGGAGCTGGCCGACCGCGAGGCGGGCTTCGTTCCCCAGACGGCCGGGCGGGTGCGCTCGCTCGTGCCCCTGCCCGAGATCCTGGCCGAGCTGCGCGGCCTGGGGGTGGGGAGCAAGTCGGTCCAGTGCGACTACGAGGCCTTGCTCGCGCGCCTGGGACCCGAGCTGCGCGTGCTCGAGGATATGGCTTGCGAGGAGATCGGCCGGGTGGGCTCGGCTCCGCTGGCCGAGGCGGTGAGGCGCCTGCGGACCGGCGCGGTCATCCGGGAAGCGGGCTATGACGGCGAGTACGGCCGGGTGCGCTTGTTCGAGCACGGGGAGCTCTCGTCCCATCCGCGAGGCGTGACGCTCTTCGAGCCGGGCGAGCGCCCGGCACCGCGAGAAGAGAGGCTGTCGATGATCGAGAGATCGTCGAAAGAAGAGCCTGCAGCTCCGCGTGACGCCGAGGCGTGCAGATCGACGGACTCCGTTCCTCGACAGCCTCGAGAGGAGGGGCGAGCCTCGATGCGCCCGCCGGAGAGCGCATCTCGCGGGCAGGGGACTCGGATCGGTTCGAGCCCTTCGGGCGCGTCGGGCGACGAGCCCTGGTGGCGAGGCGATCCGCTGTCCGGGCTGGATGCGGAGCAGCGCCAGGCGGCCGGGCAAGTCGAGGGTGGGCTGCTGATCCTGGCGGGTCCGGGCACGGGCAAGACCCGCACGCTGACCTGCCGCATCGCACATCTCGTCCGAAGCGGCGTGCCGCCGGAGCGCTGTCTGGCGATCACCTTCACCCGCCGCGCAGCCGACGAGATGCGCGTGCGGCTCGAAGCGCTGCTGCCGGAGTGCAGTGTCGTGCCGGTGATGACGCTGCATGCGCTGGGTCTGGCCCTGCTCCGAGAGCATGCTCGGACAGACCGCATCCGCGTGGCGAGCGAGGTGGAGAGGCTGCGCTGCCTGCGGAAGGCCACCGGCCTGTCCGCGCGCAAGGCCCGCTCCATGCTCGGGCGCATCGCGGTGGCGAGACGATCGCCGTCGACGCCGCGCGAGCCGGAGGTCGAGGCGGCGCTGGCTGGATACTGCGAGGAGATGGATCGCGAGGGCCTGCTGGACTTCGAGGATCTCGTCGGACGGGCAGCCGAGCTGCTCGAGACCCGGCCGGAGCTGGCGGCTGAGCTCAGGCGGAGATGGCCGCATCTGTCGGTCGACGAGGTCCAGGATCTGGACGAGCAGCAGGAGCGGCTCGTGCATCTTCTGGCGACAGAGGAGAGCGGCAGCCTGTGCCTGATCGGAGATCCGGACCAGTCCATCTACGGCTTCCGCGGGGCGGATCCATCATGCTTCGAGCGCTTCAGGGCGGCCTTTCCCTCCGCGCGCACGATCCGTCTCAGGCACAACTACCGATCCAGCCCGTCGATCGTGGGGGGCGCGCTTCAGGTCATGGACGCCGGGAAGCAGGATCGCGACCGGGGACTGGACTGTGCGCGGGTCGACCCCCGGCGGATCACGATTCACAGGGCGCCGACCGACAAGGCCGAGGCCGAGTTCGTCATCCGGGAGATCGAGCGGATCCTGGGAGGTCACTCTTTCTTCTCCATCGACTCGGGACGCGGCGAGATGGGCCTGGGGGCCGAACTCGCCTTCCGCGACCTCGCGGTGCTCTATCGCAGCCGCGCCCAGCTGGACTGCCTCGTGGAGGCATTCGACAGATCGGGGCTGCCCTTTCAGCACCGCAACCACGAGGCCCTGAGCGAGCTGCCCGGCGTGCAGCAGATCATCGAACGCCTGCAGGCCGGACCTTGCACCGGCGAGCCGCTCGTCGATCTGATCGCTGCGAGTTCCGAAGTCGGACGAGAGGCGTGTCCGGATCTGCTCGATCTGCTCACGCCCCTCGCCCGTCGCTGCGAGAGCAGCGACGCTCTGATGTCCGAGCTCGCCTGCGCCTGTCAAGCCGACTGCCTGGACGAACGGGCGGAGCGCATCTCGCTGCTCAGCCTGCATGCGGCCAAGGGCCTCGAGTATGCGGTGGTCTTCATGGTGGGCTGCGAGGACGGTGTGATCCCGTTGCGCTTCGGGCCCCGGCAGGCAGCCGATCTGGAAGAGGAGCGCAGGCTTTTCTTCGTGGGCATGACCCGCGCCCGCGCCAGGCTCTTCCTCTGCCACGCACGCCGGCGGAGGTGGCAGGGCAGGCTGCGCGAGCTGCCGCCGTCGCCTTTCCTGATCGCCATTCGGGACGAGATGCTGGAGCGCTTCGGCAGCCGGATCCCGTCCAGACGCCAGAAGGGCCGGCAGCTCGAGCTGCTGTAGCACTTGTCGCCCTCGCAAGGTTCTCCGCTGCGAAGCAGCGGGGGAATAAAGCCTGGGGCTAAAGCCCTGAGCCGTATACACATCTTTTCCTTCGCAAGGTTTTCCGCTGCTTCGCAGCGAAAACCCGGATCTCGGAGCTTACCAAGCCCATTCTTTCCTTGCGCTCCGAGATGTGTATAAAGCTCAGGGCTTCGCCCTGGGCTATCCCCTTTGGGGCCTTCGGATCAGATCCCGAGAGAACGGCGTCCTCGATCGGGGCGCGGCGATTTGCTAGAATGAAGCCGTGGAGCCCGATCGGCACACATCCCGTTTCGTGAGACAGCTCGTCCAGGTCGCGATGGGCGTCGGCCTGTGCGCCGGGCTCGTGGGCTGCCCCGATTACGCCATGCTGGACGGCAAGGCCTGCGACGAGCTGGGACGCTGTCTGGACGGCTACGTCTGCGATCCGGACAGCTCGCGCTGCGTCCGGCCTGGCGACGGCGGGCTGGACGGCGACGGCGGGCCGGACGGCGGGGACGGGGTCAATCCCTGCCTGGGGCCGGACGGCGAGCCCGTCTCGGCGGCCTGTGACGGGGATGCGCTCGTTCAATGCCAGGACGGCCAGGAGGTCGATCGCCAGGCCTGTCCGCTCGGCTGCATGCCGGACGGGAATCCTCCCCGATGCTACCGGCTGGCCCCCTCGAACCTGAGCGGACCGGCGCACAACTTCGTCTGTCGATCGTCACAGCCGCTCGTCGTCGAGGGACAGGCGGAGCTGGATACCGATCGAGGCGAGATCTCCATCGATGGCCAGAGCTTCGATGTCGAGCGTTTCGTGATCGTGGGCCAGGACGACGGGCCTGACATCGCCGTGTTCGACTTCACGAGGATCGAGATCCATCCCGGAGCGAGCCTGATCGCGACCGGCGGCAACGCCCTGGCGCTGCTGGCCTGCGAGGAGCTCGTCTGTGACGGCGTTCTGGACGCCAGCGGAAGCGCGGGCATGATGGTCGGCAGTGGAGTCGGCACGCGGGGCAGGGGTGGCCCCGGTGGCTATGACGGCGGCGATGAGGACGGCGGACCAGGTGAGGGCCCGGGAGCCGGAAGCGGCGGCGAGCAGGCTGATTGCGAGGCGCTGTTCGACTCGGGCGGCGGCGGCGGCGCCTACGGCGGTGCAGGTGGCGCGGGTGGCGAGGGAGGACGCGCCGGGGACTGCTTCGCCGAGCGCGTGCCGGGGGGGAGTGTCTACGGGTCAGCAGAGATCCATCCGCTCGTCGGCGGCAGCGGGGGCGGCGGCGGCTCCGACGACGCCGGCGGGCCTGGCGGCGGCGGCGGCGGTGCGGTCCAGCTCGGCTCGGGCACGATCATCTCGATCGGCCCGCAGGGCGGCGTGCGCGTTGCGGGCGGAGGCGGCGCGGGCGGCCACGACGGCCTCGACTCCAGCGCGGGCGGCGGCGGCGGCGCTGGCGGCGCCGTGCTGCTTGAGGCCCCGATGGTCTCCGTGCGCGGCTTCCTGGCGGCCAACGGTGGAGGAGGGGGCGCGGGCTACGGCGACAACATCCGCTGGTCGGTCTTCGTCGCGGCTTCGGGCGAGGACGGTGCGGCCGGCAGCCAGGCCGCGGAGGGCGGCCCGGGCGAGGATCTCGGAGGCAGCGGGGGAATGGGCGCGGCTGCAGGCAATGCCGATGCACACTACGGACAGGACGCCCAGAACGGAGGCGGCGGGGGCGGCGGCGCGGGGCGGATCCGCATCCACACCCGCCAGGGCAACCTGCAGCTCGGCGCCCAGTGCCAGATCTCGCCATCCGACGACGATGGCGCCTGCAGCGGGCTCTGCAGTCAAGGCGAAGTGCAGCGCTGGTGAGAAACGCACACACGACCACGGGGAGCGACATAGATGGCAATCCTGGATTCGCGCGTCGGGTTTCTGTGGGGAGTGTGCCTGCTCCTTGCGGCTTCCTTTCACGGCTGCTCCGATTCGACCGCAGACTGTATTGGGGGC
This sequence comes from Deltaproteobacteria bacterium, assembly GCA_016935365.1. Classification (GTDB taxonomy): domain Bacteria; phylum Myxococcota; class B64-G9; order B64-G9; family B64-G9; genus JAFGRB01. The sequence goes on from JAFGRB010000294.1 coordinate 25,697, forward strand.
AAAGAAATCGGAGGGATCTGCTATCCGAGCGACTGCCCGCATATGGACTGTGCACCGGGATCGGTCTGCGTAGGGGAGAAATGTGTCGAGGAGGGCTGCGTCCAAGTCAACTGCGGGCAGGACAGGGTGTGCCACGATGGCCAGTGCTACCCATCGAGCTGCCGTACGCGTACCTGCCCTGGTCTCGGCGAGGTCTGCGTCGAGGAGCACTGCGTGTCGGTATCATGCCTGGATGTGGTGTGCCCCGAGGGGGAGGAGTGTGCTGCCGGCCAGTGCTACCCGAAGAACTGCGGTGAGCAGGACTGTGACTCATACGATGCGGTTTGCTACGAGGAGCAGTGCACCCATCGGTCCTGTGTCGAGGTGGAGTGCCCATCTGATGAGGTGTGTGCCCGGGGGGCTTGCTACCCGGACGATTGCGGCGGAGTGGATTGCGAGGCGGGAGAAGTGTGTGCTGCGGGTGAGTGCGTGGATTCGGATTGCATGGGCGTGCGTTGCGATGCGGGAAGGCGGTGTGTGGAGGGATGGTGCTTGGATGCCGACTGTCCAGATGCGGACTGCGCTCCGGTCGAGGTCTGCATACAGGACCGTTGCATTCCCCAGCAGTGCTTTGCGGTCCGCTGCCAGCAGGCCGAACGCTGTGCATCCGACGGTCAGTGTCACCCGGCCGACTGCAGCGAAGCGGTCTGCGACGAGGACGAGGTGTGCATCGAAGAGGTCTGCACGGACTGGAACTGCGTGGGGGTGGAATGTCCTCCGGGCAGGATTTGCGACGGGGGTGTCTGTGTGCTCGGATGTCCACCTTTCGCCTGCACGGGGCAGAACCAGTGCGAGACCTATGCGTGCGGAGAGGTGATCATGGTCTGCCTGTTCGGCCGGGAGAGCGGAGAACCTGGATGGGAAGAGTCGGACAGCGGGGGTTCGTGTACGGATTCGGACCCCTGTACCCATGACGATGCGTGCCAGCAGGGTGTCTGCATCGGGACGGAGGTCCAGTGCGATTCTCCGCCTCCCGATCGATGCGAAGGAGACACGCGCGTGTCTTTCGCCGCGTTTGGCGCCTGTCAGGATGGCAGCTGCGAGTATGAGGAGATACGAGAGGACTGCCCCGAGGGCTGCGAGGCGGGCATCTGCCTGGGCTGCGATGCCGAGCGATGCCCGGATGGCTGCTGCCGGGAAGCGCGTTGCCTGGCGTCCGCTCTTACAAGCTGCGGGATCGGCGGAGCGCCCTGCATCGATTGCAGCAGCGTATACGGTGCTAGGGCGGATGCGTGCTCGCCTCTGGGCGCATGCGTTTGCGAGGCGGCTGGTGCATTGTGTCGCGATGGGGAGGCGTGCACGCAGTCCGGCTGCTGCCCGGAGGACAGGCTCTGCGCTGGGATCTGCTGCGGTACGGAGGAAGCTTGCCTCTCCGGTGCTTGCTGTCCGCTCGAGCGCCTCTGCGATCAGGCCTGCTGCGAAGAGGGGCAGGTCTGCGTCAGCGGGATCTGCTGCACGCCGCACAGCTTCCAGGCCTGCCACGAGGACGACCTGACCTGGTTCGACAGCTGCGGCAACCCGGAAGAGACGGCGAGCGATTGCGGAGTCGATGGCTGCGATGGCTGGGGCGCCTGGTCCTGCATCGATGCAGCCCGGCGACGGAGAAGCCGCATCTGTCATGACCGGGGATGTGACCAGAGCGCCTGCTTCGACGTCCAGACAGACGAAGACCAGACCGAGAGCTGCGGCAGCGGCAACACCTGTGTCTCTGGCAACTGCGAGCAGACAGTGGTCGTGCTGGTATGCGAGCACATAGAGGGTAGCAGCGCGTCTTCTCGTTGTGGTACCCGGAGCTGTGTGAGCATCGGATTGGACTCGGCCGGCACGGACGGGCTCTACTGTTGCTGCAGCGGCTTCGATTGTCCCTGCAACGCCATCTATCAGCAAAGCGGGGGGACCTGCAGCACGAATCTCTGCGACTGCCCTCCGAACAGCAACTCCTACACGAATGTCCGCTGCAGCTACTGAGCGCTTCTGCGGCCGGCTCGCCGCCAGAGCTCCTCGGCCAGCTCGCGCAGACAGGTCGCGACCTCGCTGGTCGGGGCATAGTCGAAGACCAGCGCGAATCCCAGGCCGGCCTGGTTGAGCGCCTCGGCCCGGAGCACCCGGCTGCGCGCCAGGGGCATCTCGAGCTCGGCGAAGGCCTCTTCCACGGCTGCATTGGTGGCCGTGGTGCGGCGATCCCAGAGGTTGACCACGGCGACGGCTGCGCCCCGCCCTTCGTTGACATCGAGCCACGCGCTGCGGATCTCGCCCAGGCCCTGCAGGGCGTGGGCCATGGCGGGCAGCGGCACGACCATCAAGTCGCAGGCTGCCAGGGCCGCCTCGCTGAACGCGTTGAGCTGCGGCGGCGTATCCATGACCAGGGCGTCGAACGGCTCGGCCAGCGCCTGCATGGCCCGGGGCAGGGCTTGCAGGCGGTGACCCCAGCGGAACAGATCGCGCTCCAGGCTCGCCATCCGGCTGGTCGCCGGCGCCACGAAGAGCTGCGTCCGCGCGGTCGGCAGAATGACATCTTGGAGACGCGCGCGCGGACGGAGGCCGAACGCGTCCGCCGTGCAGAAGGCATCATGGGCGGGATCCACGCCGGCCAGCAGGCTCGCGTGCCCTTGCGGGTCGAGATCCAAAAGCAGCGTCCGCCGTCCAGCGTCCGCCAGGGCTGCGGCCACGTGAGCGGCCAGGGTGGTCTTTCCCACCCCGCCCTTGATCGAGGCGAAGGCAAGAGATCGCACCGTCCGTCCTCCTGATGCCTGTGTTAGGGGAAGCGCGGGCCGATGTCAATCGGGTTGCGCTGTGGAGACCGCGGACAGGTCTTTCTCGCGAGGCTTGCAAAGCGGTGTGTGGATCTGTGATTCTTGTGAGCATGGCGGGCAAGGGCACTCGAGATCGACGCTCCGGCCGCAGACTATCTCGGGCGGATCGCACCCTGGAGGTCGAGCGGCTGCTGCGGCGAGAGATGACGCGTCGGCGCCGGTCAGAGGAGATCGTGGAGCGAGCCGTCGCGCTCTGGGCACGCTTCGCGGTCGAGCGGCAACCGAGGATCCGCAAGCCTTCTGTCTACGCGGCTGCAGTCGAGTACAGCCTTACGCTGCTCGAGAGCGGTTATGGCCCTAGCCAGGACGAGCTGGCAGAGCGATACGGGGTGAGCGCGTCGTCCATCTCGCGGGTTCACGGCGAGATCGTCGAGATGGTGGCTTCCGGGGAGCGCGCGCCCCCGAGCCTTGCGGAGCTCGTCGATCGACTGGCAGCCGAGGAGCTGGAATCCGAGCAGGAGCGAGCCGAGCGCGCACTGGCGCGCGTCCAGGAAGAGATGCGCGAGGAGCAGGAGGCTCCTTTCGAGGCGACTGCCGCGACGCGCGAGGCACTCCGCGCGCTGCCCAGGACGAACGAGCTGTGGCTCGGAGGCCGGCGCGCCATCCATACCGTCATCTCCAGAGACGGGCCTTTCCAGCCCGATGCGGTCGTGTGGCTGGAGGCCGGCAGCCGGGCCATCACCACGGGCCAGCTCGTTCACCCGGACGACGACGATCTGGCCGTCATCGAGGCGCTCGCAGCCGCCATGCTGGAGCCAGCCTTCGGCCAGCCCCGCCGTCCTGCGACGGTCGAGCTGGACGATCCCCGGCTGGCCCGACGGTTCAAGCCCGTCTTCGATTCGCTCCAGATGGCCTGTCAGCTCGGCTCCGGCGATCTCATCGACGAGGCCGTGGCCGCGCTCGAGTCACAGCTCCAGGACGCGTATCCCGAGCCGGGTCTGCTCGGCAAGGGTATCGAACCGGATGTCCTGGCGGAGTTCCACCGCGTTGCGGCCCGGCTGGCTCGATCGGATGCCTGGCGCGCGCTCACCGAGCAGTTGATCCTCGAGGTCGATCCCGGCATCCCGGGTGTCTCGCCGCAGTGCGTCTGCATGCTCGGAGCACCGGGACCGGACCGCGGCCTGCTGTTCTTCGCCTCGGCCGATGACTACTTCCAGCACGCGCGTCTCGCCGAGCTGCGGGAGCTCGGCGCCCGAGCGTGCCGACCTGGCGTCGAACTGCTCGCGCTGGGCTACGACCCGGTTCATACCCTGGGCAAGGCCCGGCAGCGAGAGCTCATGGAGCATGGGTGGGAGCTCGCGGACACCGACTCGGCACCCGGCTTGATCAAGATGGGACCGGACGACTTCTCGCTCCCCTTGAGCGCCGACGACTATCGGATCGCGTCGCGCTGCGCAGATGCGATTGGCAACTTGCTGGATGCGCATCCCGAGGCCTTCGAGGCGCCGGGCGCCAGGCGGCGGTTCACGCTGGACGACAGGTGGATCGTCATACCCCATCCCGCCATGCCGCTGTGGAGCCGGGGCTGCTGAGGGCTGCGATTAAAACCGCCACAGGAGGTGTCATGCGATTCCGTATCCAGCTCGTAGCCTGTCTCGTCTCGGTCCTTTCGCTCGCCGGCCATGCCTGGGCAGCGAAGAAGAAAGGCGCTGCGATCCAGTTCTGCGGCCAGCGCCTGTCCACTCTCTCGACCTCGGTCTCCTGCTCCGATCCCCAGGTCGCCGATCTACACCCGCTGAAGGCGCTCGCGCGGCTGCGGACGCTCTTTCTGAGCCGGACCGCGGCCGCCGATCTGACGCCCATCGCCGGGCTCGTGCAGCTAGAGGAGCTCCACCTCTACAAGACGCGCGTCACGGATCTGGCGCCCATCGGGCGGCTCACCAGGCTGCGCGAGCTGGACCTGAACGGCACGCGGGTGCGCGATCTGCGCCCGATCGCTGGCATGCGGAAACTCGTCAAGCTCAACCTCTGGGGCACGCGGGTGACGGACATCTCGCCGCTCGCGAAACTGGGCAGCCTGCAGGACCTGTGGCTCAACCACACCGCGGTCACCGATCTGCGCCCGATCTCGGGGCTGCCCAAGCTCAGGCGGCTCTTCTTGAGCAACTCCAAGGTCGACGACATCTCGCCGCTCGCCGGTGTCGAGAGCCTTCGCGAGATCGGCCTCTACGGGACGAAGGTGAGCCCCGAGCAGATCGCGGCTCTGGAGAAGGCGATCCCCGAGCTGCGCGTCCTCGGACCGTGAGGTCTCAGGACCCCGGATCCGCGATCAGGCGAAGATGGCAGTCCTCGATGTCCGAGACGAAGACGGTGCCCGCCAGGGGAGCCAGCCCAGTCGGGGAGAGCAGGAGCGCCTCGCAAGCCGGACAGAGGTCGCTCTGGTCGTTCCCCAGGCCGGCCACGGTCCACACGCCGCCGGGGCCGATCCGCGCGACGCGATGCTGGAGCGGATCGCTGATGTAGATCCCGCCCGAGATCCAGTCCACCGCCAGCCCGATCGGGTGGTTGAACTCGCCCGGCGCGACCACGACCAGGACATCTCCGGAAGAGGAGACGTACTTGATGCTGCCGTCTCCGATGTCGCTGACCAGGAAGCCGCCGTCGAGCATGAAGGCCAGACCGGCAGGCGCCTGCAGTTCGCTGTTCTCACTGTCGCAGGCCCCGGCGAAGGTCTCCACGGTGAGCGCCGGGTAGCCCCTCGTGTCCACAGAGACGCGCCGAATGCAGCCGTTGCCGGAGTCGGCCACGTAGAGCCGTCCATACCAGTCCATGGCCAGTCCGCGGGGAGCACGGAAGGCGATCGGCGACCCGTTCTGGTATTCCAGCCGACCGCCATCCACGTCGTCGAGATCCACGATCCAGACGGTGTCCACAGGCGGGTCCGAGACGAAGAGGATTCCCGAGCCGTCGCCCGGAACGTGCAGGAGATCCGTGGGTTGCACGAGACCGAACTCGCTGCCCAAGACCGTCTCGACTTCCCACTCGTCTCTGTCTGACCGATGGATGGAGCGGATGCGGCCTCCGCCGGAGTCGGCCAGGTAGAGCACGCTGTAGTCCAAGGTCCAGGCCATGCCCGCCGGTTGGTTGAAGCCGGCCGACTCGAGAGGGCCATCGATCGACTCGCAGTGGATCGACGCGTTGGACACGGTCATGATGAGGCTCTCGTCCGCATCCTCGTCGCAGTCGTTGTCCAGCCCGTCGCAGACCTCGATCGCGCCCGGATAGCTCTGGGCTGCGGCATCGTCGCAATCGGCGAAGTCGCCGCACGGAGCGAATCCGTCCTGGTCCTGATCCGGGCACTCCCCGAAGCAGCTCTCGTCGGCGATCTGGCAGTAGGGATCGGCGCAGTCGATCCGCTCGTCGCAGTCGTTGTCCACGCCGTCGTGGCAGTCTTCGAGCGCACCCGGGTGGACCTCCCCGTCGAGGTCGTTGCAGTCCGTGCCGCCGCAGCCGAGATCGCCCATGGCGTAGCCGTCCGCGTCGAGATCCAGATCGTCGATCTGCCCGGAGCAATCCTCGTCGCTGTCGTTGCCGCACAGCTCGATGGCACCCGGGAAGGCCATGGCGTCTAGATCGTCGCAGTCGGTGCCGCCTGCGCAGGGATTGCCGGCCAGGTCGACAGCGGCCACGAAGCCGTCGCCGTCCAGATCCGGATCGTTGGGGAGGGAGCTGCAGTCCTGGTCGAGATCGTCGCCGCACAGGTCGTAGGCGCCGGGGTGCCTGGCCGCGATGGCGTCGTCGCAGTCCCCATCGCAGGCGGTGTAACCGTCCCCGTCCCCGTCCTGGCAGCCCTGGCAGTCCGCAACCAGCGCGCAGTCCTCATCCGCACAGTTGATTCGCCCGTCGCAGTCCTCGTCCAGCAGGTCCCCCGACTCGCACAGCTCGCCGGTCGCGTCTCCGGGGTGGATCCAGTCCGCCCAGTCGGCGCAGTCCGCTGGCTTGTTGTCCGGGTCGATCGCGTCGCCGGGGCCGCACACGTCATAGCCATCGCCGTCGGCGTCGGGCGCCTCGTCGTCCATGCCGTTGCAGTTCTGGTCGATGCCGTCGCAGGGGATCTCCGCGGCCCCCGGGTGGATGCGCGGGTCGGACGGCGCGCAGTCCCGCCCCGAGCAGCGGTCGCCGTTCAGATCCCACGCGTCGACATGCCCGTCGCCGTCGCTGTCCGGGTCGCTCGCCTTTCCGGAGCAGTCCTGATCGATCCCATCTCCGCAGTACTCGATCGCATCCGGGTGGATGTCGACCGAGCTGTCGTCGCAGTCGGCCGGCCGGCCGTCGGGATTGTAGATGTCGTAGATGCCGCAGACGTCGAACCCGTCGCCGTCCTCGTCCGGCGCCTCGTCCGAAAACCCGTTGCAGTTGCGGTCGATGCCGTCGCAGGGGCTCTCCTCGATGCCTGGAAAAATGCGGCGGTTGCCGTCGTCGCAGTCGTCTCCCCCGCACCCGGCTTCGAAGTGACCGTCGTGGTCGCTGTCGCTGCAGTCGCAGTCGAGGTCCACGCCGGAGCAGTCCTGATCGATCCCATCGCCGCAGATCTCGGCAGCCCCGGGGTGGGTGCCCGGGTCGCTGTCGTCGCAGTCGTCGCCCCCGCAGCTCGCGTCTGCATGGCCGTCTCCGTCGCCATCGGCGCAGCCGCTGCAATCGCCGTCGACGCAGTCCTGTCCGTCCGGACAGCGCACGCCACAGCCGCCGCAGTGGTCTCGATCGGAGCGCGTATCGGTCTCGCAGCGCGTCCGGGTGCTCCCGTCGCAGTCCGCCATGCCGTCCTGGCATCCGGCGCAGATGACCGGATCGTCGAGCCGCCCGGGCGGCGCGCATATGTTTCCAATGCAGGTGCAAGGTGGAGGACAGGTGCCGTCGATGCAGGGGAAGTACCGGTCTCCACCGCCATCCAGGTCCGGCTCGAACAGGCAGCTGCCGAGCGCCAGGATCGATACGGCTGGGAGCAGGAAGCGCATGCCGACCTCCGATCTTCGATTCTAGACGCTTCGGGAGAGAAGTGCAGCCTCGTTGACGAGGCGCGCACCGGCTGCGAGAATGAGCGATTGAGGAGGTACGAGATGCGAATGCGTGGGTTCTTCTGGCTTTTCGGACTGGGGCTCGCGATCGCGGCCTGCGGGGACGGAGATGGGGGTGGTATTCCAGACACGAACCTCGCCGGCATGATCGATGGACAGGCGTTCTCGTTCGTGAGCGGCAGGTCCGAGGTCGACACCGAGCAGGACTGCATCGACATCGATCTGTTCGATCAAGCCGGGGGCTGCAGCGTACACATGGGAAGCGGCCTGATGGTCTTTTTCACGACTCCTTCGGCCGAACCGGGCTCCTACTCGCTCGGGATGAGCCACACGGTGACGCTCTACAACCCGGACGGCAACATGAACACGATATGCACGCTCGGCCGGGTGGAGCTCGAGAGCGGGGACGGCGTGATCGAGGGCGGTCTGACGGCCTCGTACGACGACGAGAACCACGTGGCCGGTCGCTTCACGATCGACATCTGCCAGTGAGCGCGATCATGGGCGGAGGCAGGACGGTCCAGGTCCTCTCGGGGCTGCTGTGGGCCTTGCTGCTGCCGGCTTGCGAGGAGAAGGCAGCCGGGCTCGATCTGGAGTGGATCCTGAAGGCCCCCTGGGGCGAGGGCGGGAAAGAGATCGCCGGCCGCTTCCCCGGCGCCAGGGCGGTCGAGGAGCAGACGGGCCGGAGCCTCTGGTTGCAGACGGAGATCGCGGATCTGCCGGCGGTCGTGGGGCTGCTGTTCTCCCCGAAGGGCCTGTCGGCGGTCGAGGTCTATGCGGGTGCCGAGGATGTGGAAGGGGTGCTCGGCATCCGCAAGCTCGATTCCACGACCGAGAGGCGAATGCCGGTCTCCAGGCCCGTGGAGCGTTTCGTCCGCGCGCTCGAGCGGCGCCTGGGCCCGCCGTCTGCTCGACACGTGATGGGCAAGGGCCAGCCGCTGCCGCCGGCCCGCGCACGGGCCCGGAGCCACACGGTCCTGGAGGTCTGGCAGCTCGCCCGTTGCCACGTCACCCTGGCGCACCACGCGCTGCATTTCGACGGGCCGATCCTTCTCGTTCAGCCGCCGCGCTCGTCATTTGCCGGAGCCCCGGACGGGGCGCAAGGAGAATCCCCGGCGCGGTAGGGCTCGTGGCCTTCGGCGTAGATGTCCGGCTCGATGTAGACGACCCGGGCGATGGGCACGGCCTCGCGAAGCTGCACCTCGAGCGCGTTGATGGCGCTCACCACGGCCGCGAAGTCGAGCTTTCCATCGAGCTCGACCTTGATGGCCACCAGCAGCTCCTCGGGACCCAGGTGCTCGGTGCGCATGTGGATCAGGCGCCGGACGCAGCCCTGGCGCTCGACGATCGCGCGCAGCGCGGCCCGGGACTTCTGAGAGGCGGACTCGCCGATCAGCAGCGATTTCATCTCGATCGCCAGCACCACGGCGATGGCGCCCAGCAGCAAGCCGATGGCGATCGAGCCGAGCGCATCGAAGCGGGCGTCTTCGAGCAGCAGGGCCAGGCCCACGCCGGCGAGCGCCAGCGCCAGCCCGGCCAGGGCGCCGACATCCTCGAGCAGCACCACCGGCAGCTCGGGCACCTTGGAGCTGCGCACGAAGGTCCACCAAGAGAGATCGCCCCGCAGGTGGTTCGACTCCCGCACCGCGGTGCGCAGCGACAGGCTCTCCAGGACGATGGCCACGGCCAGGATGCCGACCGCCCAGATGGGCGACTCCAGCTCGTGAGGGTGAAGCAGCTTCTCGACGCCCTCGACGAGCGCGAAGACCGAGCCCAGGCTGAAGATAACCAGGGCCACCACGAAGGCCCAGAAGAAGCGCTCCCGGCCGTAGCCGAAGGGGTGCTCGGGCGTCTCCCGGCGTCTCGCCAGGCGGCTGCCCAGCAGCAGCAGGCCCTGGTTGGCCGTGTCGGCCACCGAGTGGATGGATTCTGCCAGCATGGAGGCCGCGCCCGTGAAGAAGAAACCGATCGCCTTGGCCACGGCGATGCCGAGGTTGGCCAGAAAGGCGGCGATGATGGCCTTGCGGCTGTCGCTCTTCACGCCCGTCCTCCTCGCGGACCGTCCACCGAGAGGATCGGGCATTCCGGGCACGACTGCAATGCTCTTGTGACTCGGACTCCGGCTGCATGCAAGGCTCTCAGACCCCCTGCGCGTCCCAGGCGAGCACCGTCGAGTCCCGGCTGCCCGAGTAGAGCCGGCTGCCGTCGTTCGAGAAGACCAGGCTGGTGACGGCGCCGGTGTGCCCTTTGAGGCGTCGGAGCTCCTCGCCGGAGTCGAGGTCGAAGAAGCGCACCGTCCAGTCCCGGCATCCGGCGGCGAGCTTCCTGCCTATGGTGTGAAAGGCGAGGCTGAGAGGGCAGGTATCCTGGGTGACGAGCCAGCCCCTCTCGCTTCTTGCGGCCCGGTCCCAGAGCAGAATCTTCGGGCAATCCCACACGCCGAGCGCGGCAGTCTTCTCGTCGGAGCAGAGCGCCAGGCAGCGGGGCAGGCCGGGAAAGCCCGTCTTCGCCCGGCTGATGCGCCGGCCCCCTTCGATATCCCACTCCTCGACGACTCCGAGCTGGTCCGCCACGACGAGCCGGCGACCGTCGCCCGAGAAGCAGGGCAGCTGGCCCCGTCCCTGTCCCACCCGGAAGCGGCACAGCTCGTTCCAGTCTGCGACCCGGAACACCCGGACGGGCGGATGCTCGCCCCGCTCGCCCGCCGCGGCCATGAGATCGCCCGCCGACGAGAAGACGGCCGCCAGCGTGCCCGTGCCCAGCTCGACAGCCTGCCGGCGCTCGGTGCCGGAGGGAGGATCGAAGACGTCCACGAGCCCATCCGAACGGACCCGTAAGAGACGGGTTCCCTGGAAGGCCAGCCCGGCGATTCCTCGGACCGGGTCTGGAAAGGGCGTGAACTGCTGCGACTCCAGCGTCCACAGCCCACCGGCTGTGGCCAGGTGCCTGCCGTCGGGCGAGAGGGCCATCCGGTCGATGGGATCGGCATCGGGGTCCTGCCGGAGCTCGTCGAGGCTCGGGTTCCGCTCGGGCGCTCCGTGCGGGTTGACGACCATCTCGCCGGAGTGCGTGTCGATGGCTTCGTAGCTGTACACCCGGTCCGATAGGTAACGCCCATCAGGCGAGAAGAAGATGTCGAACCACTCGCCTGCGAACTGCAGATCGTGGATCCGCTTCGACGCGGCCACGTCCCAGATGGCGATGGAGGCCTGGCTCCCATCGGGGACGGGGATGACCAGGGTGGCCGATGCGGCCAGGCGCCGGCTGTCGGGCGAGAAGGCCAGCGAGTCGACCGGGTGCTCGCAGGCCCGGAACCCATCGATCCTTTCGAGGGAAGGGAGCGTGAAGATGTCCACCGCCCCCTGGTAGGTACCCGCGGCCAGGAGGGCGCCGTCGGGGGAGAAGGCGAGGCTCTGGATGGCGCCGTCCGTCGACCCGAAGCGCCGGAACCGGCCCGCGTCGATGCTCCACAGGTGGCCGCCCTCCTGCTTCGGCGAGAAGGCCAGGGCTCGGCCGTCCGGGCTCAGGGCCCGGGCCGTCACATCGGCGCGCAGCTGCAGCAGCGAGAGCAGGCTCCCGGAGGCCCGATCGAATATCCGTATGGAGTCGCCCCCCACGGTCATGATGTGGTTGGAGCCGGGAAGGCGGATGACCTCGCCGCAGTGTTGCGGATGGGCGAATCGGAGGCTCCCCAGCCTGAAGAGGCAGCCTTCGGGAAGCGACCTGTCCGCCTCGCCTGCTCGCCACGACCGGGCCTGGACGATGGCCTGCTGGGATCCGCGCGCCGGCATGCGATCTCACAGGACTGGCGGATCCACCACGATTCTCCACGGCGCCTCGTCGGCCGCAGGGTCGGGCGGGAAGCCCGGCCACTCGCGCGCACCGGCGAGCAGCTCCTTCGCCGACTCGACGAAGGCGCGCCGGGTCCTGCCCCAGTGGTGCTGGCCGGCCAGGGTGAGCTCGAACTGGGCCAGGCAAAACTCGGGCCCCTCGAGCCTCGCGATGAACAGGCTGCCGTCCTGGGCATGGCCCGTGTAGAAGAGGCCCTGCTTTTCCAGCCGGGCTGCGAGGGCCTTGCGGAGCGACTCGAGCCTGTCCGCGTGCGGCTCGCAGCCGTCCGCGCGCATGCTGACCCCGTCGGGGTTGGCCGCGTAGCGGGGATCGTCCGGCAGGCCGGCTCTCAGCGTGTGCAGGCCGTCCTCGAGCTCGTACAGGGCGCTGGCCTCGACCCGGCCCGCGAGCACGAGCCGGATGGTCACCGTCAGGTGCCTCCCGTCTGCGGGCTGGTGTCCGAACGAGGTCGTGTAGAGATAGGAGCCTTTCGCCTGCAGCTCCCGGAGCCAGGACGCGTACTCGGCCAGCTCGAAGTGCGCCAGGTGCGCCTCCGTACCGAGATCCGGACCTGGCCGGTATGGCCGGATCGAGCGCGACCAGGCCGGCTTCTTTCGGAGCTTCTCGATCAGGGCGGCGACTCTCTCCGCCAGCGGCTCGAGACGGGCTGCGATCTTGGCGCGCGCCCTGGAGTGGTACTTGGTCTCCTCCTCCGGGCCGGTGAAGTGGATGCGCAAGCCGTCGTCTCCGGAGAGCGCGAAGTACTCCCTGGTGATGGTGCCCACGGCCGATCCGCTCATGTGCGCCTCCCGCGGCAGGAGAAAGGCGAGCAGGAAGAGAAGCACGGGGATCCCGGGCGCTGCCTCTCTCGGCTTCTTCACGTCTCGATTACAGCAGCATCCACGCCACGCCGCAAGCTCCTCCGCCAGTCCCAACGTTGGGACGTTGGGACTACCGCGTCAGGATCCGGTTGCACGAAGGGTGGATTCTCGGTCGAGCGGGGGGAGGCTGGCGACTTCGGG
>JAFGRB010000295.1 GCA_016935365.1 Deltaproteobacteria bacterium
ACTAGCCCGCTTGCACGGTGTCGCCGAGCCTGTGCTATGCTGCCCCAGGGAGGGCCCGCGTGGATCCGACTTCGCTCTTCTCGCCCGAGGAGATCGCCTTCTGGGCAAGCAAGCGCCTGTCCGGCAACCTGCTGTACTTCACCAGCCTGGGCATGAAGTTGAGCATCTACCTGGTGGTGCTGCTGGCGGGCATCCACCTGGTCATCCGGCGCCACTGCAGCCATATCGCCGACTGGCTCTATGCCCGGCCCGCGCTGGCGGCGCTCGGGCAGCGCGCGCCGGTGCTGCGCCGCACGGTAGGCGTGCTGGAGCGCCTGTCGGCCAGCAGCCCGACCGAGCGCAATCGCTGGATGATCGACGCCATGTTTCCAGTCGCCTTCTCGCTCATGTGGTTCGCGCTCTACCTGCCCTTCGAGTACTTCTGCACCTTCGTCCGGCCGCACCTTTTCGGTCTATCCAATCAGACTCTCGGCCAGTGGTGGATCGACGTCGCTCGCTCCTTCGGGCTGTATGCGCTGCTGTCTTGCATGCTCGGTATCGGCCTGTTCGGGCTCGCCCGCAAGCTGCCCCGCAGCTGGTGGCTCTGGCTGTGGGTGGCGGTGGTCGGCATGATCTGGGTCTGGTCCATGCTGGCCCCGTACCGGGCCAGCATGGTCGTCGACTACAAGCCTCTGCCACAGGGCCAGCTCCGCCAGTCCATCGAGGATCTGGCCTCCGAAGCGGGCTTCGCGCTCCAGCAGGTCAGGGTGGTCAACACCTCGAAGCGCTCCAAGGTGGCCGGTGCCCATTTCATGGGCGAGGGTCCGACCCGACAGGTCGTGCTGGGCGACAACCTGGTCAACCGCTTTCATCCGCGGGAGGTGCTCTTTACCGTCGGGCACGAGCTGGGTCACCAGATCCACGAGCACGCGGCCCGGGATTGGATCACCACCGCGTTCGCCGCGCTCGTGTTCCTCGCCCTGCTGCGCCTGATGCTCTGGAAGGGGCCGGCCATCCGGCGTCTGCGCCTGCGCCCGGAGGCCGATCCCAGCATCCTGCCGCTGGTCCTGCTCGTCTTCCACCTGCTGGCGATCGCCAACGGGCCGCTGTCGAAGTACCTCAGTCGCCAGGAGGAGTTCGAGGCGGACACGGCCGGGCTGGAGCTGACCCGCGATCCGGTCGCCTACATCTCGCTCATGGTCCGCCTGGCGCGGGAGAACAAGGGCGACATCGATCCCCCGGGCTGGGTGCGCTTCTACTTCATGTCCCACCCCTCCATCGTGGATCGCATCCGCTTCGGGTTGGCCTGGGCCGCACGGCACGGGATGGATATCGGACCGGGCGCCATTCCCCTGCCAGCGCCAGCCGAGCCCCTGGTGCCCTATGACACGCCGGAGGGCTCGGCCCGCGGGCCCTGAGCGCATCCGGATCGCTCCTCACGATCCGCAGACCTGGACGTGGAAGCGACGGCTCCGCGGCCCGTCGAACTCGCAGAAGAACACCGACTGCCAGGTCCCGAGCACCGGCTTGCCGTCCTTCACGACGAGCAGACAGGAAGCGCCGACCGTGGAAGCCTTGATGTGGGCGGCGGAGTTGCCCTCGGCGTGCCGGTAGCCGGCCTGCCAGGGAAAGCACCGGTCCAGGGCGGCCAGGATGTCCCGCGGTACGTCGGGATCGGCGTTCTCGTTGATCGTGATGCCTGCGGTCGTGTGCGGGCAGTAGATCAGGCAGGTGCCCTGCTGCACGCCGCTGTCCGCGATCGCCTCTCGAACGCGGTCGGTGATATCCACGAAGGCGTCTCGATCGCGGGTGCGAAGCTCGAAGCTCAGCATGATCCGGTCCTCCTCGTCTCGCCCGCCGGTGCATCCGATCCGTCCGGGCAGCCGGGATCGAACAGCGCCCGTCGCAGGCGCTCCAGCCCTCGCAGGTCATGGATGTCGCCATCCATCAGGGGCACGGTCTGGAAGCTGCTGCTACGCGGCATCGATGCTTTGATCGCCTCCAGAGCCGCCGCGTCCCTTCTCGCCAGGGCGTCCAGCGTCGCATGGGCGCGCTCGAGCGCCTCCAGCCAGCGCTCGCCGTCCCGGCCGAGCCGCTCGCGCAGCTCGTCGCGCCAGGCGCCGTCCGCCTGGAGCGGGGTCGGGCGCGGTGTGACGCGGTTGACGATCACGGCCTCCGGGGACAGGTCTCGCTGCTGGAGCCGGCGATAGAGGTAGCCCGCCTCGCGGGCCAGGTTCGAGTCGGCAGCCGTGACCACGACGAAGCCGGCGGCTCCGGAGCGCAACCTGGCCTTGACGGTCGCGGCCCGCTGCCGGAAGCCCTCCAGCAGTCCGCTGAACAGGTCCGTGAAGGACGCGAGCTGCCGCAGGAACTCGATGCCCGTGAAGCGGGAGAGCTTCCGGATCACGTAGCCGCCCGAGAAGCTCCATGTCCGCAGCCCCACCTTGCTCGCGAGCAGGGCCGGGCCCAGCAGCAGCCGATAGGCGTTGTGATCCAGCACGCCGAGCAGCCTGTCGGGCGCCTCGAGGAAGCTCACGCCGTAAACGGTCGGCGGGGTATCCAGCACGACGAGGTCGAACTCGCCGCGGCTGTCGAGGTGGTGGATCTCCTCGACCGCCGCGTAGTCGCGCGCGCCGGCCAGATCGTCGCAGATGCGCTGGAAGAACGGATGCTCCAGGATCATGCGCCGCTTGTCGGGATCGGAGACCTCGCGTGCGATGACCGCCTGCCATGTCCGATCCGCATCCAGCATCGAGACGGCGAGCTCGGCCCGGGCGGGAACCCCGGCAGCCGAAAGCGCAGCGCTGTCGAGGACGTGCCTCTGGCCCGGCTTCAGGGAGGACAAGCCGAGCGCATCGGCCAGGCGCATGGCCGGATCGATCGTCAGGACCAGGGCCCGGCGGCCCTCCACGGCCGCCTGCAGGCCCATGGCACCGGCGATGGTGGTCTTGCCCACGCCGCCCGGTCCCATGCTCAGGGCGATCCGTTTCCGGACGACGATCTCGCCGAGGCTCACGGCATCCCCCCGGACTCGATCGCGCTGGCGAGCTGCTCGATGGCCTCCGGCCCGAAGGGCCCTGACGCGATCTCGGGCAGCCGGAGCGCGTACAGATCCACACCGGCCCGCAAGCGATCGAAGTACCTGCCCTGGAGAGCGAGCCGCGAGCGATAGATCCTCGCCGCGGCGAGCAGCGCGCAGGCGGGCCCTTCGCACTCTTCGGCCGACAGAGGCACGGCCCCGCGGGGAAAGGGATCGGCCAGGCAGCGATTGGCCAGGATCCAGCCCAGCGGAAAGCCGTCTCTGTCGCGCAGGCGGTGATGCAAGGCGATGGCCTCCGAGACGGGCAGCTCTTCGAGCAGCACGACCAGGTTGACCGCCGTGCTGGCGGGATCGCTGAGCTGCTTGTGGATCCAGGCCGCGCCGTCAGACAGGGATCCCGGCGGCGCCGTCTCGATCACCACGCGCGGCGCTTCCAGCATCAGGGCCCCGGGCCCCGATGAGGGCGCATCCAGGATGACCAGGTCGTAGCCGCCGCGCTGCACCAGGTGGACCAGATGTCCGAGGACGAGGATCTCGGCGAGGGAAGGCACGACCTGCAGGAAGCGCTGGACGCTGCGCTGCTCGAAGACCGCCCGGTAGATCGTCCGCAGCTTGAGCAGCTGCATGGCGTAAGTCTCCAGGGCCCTGGCGGGCGTGATCCGGATCCAGTCCAGGCCTGGCCGCAGCGAGATTGGGCCGTCGCCATCGACCGCCAGTCCGAAAAGCGCGGGCAGCCGCCGGGTCGTAAAGACCTCTGCGAGCAGCACGCGTCTGGCCGCTCGTCTCGCGCACAGCGCCAGGGCGGCGCAGCAGCTCGTCTTGCCGACTCCGCCTTTGCCGGTCAGCACGAGGAGGCGGCGCTGGAGCAGACCGGAGATGTCGCGCTCGGTGGTCACCCGAGGCCGTGATACCCGATCCGCGCTGCGCTGACAAGGCGATTGGCAGATCCGAAGCCCAGGTGCTTGACTTTCCAATCCCGGTCGTGATACGCAGAAAAAACTCAAGGAGTTCGCAAGCATGGTCATGCGGATCGCAAACGCGGGCTTGACCAACGTGGGAATGAAACGCTCCCACAACGAGGACAACCTGCTCCAGCTACCCGAGGAGTCCCTCTTCCTCGTCGCCGACGGGATGGGCGGGCACAGCTCGGGCGAGGTCGCCAGCCAGATAGCCGTCGAGGCGGTCTCGAACTTCTTCAAGGCCACCCGCCAGGACTCGGACATCACCTGGCCCTACAAGATGGACAAGAACCGGCCCTATGACGAGAACCGCTTCATCATGGCCATCAAGCTGGCAAACCTGCGGATCCACGAGGCGGCACAGCGCGAGGCGCGGTATCGGGGCATGGGCACGACGGTGGCCGGGCTGCATTTCATCGACGGCCAGGCTCTCGTCGCCCACGTGGGCGACTCGCGGGTCTACCTGATCCGCAACGGCAAGTTGTCCCAGATCACCGAGGATCACTCGCTTCTCAACGACTACATCAAGGCAAAGAAGCTGACCGCCGAAGAGATCGAGAACTTCCCCCACAAGAACGTGATCGTGCGCGCCCTGGGCATGAAGGAGACGGTCCTGGTGGACCTGTCGCGTCACAACGTGCAGCCGGGCGACATCATGCTCGCCTGCTCGGACGGGCTCAGCGGCATGGTCAACGATCCCGACCTGCTCAAGATCGTCCAGAACTCAGACGGGCTCGAGTCGGCCTGCAAGTCGCTCATCGACGCGGCCAACAAGAACGGCGGCGTCGACAACATCACCGTGGTGCTGTCGCAGGTGCAAGAGCTCTGAGCGACCACGGAAAGCCATGCCTGGTTCTCCACCTCGGGCCATGATCCTGGCAGCGGGCCTGGGCACGCGCCTGAGGCCGCTGACCGACATCGTGCCAAAGCCTCTCGTGCCGGTGGCCAATCAGCCGCTGATCCGATACACCCTGGCCCTCCTGGAGCGCGCAGGGGTTCGCGAGGCAGCCATCAACCTCCATCACCTGGGCGAGCAAATCCGGTCCGAGCTCGGTGAGCGCGCCGGGCGGATTGCGCTGACCTACTCTCCCGAAAGGGAGATCCTGGGCACCGGCGGCGGCGTGGTGCGCATGCGCCATTTCCTGGAGGGCGGGACTTTCCTGCTCCTCAACGGCGACGTGCTCAGCGCGGTCGATCTCTCCGCCGCGCTGGATTTCCACCGTTGCCGCGGGTTCGCCGCCACCATGGTCGTCCGGCCCCTGCCGGCCGGCGCCGGCTACACGGCCCTGGAGGCGGACGAGGCGGACCGCATGGTGGGCTTCAAGGACCTTCGAGTCGAGGCGCGCGGCCGCCGGTCTGCGTGCATGTTCTGCGGCATCCACGTGCTCGAGCCCGAGGTGTTCGACTTCCTGCCCGATTCGGGATTCGCCTGCATCAACGACCGGGCCTACCGCGCCATGCTGGGCCGCGGGCTCGAGATCGGCGCCTGCCCATACGACGGGCCGTGGTTCGACCTGGGCACGGTCGAGCGCTATCTGGATGCCAACCTGGCCGCTCTTTCAGGTCAGGCCGCGCTCGGCTGCGGCTTCCCGGAGCTGGATGCGGACGGCGTGCTCATCGCCCCGGACGCCCGGATCGCTCCGAGCGCCCGGCTGGGCCCCCGGGTGGCGGTGGGAGAGGACTGCGTCATCGAGCAGGACGCGTGGCTCGAGGATAGCGTGATCTGGCCTCACACCCGTATTCGGGCCGGCAGCCGGCTGCAGCGCGCGGTCGCGGCGGGCGATTTGCGCGTCGGGCCGGTCGGGCAGGAGAGGCGCGATCCATCTTGACAGATCGGGAGCCTCGGTGCTAGCTTGGCGCAAATCGTGGATTTACCGACTACTCGAGGATTCGGTATGAAGAACCGACGACTCGTTCCATTCTCGCTTCTGGCCCTGGCGCTGCTTTGGTCGGGACCAGCTGCAGCCGGGCGCTACGATCTGCACCTGGGCAAGTACTTCACCAGCAGCTGCACCGGCACCTGCCCGCAGGAGCACTTCGAGAGTCTGATGACCGAGCTGGGCCAGATCACAGCCCCCATCTTTCTCTCCCCGGCCGAAACTCTCGGGCTGAACGGCTTCACCTTTGCGCTCGAGGGCACGGTGGCGCCCATCTCCAACAACGAGGACTTCTGGACCCTCGCGGCAGAGGGCAAGATCGACTCGGTCGTCTTCATCCCGCACCTGCACCTGCGGAAGGGGCTGCCTTTCAGCTTCGAGATCGGCACCCAGATGTCCTACCTGCCGGACAGCGAGCTCTTCGTGGTCGGTGCCGAGCTGAAGTGGGCCCTGAACGAGGGCTTCTACTACATCCCCGACCTCGCCGTGCGCTTCTCCATCAACCACACCGTGGGTGCGAAGGAGTTCGAGCTCAGCACCGGGGGCTGGGACGTCTCGGTGTCCAAGGCCTTCGGCATCGGGGGCATGCTGTCGCTGACCCCCTATGCCGGCTACAACATGCTCTTCATCCACGCCAGCTCGCACGTGATCACGATCGTCAACGGGATCGATGACTTCGATCACGAGGTCTTCGGCGAGATGAACTGGCAGGACAACATGTACCACAGGCTGTTCTGCGGAGTGCGCCTGGCGACCTTCATCTTCCAGTTCGCCGCCGAAGGCGCCTTCACCATCGACGGGGTCAGCATGTTCAACTTCAAGCTCGGCCTGGACTACTGACCCGCTGGAACGACCCCGTGCCTGGCTTCGCTGAGCTGGTCTTCTTCCTGATCGTGGTTCTGTTCATCTTCGGTGCTGGCAAGCTGCCCGCTATCGCCACGGCGGTGGGCAAGGCCATCGTCAAGATGCGCGCCCGCAACGCGAGCGAGGAGCAAGAGGCAGAGGAAGACCTGCGCGAGGACGAAGACGGGCCATCCGTTTGAGTCCAGTCCCTCCTTCGGTCTAGTCCTAAAACAAGCGCGGCTTTCCAAGCCGCGTTTGTTTTCAGGGCTAGCCGCCCGAAGGGCGGTCGTTTTGGGGTGAAGCTG
>JAFGRB010000296.1 GCA_016935365.1 Deltaproteobacteria bacterium
CAGCTTCACCCCAAAACGACCGCCCTTCGGGCGGCTAGCCCTGAAAACAAACGCGGCTTGGAAAGCCGCGCTTGTTTTAGGACTAGAAACATTCAGGAGAGGGGCGGAGAATCACGGTGGTCGAGCCGGGATGGCCATCTCCACGTGATTGTGATAACGAAAGCGTGTCCCAACGCCGGGACATTTCAAGCGTTCTTCGCAGTCCTTCCAGGGGCTGGATGTAGATAGATGAGTGGATTGTCAAGAAGGGCGTGATTTGAAGGCGAAGACGAAGACAACCCGGATATACCGCATGCTCCACGTGGACAACCTCCCGGTCGTCCTGAAGCGTGGAGGCATGCACGCCCCCAATCACGTCCCTGACGACGGGCTTACCTACCACACCATCCACAGCCTCGAAGTGCAGGCCAAGCGCCGCGTGCGTTTAATTCCCTGCGGGCCCGGCGGCACCGTCCACGACTACGTACCGTTTTACTTCGGACCCCTCTCGCCGATGCTGCTGCAGCTCAAGACCGATCAAGTGCCTGGCTACGACGAGGGCCAGGAGCCGCTCCTCTACCTGGTGAGCGCTGCCGAGCTGATCGCCTCGAGCGGGGCCGGATTCGTCTTCTCGGATGGACACGGCATCGCCGCCATCACCAGCTGGTTCGACAGCCTGGACGATCTCGACAAGGTCGATTGGAACATGGTCGGTGAGAAGTACTGGGCAGACAAACCGAGCGACAACGACCGCCAGCGGCGCAAGCAGGCGGAGTTCCTGGTCCACAGATTCTGCGGCTGGAACCTGATCCAGGTCGTCGCGGTATTAGACGCCCAGATGAAGAAGCGGGTCGAGAAGATCCTGTCGCAGTTCGTCGGCCATCAGCCCAGGGTTGAAGTCAGACGCGAGTTGTACTATTGATTTGACGTAGGAGCGGGGCATGCTCGAGCACAGGACCGGCAACATCCTGCAAGCCGATGCAGAGGCGCTGGTCAATACGGTCAACTGCGTAGGCTTCATGGGCAAGGGCATCGCCCTCCAGTTCAAGCTGGCTTATCCGGAAAACTACGAGGCCTACCGCAAAGCATGCGCCAAGACCCTGGTAAAGCCGGGGCGGATGTTCGTCCACGAGACCTCTGCCCTGGTGGGCCCGCGCTACATCATCAACTTCCCCACCAAGAGACACTGGCGGGGCAAGTCGCGGATGGAGGACATCCAGCAGGGGCTCGAGGCCCTGGTGTCGGAGGTCCGGCAGCGCGGGATCACCTCCATCGCCGTCCCTCCGCTGGGCTGCGGGCTCGGCGGGCTGGACTGGAGCGAGGTTCGCCCGCTGATCGAGCGAGCCTTCAGCGCCCTGCCCGATGTCAGGGTGTTGATCTACGAACCGGCTCAGCCTCCGGCCCCGGCCGCCCGGCCCGTTGCCACCAGGCCTCCGAAGATGACCCCGGCGCGGGCCCTCTTCATCAAGGCCATGGACCTGTACTCCGATTTCCAGTACCGGCTGACCCAGCTCGAGATCCAGAAGCTCGCCTACTTCCTCCAGGAGGCGGGCGAGCCGCTGCGCCTGCGATTCAAGGCCGGGCACTATGGCCCTTACGCGGACAACCTCAACAAGGTACTGGAGCGCATCGAGGGGCACTTCACCAGGGGGTTCACCGGCTCTCGAAGCCCAGACGTGGAGATCCAGCTGCTGGAAGGAGCCGCGGACAAGGCCGAGGCGTATCTTGCCGAGCACGAGCAGTCCCGGCAACGCCTGGACCGGGTGGCGCAGCTCATCGAGGGGTTCGAGACGCCCTACGGCATGGAGCTGCTCGCCTCGCTCCACTGGGTGACAGCCCACCAGGAGCCGAAGCCCGCGGGCGTGGATGAGGCCATCTCCAGGGTCCACCAATGGAACAGACGCAAGCGAGATCTCCTCAAGCCGCAGCACCTTCGCGTGGCCTGGCAGCACCTGTCGGATCAGCAGTGGTTATAGCGGGAGGAGGCCGGGCTCACGCCGGACTCGCTACTCGTCGTGCGACCGAGGGGGCTGGTGTTCACGCCTCGGGCACGGCCCTGGCCAGGCGTGCGAGCGCCTCGCGGAGCCTGGAGCGGGGGATGCCCGCGAGCTCGATCGCCATCTCGGGGTCTGTGCCCTTGCCGGTCTTTACCGAGAGCTTCGCCTCGGGGGCGATGGCGCGAAGCGAGCGCAGGGCCTCGGCCTGCCAGGCGGGCTTCGGCTGGCTCCCGGGCAAGGGGCGGGGCTTCTGCTGCACGCGCTGGATCTGGATTCGCTGGCGCTGGGCTGCGCCCTTGATCTCGCGGACGGTGGCGTCCTTGAACGGCTTGATGACGGTCTTGCCGTCCTTGCGGGTCTCGACCTGGTAGGCGAGCACGTCGATCGGTCTGTCCTCCTCGGGTGTGGACGCGGCCAGCTCGATGGCGGCCATCAGCTTGCTCTGCCCGTGCTTGCGGGCGAGCTCGCGGCTGAAGTTCTTCGCCAGGTCCATGAGCCGGTAGGCCGTGCTCTTGCCGATGTCGACGCCCTTCTTGCCGAGGTACTGCTCGAAGGACTCGAAGCCGGCCTGGGTGTAGAGCGCCCGGTCGTGGACGCGGAGCAGGCATTGGCCCAGGTCCCAGAAGCGCTCGCCGATCTCCTCTTTCAGGCGGAGGATCTTCGTGGTCTCGCGGGCGAGATCGGGCTCGGGGTCGGATTTGGGTTGGAGGGGCGTTGCGGGTTTGAGCGGCTTTGCGGGCTTCAGCGGGGTTGCCTTGATGGGCTTGGGCTTGAGTGGCTTCAGAGGCTTGATGGGCTTGGTTGTACGCAGGGGTTTGAGGGATTTTTGGGGCATGGGCGACCTCCGGTGGGGGGTTGGTGGGCAGAACCTAGGCACCCGGCGGAAGGGGTCGGCAAGGCATAGCCCGGATCGATCCCGCAGCCGGCGCCCGTCTCGCAGTCGCAGCGTGCCTCGCAGGTGCCGGCCAGGGGATCTTCGCCGGTCACGCAGTCCAGGCCGGGCCGGCAGCCGGCAGAAGGAATGCCGCAGGCCTCGCCCAGCTCCCCATCGCCGGCCGGGAAGCACACCCCGGTGGGCATGCAAGCGCCCCCATCATCATGGAGGCGAAGCTCATCGAGCGAGCCCGGATCGGTACCCAATGCCAAGTGCTTGTGCTACACTCCCGCCTGCGATGGCAGTCGATAGGTGATCGATGAGACGCTTGCTCCTCGCCTCGGCCGTCTGCCTGCAGATGGCGTGTCCGGCTTCGAGCCTCTCGGCCCCACCCGAGCGACCCGTGTTGGCCGTGTTCGACATCGAGGTCAGGGGGCCGCAGTTCACGCCCGAGACGCTCAGCCGGCTGACCGACTACCTGGGCTCGCTGATGGCGCGCAGGGGCTACCAGGTCGTGCCGCGCTCGCAGCTCAAGGAGCGGCTGCTCGAGGTCAAGAGAGGCAGCTACAGGGAATGCTTTGACGAGAGCTGCCAGATCGAGGTGGGCAAGGAGCTGGCGGCCCAGAAGACGCTCTCCGCCCAGGTGCTGAAGCTGGGCAAGAAGTGCAAGGTGGCGCTCAACCTCTTCGACCTGAAGAAGTCGGCCAGCGAGGGCGCGGGGACGGCGAGCGGGGACTGCGGAGAGGACGAGGTGGTCAGCAGCCTGGAGGCCGCGGTGAAGGACCTGTGCGGGGACGGCCTGGCGGTGGCGCCGGGCGCGGTCGCGGGCGGCCCCGGGGCGCCGGACCTCTCGGAATACGAGAGGCTCGCGGCGCAGGCTCAGGCGGAGGAAGGCAAGAGGCTGGAGGCGCAGAAGAAGGCCCGGGCCGAGATGGAGCGTTACCTGGCGTCGCTCGAGAAGGCGTGGGGCTCGGTGAGGAAGGTGGCCGGGGCGAAGGGCATGAGCCGCAAGGCGCGGGCCGGGGTTGTGCGGAAGTACCTCCAGGACTTCCCGCGGGACAACCCGCACGAGGGTGAGGCCAGGGCATGGGTGGCCGTTCTGGACCAGGACCGCGAGCCGCTCAGCCCGGAGGCCGGCAGCCGGGAGAGCATGGTGAAGGTGCCCGCCGGCACGATGATGATGGGCTGCAGCCGGGGCGACGGGTCTTGCAGGAATGACGAGAAGCCGGCGCACGAGGTGCAGGTGAGCGCGTTCTGGATGGACCGGACCGAGGTGACCGTGGCGGCCTACCGGAACTGCGTGAAGGCCGGGGCGTGCGAGCCGCCGCACTTCGACGACGGGAAATGTCTCGTACCCTACATCGCGCCGATGAAACAGATGAAGAAGCCGTTGCCCGACTCGTTCCGGGGACACGATCACCCCGTGGTGTGCGTGGACTGGAGCCAGGCCAGCGCATACTGCCGGTGGGCGGGCAAGCGGCTGCCGACCGAGGCCGAGTGGGAGAGGGCCGCCCGGGGCGGGACCGCCGGCCCCTACTACGGCCGCATCGACCGGATCGCCTGGATGCACCACTACGCAACGAGCCCGGTCGGCAAGAAAGAGGCCAACGCCTTAGGGCTCTTCGACATGCTGGGCAACGTGTGGGAGTGGTGCGAGGACTGGTACGGCGAGGATTACTACCAGGATTCGCCCGCCCGCGATCCGCGCGGCCCCGCGACCGGCACGCAGCGGGTCCTGCGGGGTGGCGGCTGGGACTCCGGACGGTACGTCCGGGTCTCGAGTCGTCTCGGCTCTCACCCGGGCTACACAATCGATTCCTACGGCTTCCGCTGCGCCAGCTCGCCGGCCGCCGGCGAGTAGGGTGGAACGTGAACTCGCCCTCTGGGCGAGCTTGATTATTCGGGTCGGCTTCTTTCGGGCCTTCTCCGGGTGTACCTCTTCCACCGCGGCTCTCGTTCCAAGATCTGCAGGACGAGCTTTCTGTCCATCCTCTTGTCCAAGCTCCAACGAGCGAGATGGATGGCTTCCTTGTGCTTTGCCGCAAGATGGGGTTCCAGCTCCTCGTAGATACCCGTCGGGTCGGTCCTGAGCCGCCGCTCGAACTCGTAGAATGCGTCGACCGTGGCGTCCTGTCCGACCATGGACATGATGGCGGGGGCATTCACGGGCACGGGAATGTCGACCTTGGCCAAGACCTCGCCCAGAGAAGTGCGGACGCCCATGTCGGGATGCTCGAAGCGGACTGCCGCGATCTCCTGGACCAGATCCCAGGCCCGGTGTCTGAGAGACAGAGTGGCGGCCATGACCTTGATGACATCGTAATCCGCTTGAAAGACTGGCTTGTCGGCCTCCTCGCGAAAGCGCCTCATCAGCAGCTCGGGCGTCACACTGGGCGACGAGAGCCACCTCGCAAACGCTTCGATCTGGGCAAATGGCATGGAATAGCCGCTATTGAGCCGCATTTTCTCGACCACCAGGGGCGCATGCGGAGTGGGACCCAGCACTTCACAGCAGGCTTCCCACAGCGGTCGAGGCATGCCGCCCTTTTGGGCCGCGTGCCGACACAGCTCGATCGTTTTTTGCGTGTCCAGCTTCGCGGCCAGAACAAGCATCTCTTGCAGCGCGAAAGGAGGGCTGTCGAATAGGCACGCATTGCTGCGACAAGCGTTCTTGATTCTGCGCGCGCTCTTGAACTTGCCGGGATCGAGGCAATGGAAGCCCGACTCCTGCACGCGATCGAGCAGGGCCTCGTCGGGGGCACTGCGCAGAAAAGCCAAGAGCTCCTCCAGGATCTCCCGGACCTCTTCCATGCCCGAAAAGAACTCTTCCGATGTCCTGGGAATCTCGGATCTTGCCAGATCGCCTATTCTCCTCTCGAGCCAGGCCTCCATCTGTTTGACCTCTTCGTCCCCGGCGATGGCCTTCTCCTCGGCCGGGGTCAGTTTCTCGAAAGAGGTCGTCTCTCCCAGCTCCAGGGCGTAGGCCATTCCCGGACCGGCCGTGATCCAGCCGTAGAAGTACACTCGCCCCCGCGCCCCGACGGTGTGGGCGGCGGCCAGCGCCCCGGCCAAATCCCCGGCCCAATCGAGATAGGTGTCGTTGTCGAAGAGCGCACGCAGGGACCAGGTCTTGCCCTTGGCCACCATGCTGCAAATCGATAGGACATCTTTGGATAGAGCATCCAGCAACTGCCCGACACCCGTACAGGTCTTTTGCGGTTCGGGGAATCCCTCCGGGCTCGCTATGTCGAAGCTCGGCGGCAGCCGTCGCCAGCGCTTTCTCGCTTTGGCGTCGATGGACAGTGTTCCGACGACTGCAATATCCCACCCCATGCCTCGCTCCTTATTCGAGTTGCACCGCTTTCGTGCCCGAAAGATAGTCCGCCAGGGCCCTGCGGGCCTCGGCGCCGAGGCGAATCCGGTGCACCTCAATGTCGAAGACGGCCACGATCGGCCCCTGACCGCCCAGGGCGGTCCACGGCAGCGATCGCTTCAGGACCGGCCTCACTGCGGTCACATGGCATCTCAAGAACCACCGTGAGATCTCGGACGACGAGCGGGAGGAGCTCGGCATCGAGCTCTCCGGGGCGAGCGCGTAAGGGCGAAGCGACCACAACGACTCACGGCTCGAAGCTCACCCGGGCCGGCTGCGACTCGTGGCCCTGGCCGTCTACCGCGGTCACGGCGTAGTGCACGGAGGATGCGGCCGGGCCGGCCGACCAGTCGAGGTACGTCGGGTGGCCTGCGGCCGGGCTGGCCACCCGGAAGGCCTGCACCGGCTCCGGGGGCCCGTCCGGGCTCGCGTAGACGTGGAAGGCGCGCAGGTCCGCGTCTCCGGGCGCGCTCCAGCGCAGGCGGATGAGACCCTGCTCGGCCAGCGCCTCGAGCGCGGTCGGGGCTCCGGGCGGGCGGGTGTCGAAGCCTCGATGCCCGTAGGGCTCGACCCGGTCGCATCGATAGCGCGCGCCGATGCGGGTCACGCGCAGGACGCGCGACAGCGAGCGGCTCTCGAGCCCGCTGTGCTCGACGCAGGTGGCCGCGTAGATGACGGACTCGCCGTCCGCGAGCTGGGCGCTCGAGTCCAGATAGCTCGCCGAGGGGCCGGCCTCGCCCAGGGGCTGGAAGTCGAAAGGCTCGCTGTCCGGGCTCCGCCAGATGCGCACAGAGCGGATCTCGCGGCCCAGCTCGTGGAGCTGCCAGCCGAGGCGGATCTCGGAGTCGCTCACGAGGCCCAGCCAGACCGGAGAGAAGGGGTAGCGGTGCACGGCCGCATAGAGATCCTGGTGGTTCGCCTCGGCCTGGAGCATGTCCGAGCTGTAGGCCACCTT
Source organism: Deltaproteobacteria bacterium (assembly GCA_016935365.1). Classification (GTDB taxonomy): domain Bacteria; phylum Myxococcota; class B64-G9; order B64-G9; family B64-G9; genus JAFGRB01. The sequence continues at coordinate 7,179 of JAFGRB010000296.1, forward strand.
GGTCGCGTCCGGGCTCTGGGCCGGCCGGGGCAGCGAGCAGTAGTCGCAGTCGTCGCTGCAGCGGCTGCGGGCCATGGTGCGGGCGAGCAGCTCGGACAGGCCGCCGTCGGCCCGCAGCCGGTACAGGGGCGCGCCCGCTTCGCTGGTCGCCGCGGCCCCGTGGATCCAGCGCGCGTCGAAGCCGTCCCAGGCGTAGTGCGAGATCCGGAAGTCCAGCGGAGCCACCTTGGCCGCGAGCTCGCTCGTGGCATAGCCGCCCGAGGGCTCGAAGTCCGAGACCCGGTGGACGTAGCCGCCCCACTCGGAGTCGTTCCACACCCAGCGGTCCGAGCCGTCCGGGTTGGTCCCGTCGACGAGCTTCTCGGCCGTGCCGTTGAACACCACCCGCGTGCCGTCGTGCATCCAGGCCGGGTGGGAGTAGTAGGGCACCGGGCAGTGGGTGTCTTCGTTGGGGGCGTAGGAGATGCGCCAGGCGCGCGAGCCGTCCGAGGAGAGCTCGAAGAACAGCGGCTCGCCCACGTCTCCCTGCGGGCCGTAGTTGAGCACGATCGTGTCTTCCGGGTTGCGCCGCAGGGTGAAGTCGTGCACGTGCCACTCCTCGGCCGGGTCGTGATCGGGGTGATCGGCCTGGATGCCCAGGTCGAAGGTCGTGAGCTCGGTAGGCCGGTCCGGGTGGAAGACGTAGACGAAGACCGGCTCGCCGTCGGTGTTGGTGGTCTTGATGGCCAGCGTGCCCGCGTGCCCGACGTTGGCGAAGATGTGCTTGCGCCGCTCGGGGTGGGGGAGCGTGCGGACGAGGCTGGTCGTGAACCGGCCGTCGTCGACGTCGATCCGGTACAGGCCGGAGAGATCCTCGTGGCGCACGAAGTACAGCGCCTGCGCGTCCTCGGGGTCCCAGGCCGCGAAGGGCCCCACCCAGAGCCTGAGCTGGGCGCCGGGGTCTATGAGCCTGGGGCCGCGGGCGCCGAAGCCGGTCAGGAAGTAGTAGTGATCCCCGCACCACACCCCGGGCCAGCAGCGGCTCGAGCCGAAGAAGACGTAGGAGCCGTCGGCGTTGAAGGGCGTGCGGTTGATGTGGCAGTGGTGGATCGAGCCGGCCGGATCGTCGGTCAGGCGCACGATCTCGACCCCGGTCTGCGTGTCGCGGAAGATGAGCGTCTCGGGCTGTGCCCAGCCGTCCGGATCGATGCTCGCCTGGATGTCCTTGGCGGGCGCGAGGTCGCGCCGCCGGCAGAGCTCGTCCAGGCCCTGGGCGCTGCAAGTGCCCGCTCCGGCCGGAGGCGGGCCGGCGGCCAGGTCGTCTGCCGGCAGGTCCGGCTCAGGCGGGTTGTCGCCGAAGGGCTCCTCGTCTCCGCCCGGATCGCCAGCGTCGCCCGCCCCGTCCGGCACGTCCACGTCGCCCGACCCATCCGGCAGATCCGCGTCGGCACCGTCGCCGGCATCCGCCACCGCGTCTTCGCCCGCGTCGCCGCTTCCGGCCGTGCCCGCGCTGCAGGCCGCGAGCGCGAGCAGGGCGGAGCTGAGGAGCGGGAGGATCGAGATCCTGGATCGTTTCGTTTTCATGTCTGGATTCTGATCCCGGTCGGGGGGCAGATGCAAGCTGTCGGCCCGGGTGCCTTTCTTGACTCGGGTAGTCGAATGTAGTATATATCCTACACAGGCGCACACCTGCCAAGGAGGCTGCCATGGCCCGTTCCGATGCCAGCATCTTCATGGAGAACCTGAGGCTCTGGGATCGACCTCTGGCGGAGCTCCGCGGCCACGCCGTGCTGCAGGTCGAGGACAACGTGGATCGCATCGTGGACGAGCTCTTCGAGCGCTTCGCCGATCTCGAGCTCGACGGCCCCCATCCCTTCGTGGGTCACTGTTGAGACGTGCTATCCTGTCCGTATGCGACCGTACGCTGCCCTGCTCGGCCTGCTCCTGCTCTGCGCGTGCGACTCCGAATCAACAGGTGACGGGGGCCTCGCCGACGCGGACGGGGGCGAGGCCGCGGCCCCGCTCCGTTGGGCCTTGAGCGCCGGCGGCGCCGAGTACGACTTCGCGGCCGGAGCCGCGGCGCGAAGCGGCGGGACTTGCGCGATCGCCGGCGCCTTCCAGGGCTCGAGCCGCTTCGGCGGGCGCGAGCTGCAATCGGCCGGCGACTGGGACGGCTTTCTGGCCCTCTACGACGGGGACGGAGGTCTGGACTGGGCCCTCGGCATCGGGGGGCCGGGCTACGAGCGCGTCTGGGCGGTCGACATGCTGCCGGACGGCAGCGTGCTCTGCGCGGGGGCCTTCTCGGGCGAGATGGTGCTGGGGAAAGGCGAGGCGGGCGAGACGCGGCTCGTCGCGACCGGCGCGGCGGACGCCTTCGCGGCCCGCTACTCGGCGCAGGGCTCGCTCGTCTGGGCGAGGAGCGCGGGTTCCAGCGCGAGCGCCTGGGCCCGGGCCGCGGCCGCCTCTGCGGACGGCGGCTGCGTGCTGGGCGGCTGGTTCGCGGGGCGGCTCACCCTGGGGGCCGGCACGCCGGCCGAGACCAGCCTGGAGGCGAGCGGACAGGGGGACGCCTTCGTCGCCCGTCTGGACGCCGGTGGGGCGCTGCTCTGGGCGCGGCGCATCGGGGGCCCGGGCGACGTGGAGTGCCGCGCCGTGGCGGCTGCTCCGGACGGCGGCCTGGTCGCGCTGGGCCGTTTCACCGGGCAGCTCGAGCCCGACGGCGGGCCCGCGCTCCAGTCGGCCGGCGAGCGCGATCTCTTCCTGGCCCGCTTCGGCCCCCAGGGGCAGCTCGGCTGGATCGCGCCCATCGGCGGCCCCGATTTCGACGAGCCGGGCTCGGTCGCGGTGCTCGCGGACGGCTCGGTCCTGGCCGCGGGCTCGTTCCGGCAGCGCTGCGCGCTGGCCGGCGCGGCCGAGCTGGTCTCGGCCGGCGACTGGGACGTCTTCGCCGCCCGCTTTGCACCAGATGGAGGCCTCGTCTGGGCCCGGCGCGCGGGCGGCAGCCGGGGGGAGCACGCCCACGTGCTGCGCGCCGTCGACAGCCGGGGCGGCTTCCTGCTGACCGGCTGGTTCATGGGCCCGGCCGTGCTGGGCCCCGGCGATCCGGGCGAGGTCACCCTGCAGCCGACCTGCAGCGCGGACGCCTTCCTGGCGCGCTACGACGAGGACGGACGCCTGGAGTGGGCCCGGCAGAGCCAGGGCAGCGATATGGTTTCCGGGCGCGGCCTGGCCGCGCTCGAGGACGGCTCGGCCTTTTGGATGGGCGGGTTCACGAACAGCGTGACCTTCGGCGCGGGCACGCAGGGCGCGGTCACGCTGAGCGCGGCCGGGGAGCAGGACGTCTTTTTGGCCCGGGTCGGGCCCTAGGTTCTTCTTTGGCTTCTCCCTGAGCCGCATACATCTTCTCCGTCGCGTGGTTTTCCGCTGCGAAGCAGCGGGGGGATAAAGCCTGGGGCTTCAGCCCTGGGCTATAACCCATCGCTGCTTCGCAGCGAAGACCCGGATTTCGGAGCTTGCCGCCTACTCGTCCTGGGCGGTGGCGGCGCGGATCTCGAGGTTGTCGAAGTAGAGCTGGGACTCCCAGTTGTTGAAGGCCAGGCGGTCGTGGCCCTGGCCGCGGAGAGGATCCGAGTCGTAGTAGTCCAGCAGCAGCTTGCCGTCGACGTACCAGCGCAGCACCTTGCCCTTGCGCACGACCTTCATGCGGTAGCGCTTGCCCATCTCCACCGCGCCGGGCCTGGAGATCTCCTGGCGATCGGCGCCGTGCTCGTCCAGGCGGGCGATGCAGGAGATGGTGTTGTTCCAGCCGCCGAAGATGAGGATGTACCCCGAGGCGTGCGCCTTGCCGTCGCCGTAGATCTCGAACTTGATGTCGCCGGCCGGGCTCTCGCTGCGGGCGTCGAGCTCGATGACCGCGTCGTCCGGCAGGGCCGCCTTCAGCCACAGGGGGCTGTTGCGGGAGCCGGCCGAGTGGACCTGGCCCTGGCGGATGCGCCAGGCCGGATCGCCGCTCCAGCTCTCGCCCAGCTCGGCTCGCTCGAAGCTGTCCGAGAACGGAATGGGCGCGAGCTTGTCGCTGTCCCGCTTGCAGGCGAGCAGGCCGCAGACGAGCAGCCAGGAGCAGAGCCTCATCGCCAATCGTGCGTGCTGGGGCACGTTCCCCTCCCGCGCCGGCCTACATCTTGGGGCGGCGTTCCTCGTTGTAGTACTCCGCGAACTGGGCGTCCAGGTCGACGATGGTCAGCTGGTGGTTGTGGCAGCCCACGGTCGGGCAGGCGCGCACCTCTCCGCCGTCGGGCAGGTGGATGGCGAACATGGGCACCCGGCAGATGCCGCACTGCTCCTGGGTGGTGAGCGAAACGCCGCAGCGGGGGCAGTACACGCCCACGATGTCCCCCGCGCGCAGATCGATCTCGCACTCGTACTCGAAGATGCCGTAGTAGGGATTGAAGTGGATCAAGCCGCTCACGCCCCGGACGCGGACCAGGGCCGAGATGGCGGGCTTGCCGGACAGGATCTTGTCCGGGTTGATGAGCGAGCAGCCCTTGGGGCAAGCGGCTTTCTTGATGAGGATCGTTCCGGGCGGCAGCTTGATTCTGACCTCTTCCATCAGCGGACCTCCAGGGCTCCATGGGGGCAGAATGCGGCGCAGGTCGGGGCACCGCCGCAGAGGTCGCACTTGATCGGCCGGCCGAGCATGCGGTCGAAGTGCATGTGCCCGAAGGGGCAGACCACCGCGCACAGCCCGCAGCCGATGCAGCGCTCGCTGACCTCGATGGCACCCGTGTCCTCGTTGCGCACCAGCGCATCCACCGGGCAGACCTTGACGCAGGCCGCCTCGATGCACTGGAGGCAGGTCATCTGCAGGTGACGATCCCCCTCGGGCCCGGCGCCGGCTTCGCGGATCCGGATCCGGCTCAGTCCGAGAAGGCCGCCGGTCGAATGGACGAAGGCGCAAGCCAGCTCGCAGGTGCGGCACCCGGTGCAGCGATCCGGCTTGATGACCAGCCGGCCTCGTCTGGCCACGCCCGGCGAGGTCCTACCAGACAATCGAGGCAAATCGCTTGCTGGCGGTGGACTGCTTGCAGCTCTCACAGAAGTCATAGTATTCCTCCGGCAATCCCTTCTTGGCGATGGCCTTGGCCCGCTGCCGCTCGGTCATGACGGGCGCGCCGCAGACCTTGCACAGCACGAGCGGGTGGGTCTGGCCCCAGATCGTGCGGCCCGCGGCCGTGTCCTTGACCGGGATGCACTCGGTCGGACAGACCGAGGCGCACGAGGCGCATCCGGTGCACTGCTCGCTGGGCGAGTTGAAGGCCAGGCCGATGCGCTTCTTGTCGCCGCGCCCCACCATGGTCAGGGCGTGGTTGCCCAGCTGCTCGCAGGCGCGCACGCAGAGCTCGCACAGGATGCAGTTGGGCAGCGGGCTGGTCGCCGGCGGCCCGAAGCGCGTCCGCCGGACACCGTACTGCGCCGCGAGCTCCCTGAGGCGGGCCGAGCCCGGAGCCCTGGCGAGCAGCAGCTCCAGGTTCATCGCCCGGTGGTGCTGCACGGCGGGCGTGTCGGTCGTGACCTGCATGCCCTCGATGACCTCGAAGTTGCACGAGGTGCAAAGCTCCCGCCTGCCTCCCCAAGCCACCTCGACCAGGCAGATCCGGCAGGCGCCGATGGGCGGCAGCGCCTCGTGGTGGCACAGCGAGGGGATCTCGAATCCGTATCGACGCGCGACGTCGAGCAGGTGCTCGCCCGCCCGGGCCTTGACGTCGATATCGTTGATCTTGAAGCGTCGTTCCATGTCCTCGCACCTCACTCCACCCGCACCGCATCGTAGGTGCAGACGTCTCTGCAGATGCCGCACTTGATGCACTTGTCCTGGTCGATGGTGTGCGGGCCCTTCTTCTGGCCGGAAATGGCGTCCTGGGGGCAGCGCTTGGCGCACAGGGTGCAGCCCGTGCAGGCATCGTTGTCGATCGTGTAGGAAATGAGCGCCTTGCAGACCCGGGCCGGGCAGCGCTTGTCGCGCACGTGCGCCTCGTACTCGTCTCGGAAGTACTTGAGCGTCGACTGCACCGGGTTGACCGCCGTGGTGCCCAGGGCGCACAGGGAGGTGGCCTTGACCGTGGCGGCCAGATCCTCGAGCAGGGCGATCGTCTCGTCGGTCCCCCGCCCCTCGGTGATGTCGGTCAGCAGCTCGTGCATCCGCTCGAGCCCGTCGCGGCAGGAGGTGCAGTTGCCGCAGGATTCGAACTTGAGGAAGCCGACGAAGTAGCGGGCGACGTCCACCATGCAGGTGTCCTCGTCCATGACGATCATGCCGCCGGAGCCCATCATGGATCCCTCGGCCGTGAGCGAGTCGAAGTCGACCGCCACGTCGAGCTTGTCGGCCGGCAGGCAGCCGCCGCTGGGCCCGCCCGTCTGGACCGCCTTGAAGCGCTTGCCGCCCGGGATGCCGCCGCCGATGTCCTCGACGATCTGGCGCAGCGGCATCCCCATCGGCACCTCGACCAGGCCGGTGTTGTTGACCTTGCCCACCAGGGAGAAGATCTTGGTGCCCTTGGAGCCCTCGGTGCCGATGGAGCGGAACCAGTCGGCGCCCTTGCCCACGATCAGCGGCACGTTGGCCCAGGTCTCCACGTTGTTGATGTTGGTGGGCTTGCCGTGCAGCCCCGCGACCGCCGGGTAGGGGGGCCGGCGCCGGGGCACGCCGCGGCGGCCCTCGAGCGAGGCGATCAGCGCGCTCTCCTCGCCGCAGACGAAGGCGCCGCCGCCGCGGTTGATGTGCACGTCGAAGGCGAAGCCGCTCCCGAGGATGTCCTCGCCGAGCAAGCCCTTGGCTCTCGCCGCCTCCAGGGCCAGCTCGAGCCGCTCGATCGCCAGCGGGTACTCCTGGCGCACGTAGACCCAGCCCTCGTCGGCGCCGATGGCGAAGGCGCCGATGATCATGCCCTCGAGCACCGAGTGGGGGTTGCCCTCGAGCACCGAGCGGTCCATGAACGCGCCCGGATCGCCCTCGTCGGCGTTGCAGATGATGTAGCGCTTGTCCGACTCCGTGCCGCGGCAGGTCTTCCACTTGCGGCCGGCGGGGAAGCCGGCCCCGCCCCGGCCGCGCAGGTGGGCCCGCTCGACCTCGTCGAGCACCCTGTGGGGGCCCATGGCGAGGGCCTTGGCCAGGGCCGAGTAGCCGCCCAGGGCGATGTAGTCGTCGATCGAGCACGGATCGATCTGGCCGTTCTGCTCGAGCACCAGGCGGCGCTGGTGCTTGTAGAAGGGGATGTCCCGCTCCTTGATGTACGCGTCGCCGCTCTGCGGATCCGTGTACAGCAGGCGGTCGACGACCTTGCCCTGCTTGAGGGTGGTCTGCACGATCTCGTCCACGTCCGAGCTCTTCACGCGCTGGTAGAGCATGCCGTCCGGGAAGAACAGCACCAGCGGCCCGCGCTCGCAGAAGCCGTGGCAGCCGGTGGCGCGCAGGTCCCACTGGCGGTCCAGCTCGTGCCTGGCGAGCGCCTCGCGGAAGGCCTCGAAGAGCTCGAAGGAGCCGAATGCCTTGCAGCCGGTGCCGGCGCAGACCGCAATGGCCTTGCGGCTTTCTGGCTTGGAGGCCTTGACCTGCTTGCGGTACTCGGCCAGCTGCTTCGCGTTTCCAATCCGGGCCATCACTCGCTTCCCTTCTTCGCCAGCTTGCCGATCAAGCGGCCGAGCCGATCGGGGGTCATGTTGCCGTGGTACTTGCCGTCGAAGATGACCAGGGGTCCCAGCGCGCAGGCGCCGACGCAGTTGACCGTCTCGAGCGTCAGGCGCATGTCGGGCGTGGTCTGTCCGGCGCGGATGCCGAGATCGCGCTCCGCCTGCTCGACCAGGCGCGGGGCGCCCCGGACGTGGCAGGCCGTGCCCATGCAGACGGTGCAGATGTGCTCGCCGCGCGGCTCGAGGTGGAAGCCCTCGTAGAAGGTGGCCACCCCGAAGAGGTGGGCCTCGGGGACGCCCAGGTGCGAGGCGGCCCGCTCGAGCGCCTGCCTGGGCAGGTAGCGCAGCTCGGCCTGCAGGTCGTGCAGGACGTTGATCAGCTCGCCCTGCACACCGGCCGGGTGGCGGGCGAGAACCCGATCGACTCTCCCGATGTCCACCGGAGGCGCGCTCATCTCTTGCCTCCCTTCGCCTTGAAGCCCTCGGCGAAGCCGATCTCGAAAGCGGCCTTGTTGGCCGGGATGAACTTGGCCTTCTTGGCGAACTCCTTCTCGATCATCTTCACCGCGGTCTTCTTGTCGACCACGCCCGACCAGCCCAGGTAGGCGCCCAGCATGACCAGGTTGGCGGCCCGGGCCGTGCCGGCCTCCTTGGCCAGGTCGTTGGCCGCGATGTAGATGACCGTGCAGTCGTCGCGGTCCGCCTCGATGGGGACCAGCGAGCTGTTGACCACGATCAGCCCGCCAGGCTTCACCCGCGGCCCGAACTTCTCCAGGCTGGGCTGGTTCATCACCAGCAGCGCCATCGGCCGGCTGATGTAGGGCGAGCCGACCGGCTTGTCGGAGATGCAGACCGTGACGTTGGCCGTCCCGCCGCGCATCTCCGGGCCGTAGGACGGCAGCCAGCTGACCTCCATGCCCTCGTTCATGGCCGCGTAGGCCAGCAGCTTGCCCGACAGCAGCATGCCCTGGCCTCCGAAGCCGGCCATCAGGACCTCGGTGCCCGCCATCACGCACCCTCCTGCGCCGCTTGCACATCCGGGCGTTTCTTCACCCCGAGCGGGTAGTAGGGGATCATCTCGCGCTCGAGCCAGTTGGCCGCCTCGCGCGGGGAGAGGCCCCAGTTGGTCGGGCAGGTGGACAGCACCTCGACGAAGGTGAAGCATCGGCCGGCGACCTGGTGCTCGAAGGCCTCCTTGAGGTATCGCTTGGTGCGGATCGTCTCCTGGACCGTGTGCGCCGAGCCCCGGGCGATGAAGCCGGGCGTGCGCAGCTCGGCCAACAGCTCGGCCATGCGGACCGGGTAGCCGACCTCGTTCACGTCGCGGCCCATGGGGCAGGTGGTCGTGCGCTGATTGGGCATGGTGGTGGGCGCCATCTGCCCGCCGGTCATGCCGTAGATGGCGTTGTTGACGAAGACGACCGTGATCTTCTCGCCGCGGTTGGCCGCGTGCACGATCTCGGCCATGCCGATCGAGGCCAGGTCGCCGTCGCCCTGGTAGGAAAAGACGATCAGGTTCGGCCGGGAGCGCTTGGCGCCCGTGGCCACGGCCGGGGCGCGCCCGTGGGAGGCCTCGAACATGTCGAAGTTGAAGTACTCGTACGCCAGCACCGAGCAGCCCACGGGCGCGATGCCCACGGTGCGGCCCCGGATGCCCAGCTCGTCGATCACCTCGCCCACCATGCGGTGGATGACGCCGTGGGTGCAGCCCGGGCAGTAGTGGGTGGTCCGCGGGGTCAAGGTCGGCGGGTAGCCGAAGATCTTGTTCATCTGCCGGACCTCCTGCCGTGGCGCCTGGCGGACGATTGCCTCGCGGCGCTGCGCTTGCCGGCATTCTGGGGCTTCTTCCCGCCGCGCTTGCCGGGCTTCTGGGCCGTTGCCGTTTTCTTGGAGCGCTTGGACTTGGACTTCTGCGCTGCGGCTGCCTTCGCGCTGCGCTTGCCGGGCTTCCGCGCCGGGCTGCGGCCGATGCGCGCGAGCGACTCGCGGATCTTGTCGGCCACCTCGTCCGGCGAGGGGACCACGCCGCCGGCCGTGCCGTGGAAGTCGATCTCCAGGCGGCCCTGGGCGGCCAGCTGGATGTCGTAGATCATCTGGCCCATGCTCATCTCCACGTCCAGGATGCGCTGGGCGCGGTCGATGACCCGGCGGCAGGGCTCGTAGGGGAAGGGGTTGAGCGAGATGGGCCTGAACAGGCCCACGTTCGTGCCCTCGGCCTTCAGATCGTCGATGGCCGTCTTGCAGATCCGCGACATCATGCCGAAGGCCGTCACCAGCAGATCGTAGGGCTCGTCGCAGTTGTACAGCTCCCAGCGCTGCTCGTTCTCGGCCATCCGCTCGTACTTGGCCTTGAGCTTGAGGTTGTGCCGGTTGCAGGCCTCCGGATCGAGGAACAGGGAGTTGACGATCCGGCGCTCGCGGCCCTCGCAGCCGGTCAGGGCCCAGTCGCCCGGATCGAGCGGCGGCCCCACCCCCTCGACCGGGAACTCCACCGGCTCCATCATCTGGCCGATCATGCCGTCGCCGATGACCATGACGGGGTTGAGGTACTTCTCGGCCAGCTCGAAGGCCAGGATGACCAGGTTGACCGCTTCCTGGACCGAGGCCGGCGCCAGCACCAGCAGCTGGAAGTCTCCGTGACCCGTGCCGCGGGTGGCCTGGAAGTAGTCTCCCTGGGCGGGCAGGATGCCGCCCAGCCCCGGCCCGGCCCGCATGATGTTGACCAGCACGACCGGCAGCTCGGAGGCGGCGATGTACGAGATCCCCTCGGCCATCAGGCTGATGCCGGGAGACGACGAGGTGGTCAGCACCCGCATGCCCACGCCGGCCGCGCCGTAGATCATGTTGCTGGCGGCCACCTCGCTCTCCGCCTGGACGTACTGGCCGCCCACCTCGGGCAGCCGCCTGGCGAGGTACTCCGGCACCTCGCTCTGGGGCGTGATCGGGTAGCCGAAGAAGTGGATGCAGCCGGCCCGGATGGCAGCCTCTCCGATGGCCTCGTTGCCCTTCATCAAGACCTTTGCCATGTCTCTCTCCTCCGGCTAGTAGGCGAAGAACTCGTACTGGGTGCCGGCCGAGTAGACCTCGATGGCCACGTCGGGGCATGCGATCGCGCACAGGCGGCAGCCGACGCAGCGCGATGGATCGGTGACCACGGCGTAGCTGTAGCCCTTGACGTTGAGCGCCTCGCTCATGGCCAGGATCTCCTGCGGGCAGGCGTCGTTGCAGCGCTCGCAACCCTTGCAGCGTTCCTTGTCGATCTCGATTCTCGGCATCACTTCGCTCCTGCCGGGCGCCCGATGGGCACGGGCCGGCCGGCTGGAATGGGTTCGTCGCGGCTCTCGGCGCTCCTGGCGGGCCGCAGCCAGGGGGGCAGCATGCGGCGCGCCATCCACAGCATGGGCGCGTCGAGGCCGGCGAGCCGCTGGCGGCCTTCCAGATCGCCCATCGCGCAGACCAGCCGCAGCGGAACCCCGGTCCGCTCGGCCAGGCGCGAGGCCAGCCGGGCGCCCTCGCAGACCACCTCGGGCGTCGTCTCGCCGACCAGGTGGCTGTTGGCGACAAAGCCCGTCACCCGCAGCCGGGAGGCCTGCTCGATGTCGGCCATCATCCGCAGGCAGCCCTCCTCATCGCGGGTGAAGGGCCGGCGGCTGTTGACCACCTGCCACAGCTCGTAGGGACGGTCTCCGAGCGGCTCGCGGAAGGACGACAGCAGCCTGGCCCCGACCGCGTCGCCCCCCACGTCGAAGAGGCTCAGCTGGCCGGCCCCGGGCCCGAGCATGCCCCGGATCTCGGGCACGATGATCGGCAGGTCGGCGTAGCTCTGGGCGCCCGGCGGGATCACGACCCGGATCCCGTGGGATTCCATGAGCTTTCTGGCCGAGCGGGAGCGGAAGTAGGGATTGACGATGTCCAGGTCGGCCAGCTGGACCCGCCGCCCCGCCTCGCTCATCTGGATGGCCAGGTTGACCGAGATCTCGGTCTTGCCCGACCCGTAGCTGCCGACCACCATCAGCAGGCGGCAGCCCTCGGGAAGGTGCGCTTTTCCCTTGCTGGAGGCCACGATCGGATCCGTATGTAGCACCCGCATCCGGGCTTGGCAAGGGTTTTTGTCCGCGGGCCTGTCTTCGGAAGTGCTTGAACGCAGAGGCAAAGATCGGTAAAAGCGGCGGCCGGCTCCGGGGCTACTCGACGCGCAGCTCGAAGCGGCCCGAGGCCGCGTCGTGCTCCGGAAAGAGCCGGTCCTCGAAGGCCAGCTGGACCGAGACCTGAATGACGTAGGTGCCGGCCTGGTCGGGTGTGAAGGAGGGCTGCCAGCCCTCGAATGTCGCGTATTCGGGGTAGTAGGGCTGGATAACGGCGCTCATCCCGGCGGGGTTCTGGATCTCGGCCGTGGAGCCCGAAGGCCGGGAGGCCACGCTCCACGTATAGGCGATCGCCCGCACTGGCCGGTTGATCCACAGGGCCAGGTCGACCTGCTCGCCCAGCGGCCGGATCCGGTCGGCGCCCACCCGCAGCTCGAGCGGACCCGCGGCGTCCAAGCAGTCCTCGGGCCGAAATGCCAGGTAGCAGTAGCCCTCGTCGGGGCGCGCGTCGCAGAAGTCCCCGAAGAAGTCGTCGTCCCGGTCGACCTGGTCGGGGTTGGCCAGGTCGGGGCAGTTGTCGATCCCGTTCCCCACGCCGTCCTCGTCCCGGTCCGCGTCGCACAGATCGCCCAGCGCGTCGCCGTCGAGGTTCTCCTGGCCGGGGTTGGGATCGAGCATGCAGTTGTCCAGATGGTCCAGAACCCCGTCGCCATCGTGATCGGCGAAGCAGGCCTCGCCGATGGTCAGCGGGTCGCTCTCCAGCTGGTCCGGATTGGGAAACATCGGGCAGTTGTCGATCGGGTTGAGAACCTGATCGCCGTCGATGTCCGGATCGCAGACGTCGCCCGGCCCGTCCGCGTCCGCGTTGTCCTGGCCGGGATTGGGGAGGTCCGGGCAGTTGTCCGAGCCGTCGTCGACGCCGTCGCCGTCGGTGTCCGGGTCGCAGGCGTCGCCGATCGAGTCGCCGTCCATGTCCTGCTGCCCCTCGTTGGGCGCCTCAGCGCAGTTGTCGCACGGATCGCCCCAGCCGTCGCCGTCTCGGTCGACCTGGTCCCGGTTGTGGGCGAAGGGACAGTTGTCGAAGTCGTCCTCGAGCCCGTCCTGGTCGCGGTCGGGCGGCAGCGGGTAGGTGTCGAGCATCACGTGAAGGACGACCTGCACGCACTGCCAGACCGTGTCGCCCGGATCGCAGGCCGGCGTCCCCAGCGAGGTCTGCTCCGCGAGGGCGATGATGCCGGCCGTGTCGCAGCAGGACGATAGCTCGCATCCCGGCTCGGGCTCGCAGCCAGGATCGTCGAGACCGGGAGCGCACACGGCCTCCACCGCCCGGGCGCAGAAGACGAGCGGCAGCCGGGCCAGCTCCGGGTCGCCGGTGGGCAGCACCGCGAGCACCTGCTGCGGCCCGAGATCCGGCAGGGCCAGGCCGGCCTGCAGGGCGGTGCAAGCGCCCGGCTCGAGCTCGAGCGGCGTCGCCTCGGAGAGCCATCGAAGCGAGAGGAGCCCGCAGTCCCCGTCGCTGCAGGCCAGCTCGATCCGGTCGGTGTGGAGCTCGAGGCTCCCGCCGCCGGCGTTGCAGAGCACGACCTCGGCGACCGCCTCGGCCCGGCAGAACCCGCCCGCGCAGCGTTCCCCCGGCTGGCAGGCGTCGCTCGACTGGCAGACCATGTGGCAGAAGCGGTGATCGCAAGACAGCCCGGCCGGGCAATCGGCGTCGTCCAGGCAGTCCCGGCAGAAGCCCTTGTGATACTGGCCGTCATCCGGAAACCAGCACAAGCCGCCCGGGCAGTCCGCGTCCGCCGCGCAGCGGATCTCCGGCCCGGCGGACAGGCGCACGTCCCCCAGCTGGCGGATGTTGTAGTCCACGAGCAGGCGCGGCTCCTCCGGAGAGCACGCCAGCGCGCAGAGGATCGATGAGATCATCAGGGCAAAGAGGGCCCGCGGCCCCGGCTTGTACAGCGATGACATCTCGACCTCCCGATATGGCCCATCTTACTATAGATCAGCGCTGGCCGCTCTGCACGCGCGGGTGCAGCACGCCTTCGGCCGGGTGCCGGGTGCCGGCGTACAGCTTCAGGATCTCCTGCACCTTGGCCCGGACCTCTCCGCGGGTCTCCTTCTCCAGGAAGCTGAGCTCGTCGAAGGCGGCCTTGCGCATGAAGCCTCCGAGCCGGGAGGAGAAGGCTGCGAAGATATCGAGCTTCGAGGCGTCGCCGAGCTGGGCCAGGTAGGACGCGGCCAGCAGCCGGTGGCCGCTGTTTCCGCTCTCGTCGTCGCAGGCGGCGTGCAGGCAGGCCCGGTCCCGCTTCTGGAAGCAGGCCTCGAGCCGGTCCGAGACCTCGGCGTACTCGCGGGGGTGGGTCATGGACCAGTCCTCGTCGGTCGCGTCGGCGAAGAACTGCGGCAGGCCGCTGGGCCGCTTGTGCTTGCGCGCTTCGATGGCCCGCTTCTCCACCGCCGGCCAGACCTCGCCGTTGACCCGGGCGAAGAAGAAGAGATCGCCGTGCTGGGCTTCCTCGCACTGCGGCAGCAGCCGCAGGAAGGCCTCTCCGGGCGTGCAGCCCTGGCGCCCGGCCGTGGCGATCAGGGCGGCCAGGCCGACGCCCTGGCTGAAGGCCAGGCGCGCGAAGCCGCCGCTCCACTCGTCGCCGGCCGCCTGCCTGTAGCCGCGAAAGAGCTTCAGCCAGCCCCGGGGGCTGTCGATCCGCGCCAGCGCGGCTGCGGCCTCGTCTCCGCAGCGGCGATCCATGGCCCCCTGGGCGCGGAAGGCCTCGCGGAAGGCCTGCTCGTCGCCCGAAGACAGCCGGCGGGCCAGCGCCTCGACCCGCGCGCCGCCGATCTTCTCGAGCGCGCGCCGCTCGAGGGTCGACACGCGAAGGGAGCGGCCGGGCTCGGGCCTCCGGCAGCGAGCCGTGAAGCGCTTCAGGACCCGGCTTTGGTCGTCCGGCCTCCCCAGCCGTCCCGCGGCCCGCAGGACGAACTCGCGGCACGGAAAGCGCTCGAGCAGCTCGAGCACCGCGCGCCTGGCCTCGTCGCCGCCGATCTCGCACAGCAGCTCGACCGCCCGGCGGACCACGGCCTCGTGCCAGTGCGCGAGGAAGGGGGCGATGGCCCGGGCGGAGCCCCGGTTGATCTGCTTTGCCAGGATCTCGAGCTCGCGCAGGGCCGGGTCGGGATCGACCGGGATGTCCGCCTTCTTGCCTTTCGGGACGCAGGAGAACGGCTCCGGCGCCGGTGCGGCGGATGCGGGCTTGCCGCCTTCGCGCTCGCCCTGGCGCGCGGCCAGGGCGGGCAGACAGAGCCCCAGAGAGAGAGTGCCGATTCCCAGTGCGCGCAGCATGGCCTGCGCGGAGTATAAACCCTCAAATGCTGGCAGAACAAGCACGCTGCGTCCTGTTGTCCTGTTGCCGACCTGGGCGCTTTCCTTGTAGAGTGGAGTTCGAGCCATGAGCAGAGAGAGAAAGCAGGGCGATGCGCCCGGCCGGCTCGAGCTTCCGGCCTTCGACCCGAAGCCCTCGGCGAGCTTCGGTTGCGAGCTGCTCACCGAGGCGCAGGTCCCGTTCGCCTTGATCGGGCGGGTGGCCATGTGGATCTTGATGCCGCCGGATCGGCAGGACTTCACCAAGGACGTCGATTTCGCCATCCCGCTTCGCTGCGTGGAACAGGTCAGGGCTGCACTGGCGAAGCGGGGGATCGTCCCGCGGGATCTGGCCATCGGCGGGCTCGCGGTCCGGGAGGCCGAGCTGCGGGTCGATTTCATCGATCGCCGGGAGGGCGGGCTGAACAGCCTATACGAGGAGGCGATCGACGAGGCCCTCGCGTCGGGGCCGCGGGCGAGAGTCGGCGACGCCGAGCTGCCGGTGGTGAGCCCGGAGTACCTGGTGGCGTTGAATGTGGCCGCTGCCGAGCTTCCCGATCAGCAGGACGCCGTCAAGCTCCTCTCGGCCCTGCCGCAGATCGATCTGGCCCGCACCCGGGCCATCCTGACCCAGCACGGGGGGCCGGTGGCCGCCAACCTCTTAGACGCCCTGGCCCGGCAGGCCGGGCACCCCGACGCACGGCCCGCGTACCGCAACTCGGGCTGATCTCGGGCTGATCTGCGCTCGTCTCAGGGGACGGTCCCGGCTCGCCTACGGCACTCGAACACGAGCGCCAGGGCGACCCTTCCGGCCTTCTTCAGCCCGGGCTTCTCCCTCAGGACTTCCTCGGACGGGAAGACCTCGAAGTCTTTGTGATCGAATCCAGCCCGGGCGATCTTCTTCTCGTATGCGGCCTTCGAGCGCCTGGTGACGGGCAGCCTCAATCCCTGCGAGCCGGGCATGGTCAGCGGGCCGCGCCCTTCTCTCTTGAGCTCGGATCGTCGGTGCAAGCGCTCCACGAGATCCGGATGGGTCACGCTGAGCAACGCCAGCCCATCGGCCGCGAGAACCCGGAAGCTCTCTTCGAGCATGCACGCGAGCCCCGCGTCGCTCAGCTCGTTGGCCAGCATGGTGGCGATGAGCAGATCGAAGGCGCCGTCTTCGAATGCGAACGGGGCGCGGACGTCGAGCCGTCGGTACTCGGCCCCGGCGACTCGATGGTGTTTCTGGGCGAGGTCCAGGAGCCTCGCCGAGATGTCGGTGATGACGATGCGCTCGGGGCGCTGGCCGGAGAAGCGCCTCAGGGCGGCGGCCATGAAGTAGCCGTTGCCGGCGCCCAGCTCGAGGATGGACCTGCCCTCTATGGACCGGAGACGGTCGAAGAGGAAGTCGTTGAGCACCAGGCGCTTGAACGCGCCTCCGTGCTTGCCCGTCAAGCGGTGCCACCCGGCCGCAATCCTGTCGTAGTAGCCGTTCAGCGCGGGCCCCTGCCGGGATTGGCCTCGGCCCAGTCGGATCCGGGCCCAAAGCGCGCGCCGAGGTCCCTGGCGGCCGCCTCGGCCTCGGCCTCGCGCCCGGCGCGGCGCAGGGCAATGACGAGCCCGCGGGCCCGGTCGGGGTTGGCCGGGTGGAGCGGGGCCGCGTCCAGGGCCGCCCGCAGCGCGGCGACCGCGTCCATGTAGCGCGCCTCTGCCAGGTAGACCTCGCCCAGCAGGGCCATGGCGTCGGGCCCCCAGGCCGTCCGGCCCCGAGCGCCGAGAAAGCGGCGCAGGCCGGCGAGCCCGCCTCCGGCGCGCGGCTCGCTGAAGCAGAAGACCAGGTACTGCAGGGCCTCGCTGCGCAGCTCGGGCCGGCTCGTCCGCCCGCCCTCGATCCGCTCGAGCAGCTCGGCGAAGCGCAGCGCGGCCTGCGGGTAGCGGTCTTGGCGGTAGAGGCTCCAGCCGAGCTTGTACAGGGCGATCTCCGCGTAGCGCCCCTGCGGCTCTGAGGCCAGGGCCCTCTCGTAGGCCTCGGCCGCCTCGGCCAGCGAGCCCTCGTCGAAGAGGATCTCGCCCAGCCGCAGCCAGGCCTCGACCGCGTGCGGGCTCTCCGGGTAGGCGCGGATCAGGGCGCGCCAGGCCTTGACCGCCGCAGCCGGTCGCGCCTGCTGCTCGCGCAGGTAGCCGGTCAGCAGGAGGGCGTCGTCGGCCAGCTCGTGCTTCGGGTGCTGCGCGAGCAGCGCCTCCAGCTGGGCCAGCGCGGGCCCGAGCGCGAGCCGCGGCTCGGCCGAGAGCTCGCCCGGCGCGCCGCGCTCGCGGGCTCGAAGGGCGGCCTCGAAGGCCTCCATCGCCTGCAGGTAGGTCTCCTGGGCCCGGTCCCACTCGAGCCGGGCCCGGACGAAGAGGGCCTCGGGGGCCGTCGCGCGCGCGAGCAGCGACAGGGCCCGCTCCCGCTCGACAGCCAGCCGACGCTCCGCGGCAAGCAGCTCGCGATCGAGCCGGCCGCGCTCGTCGCTCGGGCGCGCCCCGGCCCGGGCTATGGACAGCGCCTGCAGGGCGGCGTCCGCTCGCCAGCAGTCGCGCACCGCCCGAACGGCCGCCTCGGGCAGGCCGGTCTCGCCCAGATCGGGCCGGGGCAGCTCCGGCAGGCTCAGGATGTAGAAGGCCTGGGGCCGGGTCCCGGCGCTCTCGGCCGTCACCCCGGCGTCGGCCGCGGCCAGGCTCGGCAAGAACACGAGCATGGTGAGCGACACCTGCTTCACACGGCCCTCCTCCGGCTCTGCGCTTCAGCCCATCGAGAGGCTCAGCCCCGGATCCACTTCAGGCGCCTGGCCACCCAGTCTGCCTCGGCGCGCATGCCAACTCTCTCGTAGAAGGCCCGCAGGCGCTCGTAGCGCGAGATCGGGTCGAAGCCGCAGGCGTGCTGGAGCTTGCGCAGGCAGATCGGGCAGAGGTGGATCGGCCGGCGATCGCTCTCCTCCAGGTGCATCGAGCCGCACATGCCGCACTGGAAGTAGGTGCAGTGGAGCAGGCCGAACATGTGGCCGGTCTCGTGGGAGAGCACCTTGCACGAGCGGCGCAGCAGCTCCGTGGCGAAGTCCGGGCCGCGCTCCTGCCCGTAGAAGGCCGGATCGTAGCGCGCGAAGCTGAACACGCCCACCCGCTCGCGCAGGCTGGCCTGGCCGAAGACGAAGTTCCAGTCCGCCTGCGGGTAGAGATCGATCATCGTCACGCCCAGCAGGCAGACGGCGTCCGCCGGCAGGCGGCGCTTGAGGAAGTCGAGCAGGTCGGTGCTGAGCGCCTGGAAGTGGCCGCTGTAGGGGTTGCGCCGGGTCTCGATCCCGGCTCCCAGCGGCTCGGGCTCGAGCAGGCGCAGCTCGAGGCCGAAGAAGGCGGCCGCGAAGTCGCGAAGATCCGAAAGCGACGGGCTCCGGCCGGCGGCAAAGTCGCCGATCGGCTGGAGGACGATCCGCCGCCGGGCGCCCCGGGGCCGGATGAAGTCGCTCCGGGCGAAGTCGTCGAAGGTCTGGCCGGGCTCCGGAAAGCGGGCGAGCCAGTCGTGGGGCCCGGGCGCGTCGATGGGCGCGAAGCCGGCCGGGTCGTAGGCCCGCTGCAGCTCGCGGGGCAGCGCGCGCGTCTGGCCGATGGCGCGTTTGCGCGCGGCGGCCGAGGGGACCGCGAAGGCCCCGGAGGAGGCCTTGCCGGCCGGCGCCGGCGCGCGGCCGAGCAGCCAGGCGCCCGAGCTGACGACCAGGGCCGCGGCCGCACAGGCGATCATCACCTTCTTGCGCATGCGCCCTCCAGACGGCGTACCGGCCTACCGGCGCCAGGCCCAGGGGGTGACGAGCACGAGGACCGAGAAGAGCTCGAGCCGTCCCAGCAGCATCAGCACGCTCATCACCCACTTGGCTGTGATGGGCAGATGGGCCCAGTTGGCGGTCGGCCCCACCTTGGCCAGGCCCGGGCCGATGTTGCTCAGCGCCGCCACCGAGGCCGTGGACGCGGTCACCAGATCGTAGCCGCAGGCGGCCATGACCAGTGTGCCCACGATGAAGAGAAAGGCGAAGACCGCCCCGAAGGCCATGATGTTGGAGACGATCTTCGGATCGATGATCTTGTCCCCCACCCGCACCGGCCGCACCGCGTGCGGGAAGATGAGCCGGTGCGCCTCGCGCGCCATCAGCTTGGCGAAGATGAGCAGGCGGGCGACCTTCATCCCGCCGCCGGTCGACCCCATGCAGCCGCCCACGAACATGCACAGCACCATCAGGAGCCGCATCATCTGCGGCCAGGCGTCGAAGTCGGCCGTGGCATAGCCGGTGGTCGTGCCGATCGAGACCGCCTGGAAGACGATGTCCCGGACGTGCTTCTCGACGCCGTGGCCCATGGGCACGACGAAGACGCCGATCAGCACGACGCAGCCGGTGATGGCGGCGTAGAGGCGGAACTCGGGGTTGCGCGCCATGGCCCCGGGCCGCAGGCGGAAGAGCTGGGCGTGGAGCGAGAAGTTGATGCCCGCCATGAACATGAAGACGATGATGATCCACTGGGTGGCCGGGCTCGTGAAGTAGGCGATCGACTCCGTGTGAGGGGAGAAGCCGCCGGTCGACATGGTGGTGAAGCTGTGGCAGAAGGCGTCGTAGACGCTCATGCCGGACACGACCAGCAGGATCACCTCGGCGGCCGAGATGAGCAGGTAGAGCTTCCACAGGTCCTTGGCCATCTCGGTGATGCGGGGCTTCTCCCGCTCGAAGACCACCCCGCCGGGCGTCTCGGCCTTCAGCAGGCGGTAGCCACCCACGCCGAGGAAGCGCAGCAAGGCGACGCTGAGCACCACGATGCCCATGCCGCCCAGCCACTGGGTCATGCAGCGCCAGAACTGGACGCCGCGCGGGATGACCTCGACCTGGGGGAAGATCGTCGCGCCGGTCGTCGTGAAGCCGCTCATGGTCTCGAAGAAGGCGTCGGTGACGCTCGTGGTGGTGCCCGAGACCAGGAACGGCAGCATGCCGACCACGACGAGCAGCAGCCAGGAGAAGGTCACCACGGCGAAGCCTTCCCGGCGGCCCAGGTCGGGCTGGCCGCGGTAGCGGCGCCGGAGCCAGAAGCCAAAGCCCGCGCACAGCGCGATGGGCAGGATGAAGGCGGTGATCTCCCAGAGGATGTACGGGTTCGAGTCGAAGTAGATGAAAGTCACCGCGAGCGGTGCCAGCAGGCACAGCGCCAGGATGAGCGCCAGGTGGGCGAGAGTATATACGACCGAGCGCCAGTTCATGAGCCTGCGAACCACCGTCGGCGGGTGAAGAGCTTCTCGATGCGGCCGATCGCATCCGGCAGGGCGAAGACCAGGACCGTGTCGCCCGGCTTGCAGATCGTCTCACCGCTGGGGATCTGCATGATCCCGTCGCGCACGATGGCGCCCAGGAGCGCGTTCTTCGGGAAGTCGAGCTCGCGGAGCTTGGACTTGACCGCCGGCGAGCCCTCCGGCACCTCCATCTCCAGGATCTCGGCCCGGCCCTCGGCCAGGCGGGTCACCGAGTGGACGTGGCCGCGCCGGACGTGCATCATGATCTCGCCCACGGTCACCAGGCGGGGGTTGAGCACGATCTCGACGCCGAGGCTGTCGAGCACGGGCACGAACTCCGGCTGGTGGACCTGGACGGCCGCCAGGGCCCGGCCGTGCCTCTTGACCAGCAGCGCCGAGAGCATGTTGCGCTGGTCGTCGTCGGCCAGGGCGCAGAACAGGTCGCATTTGTCCAGCGCCGCCTCCTCCAGCACGTCCAGATCGGTCGGCTCGCCGCGCAGCACGGTGACTTTCTTCAGATCGGCGGCCGCTTCCTCGGCCCGCTCGGGATCGGGCTCGATCAAGTAGACCCGCTCGACCCTGTCCTGGATGGTCTCGGCCAGCTTGAGCGCCACCCGGCTGGTGCCCGAGATGATGACGCAGTCGACCTCCACCGGCCGGCGGTGGATCATCGGCAGGACGAACTTCACCGTGTCGGCCGACGCCAGCACGTGCACGTTGTCGCCCGGCAGGATGCAATCCGAGCCGCGGGGCACGATGACCTCGTCGCCGCGGTGGATGTAGAGGAAGAGGAAGGCGTCCAGATCGCCGACCTCCCGCAGCTCGGCCAGCGTCTTGCCCGCCGAGGGCGAGTCCTCGGCGATGTCGAAGCCCAGCATGAGCACCTGGCCGTCGGCCAGGGTGGCGTAGTCGCAGCTGCCCGGGTACTCGAGCATGCCGGCCAGGGCCTGGACGATGCTCGGCTCGGGGTTGATGACGTGATCGATGCCCAGCTCGCCGAGCGGCAGCAGGGCGTCCGCGGCGGTGTACTCCCGGTTGCGGATGCGCACGATGCGGTGCTTGACGCCCAGCCTGGCGGCCAGCATGCCGACGACCAGGTTGATCTCGTCCACGTCGGTCACCGCGATGACCATGTCGGCCGCCCGGATGCCGGCCTTGTCCAGGATGCTGGGCATGCCCGCGTTGCCGTACACGCCGAGCACGTCCAGCTTCTCGTTCAGCTCCTTCACCTTGCGGCGATCGCTGTCCACCACGGCCACCCGGTGGCCCTCCGTGGAGAGCTGCTCGGCCAGATCCGTGCCCACGACACCTGCGCCGATGACCACGATGTTCATGGGGCTCCTCCGGTAGGGCGGATGGTATGGGAGCTACGGTAGCACGTCAAGACGTGTCAAGCGCGCTGCTCGCGCGGCAGGCGGAAGGAGAAGCGGGCCCAGCGCCCCTGCTCGCTCTCGGCCCAGATCCGCCCGCCGTGCGCCTGGATGATGCGCCAGCAGATGTACAGGCCGACGCCGGTGCCGCGGCGCCCGGAGAGCTCCGGGTGGCTCAGGCGCGAGAAGCGCCGGAACAGGCGCCGCTCGTCGCCGGGCGCGAAGCCCGGCCCCTCGTTTTCGACCGACACGCGGACCGCGTCGGGCTCGGTGGCCAGCTCGATCTCCACCCGGGCGCCCTGGGGGCTGTACTTGACCGCGTTGCCGAGCAGGTTGAGCACGACGATCCGGATGAGCCCCGGATCGCACGCGCAGCTGGCGCCGGATTCCGCCCGCAGCGAGAACGCCACCCGCTGCTGCTCCATCTGCGGCTGCAGCTCCTCGACCGCGGGCTCGATCACGGCTTGCTGGATCCGTACATCTGGCTCGATCTTCAGGCGCAGCTCGCCGCTCTCGATCCGGGCCAGGTCGAGGAACTCGCGCACCAGGGCCACGAGCGACTCGGCCCTGAGTACCATCCGATCGACCTTCTCCGCGTGCTCCGGCTGCAGGGGGCCCAACAAGCCGCCGGTCAGCGTGCGGCCCAGGCTGATGATCGCGGCCAGGGGCGACTTGAGCTCGTGGCTGACGAATCCGAGCATCTCGGTATACGCCCGCATGGCGGACTCGAGCTGCTCGATGCGCCAGGCCTTCTCCACCGCCTGGCCCAGGCGCTCGGCGAGGGCCTGGTGGATCCGGACGTGGCGCTCGTCGAAGGCGTCCGGTCGCCGGCTGGAGCGGAACAGCAGGCCGATGACCCGGCCGTCGACCGAGACCGGACAGGCCATCGACGAGCGGATGCCCTCGGCGCGCAGCAGGCGCGAGGACTCGCTCTCGGGCCTGCCGGACGCGTAGGCCTCGAGATCGGACAGGATCCGGGGCCGGTCGAGGCGCAGCACGTCCGCCAGAGAGCCCGAGCCCAGATCGGCGCTCCAGCCGGTGTCGAGCCGCAGCGGCTCGTACTCGGCCCGCGTCCAGCGGGCCACCGCGCGCCGGCCGCCTTCCTCGACGAAGGCCAGGCTCATCCGATCCGCCGGGATGAGCTTGCGGCCGGCGTCGTAGAGGAAGTGCATCACGTCGTCGAGCGAGCCCAGGGCGGCCACTTTCTGGTTGATGTGCTCGACCGTGCGGCGGGTGTCGTCGTCCAGCCCGGCGAGGAGATCGGGTCCGGGCAGCTCGAGGTAGCGGAGCCAGGTCATCGGCCACCGCGGGCGGTGCTAGCCGATCGCCTTGAGCACCTGGATGAGGTCCCGCGGCGTGATGCCCTCGATGCGGTAGCCCGAGGGGGTGACCAGCGTCAGGGGCTGGTCGCGAAGGATCTGGCCGCGAGGTCGTCTCGTGGCGGTGGTCTGCACGCGTGCGCTCGGCCCGGGCTTGCGTCCCGGCTTGCTCTTTTTCTTCTCCCAGTTGTGCAGCGTGATGTAGGAGACGCCGACCGCCTTGGCCGCCTCCTGGATTTTCTTGCCGGATTGGCGAAGCTCGCCGTACCTGGCGAGCAGGCTCGCCTTCTCGTCTGCTGAGTAGCGCTTGCCGCGCTTGCCGCCTTTGCTCTTGGGCATCTCACGCTCCTTGATGGGATCGGTTCCAGTCACCTGGCCTCTTGTTTACTCCAAATGCGCCGTACTGACAACAGGCATGCGCAACGATCTCATGGATCCCTTCACCGTAGTCGGATCTTCACCATATTTCACCAAGGCATCCCCGCGTTCGTTGTAGGGGTGGGCTTCATGCCCACCCGTTCTTTGCGATCGTCGCGTCGATCAGGCCATTTCGCGTACGCGGGAGGACTCCAGGCCCTCCTCTACAAAATCGCAAACCGTGCCTGCTGTGTTTCGCACCCGCTCAGGGGTCGTCCGCGGTCCGGCCGTCGAAGTACACGGCGTCGAACGCGGACACGTCCTCGTCCAGGCCGGCGAGCGACAGCGTGCCATGCCAGGGCACCCGGGAGGAGGGCAGCCAGTACGCCGGGCGGTACAGCACGCCGGTGTTCAAGTAGACCTGGTCCTGGCTGTAGATGACGTTCAGGTCCCGGCGGTAGGGCATCTCGGGCGAGCCGAAGTCCGAAAAGACCGCGTAGCGAAAGTCCAGCCCGCCGCTGCCTTCGTCGTAGCCGCCCTGGGAGGAGAAGTACTTGAAGCCGACCACGTCCTCGTGCCAGACGGGCGACTCGTCGCCCTGGATGTCGATGAAGGCCAGGAAGACGACCGCGTGGCCCGTGCCGGTCGTGCGGTTGAGGTTGATGAAGGAGCCGGGCTCGAGCTGCTCGAAGGGCACCGTCATGCCCATGCCGAAGTGGCGCAGCGCGTCGGCCGTGCCGCCGGCGTTCAGGTTGTGGTTGACCCAGATGTGGGCCTTGAGATCGCCGGCGCCGAGATACTCGTAGGAGCGCTTCGGCAGGTAGTCCCAGACCTGCGCGTCGCCCGTGTCGGCGGCATACAGCTCGATGGCGGTCAGGATGACCTCCATGCAGGCGGCCACGCACATGGTCTTGGCGCCGCCGGTGGCCAGGATCCAGCCCCAGGGACCGTACTCGATGTCGTGGGTCAGCACCGCGCTGTCGTAGCCCAGCAGGCCGTAGTTCTCGTAGAGGTACTCGACCGCCGCCAGCACGTACTCGTTGAAGGTCTCCGCCGGATCCAGCTCGAAGGCCCGCACGCTCACGTCCAGCGTGTAGGCGCCGACCTGGGGCGCGCCGCCGCCGGCGTAGGTGTCGAGCACCAGGAAGTAGCTGCCCGGCTCGAGCTCGGCGTAGATCCCCCTGTCGCTGCGATCGACCAGCACCAGCGGCTCCAGGCTCGACAGCAAGTGGACGTCGATGTCCACGCCCTCGGGCTCGGGGCAGACGATCTCGGCGCTCAGGCGCACTCGCCGGTCCAGCCGGAAGGAGTAGATATACTCCGGCCCCGACTCGTCGAGCTCGTTCGGCGGGTAGGCGTCGATCGCGTCCGAGACCGCCTCCGCGGTGTCGCGGGTGTCGACGAAGGCGAAGGGCACCGGCAGCGGGCTGTCGCCGTAGCCGAGCGGGATGGGATCGCCGAGGTCGCCCGCGTGCGGGACCTCGTAGTCGGCCCGGAGCTCGTAAGGCCCGGGCATGGCCAGGCCGTCTTCCGCGTAGCTGTCCAGCACCAGGTAGTAGAGGCCGGGCTGGAGTTGGTCCACGATCTCGTAGTGAGCCCGCTGCAGGAGCTCGAGCGGCTCGATGGAGCCGAGCAGGTGCAGGTCGATGTCCACGCCCTCGGGCTCGGGGAAGGGGATGCGGGCGTGGAAGGACATGGCCCGCTCGAGCCGGAAGACGTAGACGTACTCGGGGCCCGACTCGTCCAGCTCGTTCGGCGGGTAGGCGTCGATCGCGTCCGAGGGCGAGTCGCGGGTGTCGCGCGCGTCGGTGTACGTGTAGCGCTCGCCCGTGACCGGGATGATGAAGGGGTGGGCGATCGTGCCGTCCTGCGGCTCGCAGGCGTCGCCCTCGCCGTCCGCGTCGATGTCGGCCTGGTCGGCGTTGGGTGTCTGCGGGCAGTTGTCCTCGCCGTCCGGCACCCCGTCCGCGTCCGCGTCGTCCGTGACCTCGCAGGCGTCGCCGGTCCCGTCGCCGTCGCCGTCGGCCTGGTCGGCATTGGGCATCGCCGGGCAGTTGTCTTGCGAGTCGGCCACGCCGTCTCCGTCCCCGTCCGGCTCGCAGATCCCGTCGACGTCGACGAAGCCCGGGGCGCAGCCGCGCTCGTCTCCGCCGCAGCCGGCTGCCAGCCAGGAGGCGGCCGCCAGGGCGAGCAGCCCGGTACGCAGAAGCGTCCTCATGGCGACACGTCGTCCAGGTGCGGGCTGTGCATCAGGTACGAGCCCGCGTGCTCGGCCTCGCGGATCAAGTCCGCGCAGGACGCGTCGTCCGGCAGGCGCAGCATGCGGAAGTACGTCCGATCGGCCTGATCGTGGATGGCCGACTGGCTGTTGGGCGGGACCAGGCTCGGCTTGGAAGCCGAGATGACGAGCTGCTCGTTCTGGATGCTGGCCAGGCCCTTGATGTGATCGGAGTCGACGATCTGGCCATCGTAGGTCGCGCTCCAGCGCTGGACGTTGTAGACCTTGCCGCGCAGGATCCCGTCCATCAGCGTGGTCATGCCCACGTTGCCGTCGCGGTCCTCGTCCCAGAAGCGAGGGTCGTCGGGGTCGGCCAGGAAGTCGGCCCGATCGGGCAGCGGGTCGTTCTCATCGTCGTCGATCACGCAGCCGCGCACCTCCGTGGTGCGGCTCGTGCGCCAGTCCGCGCCCGGCCCGCCCAGGGGCAGCTCCACGCTGCGATCCAGCATGGCCACCGAGCGGATGTAGCGCGCCGGGATGATCATCCAGCCCAGGTCGTCGAAGGGCTCGTCGCTGTCGATGAAGTTGATCAGCTTCAGATCGCAGAGCTTCTCCTCCATCTCCAGGGTGTCGCCGGCTGTGTGGCGGGCGATGACGAGGAAGAGGTTGGACGAGTACGTGTTCTGGTAGCCGATGATGGGCACCTCGGTGACGACGCCGATCTCCATGCGCATGCCCCACACGCCGGCGTATTCGTGGGCCGGGCTCGAGGCCGGGCCCGAGCCGAAGTCCAGCGGCTCCTCGCTCTGCACGCAGACCGACTCGGCCCCGCCGATGCACTCCCGGCGGCCGGTCCAGGCGTCGAGCTCCTTGACGCAATCGCAGACCCAGGCCCAGCCCAGCGCCTTGCACTCGGCGTCCCGGGTGCAGGAGGTGGGCGGCAGCTCGCCCGGCGGGATCCAGCGCTCCCAGCCGGTCAGCAGGCACTTGCCGACCGGGGTGCAGAGGAACTCGGTGTCGGGCACGCCCGGGTCGAAGGCCAGGCAGTCGTCGTCCTTGCCGCAGTTGGGCGCGCAGGTGCCGGAGCACGTCCCTTCGTAGCTGCACTCCGACGAGTCGCCGCAGACCGCCCCGCCGATCGAGCAGGTGCCGTTGCAGTAGTTGTCATCGCCACAGTCGGCGTGGCTGGTGCACGGCTCGCCGCCGCCCTGCTCGACGCACTGGCCGAAGGGATTGCAAAGCCCGCCGGACGCGACCAGGGCGCAGTCGGCGGTCGTGCGGCAGTCGGCCCAGCAGAGCCCTTCGGCCGTGCAGTAGCGGCCCGGGCCGCAGTCGAAGTAATGATCGCAGGGCTGGTAGCCGAGCTGGGTCGGATCGACCGGTGTGCCCGAGCTCGTCGAGCAGCCGGCCGCTGCGAGCAGGGCCAGGGTCGCCATTCTCAGTCCGCTCATCGTGCCTCCCGTGGAGCCAGATCCTTCTAGCATAGCAGGGCTGGGCGCGAAGTCGAAGCATTCCGACACCGCGACTCTGGCCATTTGGGTGCGGAGGCGCTAGACTACGAAAAACCTCGGGAGGTGCTTCCATGCGGCGCGTGATTTCGGTCTTCTTCCTGGCTGCGCTCTGTCTGGCATCCTGGGCCTGCAGCTCCTCCAGCAGCTCGGGAAACGACGCTGGCGCGTGTACGAAGACCTGCAGCAGCCACGATGAGTGCAACCGCGGACAGTACTGCGACGACGAGGGCTGCTGCCGGGATGGCTGCGCCTACGACGACGACTGCCCGTCCGGCCACTGCAACCAGGCGACCCACGAGTGCGAGGGCGGGGGCGAGGACGGCGGTACAGACGGCGGCCAGGACGCGGGCGGCGGCGACAGCGGCGGCG
>JAFGRB010000297.1 GCA_016935365.1 Deltaproteobacteria bacterium
ACCAGCCCGGGGGGCGCGCTGAAGTCGAAGCCGCCGTGCTCGCCGTCCGGGTCGTTGCCCTGGCCGGGCTGACTGCCACCCGAGCTGCTGCCCGAACTGCCGCTGTCCGAGCTGCCCGAGCTGCCCGAGCTGCCCGAGCTGCCGGAGCTGCCCGAGCTGCCCGAGCTGCCGGAGCTGCCGGAGCTGCCGCCCGTGCCGTCATCCGGCACCAGGCCGACCGAGCACCAGGTCTCGCCGCCGGCCTGGACGCTGCAGCTGCGCGAGGCGCTGCGGTAACCCGCGGCCGATGCGCTCACGGTGTGGCTGCCCGCGGCCAGGCTCGCCTCCCAGAAGGCGTCCCCGGCGTGGACCGGAACCGGGCTTCCATCGACCGTCAGGCTGGCTCCGGGCAGGCGCCAGCTCGTGTCCGAGGTCCCCACGCCCTGGTCGACGAAGACCACGCCTTGGAGAAGGCCCTGACCCGCCTGGGTGCTGCTGCTGCCCGAGCCGTCGCTGAGCGCATCGCGGCGAATGGCTGCGTAGCTGGTGCCGATCGAGCGCAGGTTGTGCACGATGCCGGCAGCGCAGCCCCTGGCCTCGTAGGTCCACGCGCTGCCCCACGGATCCCCGCTCTCGAAGATGAAGATGTGTCCGGCGCCGGAGCTGTGGTAGACCATGGCGTCCCCGCGCTCGGCCTGGTCGCGACCGATCTGCGACCAGTGATACGACTCGTAGCGGAAGTGGTAGGTCGAGTAGGGGTGGTTGTCGGTGGCCACGGGGGAGGGTCCGGGCACCTGCCAGGCCTTGGCGGCGAAGCCCGAGCAGTCGGCCCCGTAGGAGCCGGTGTGGACGCAGTTGGGGCAGGAGCCCGAGCAAGAGCCTATCTGGGTGCCATCTGTCCTCCAGCACCCATGGCCCCACCAGTAGGAGTATCCCACGCCGCTGCGGGCCAGATCGATGATCTCGTCCCGGCTCATGGTTTCGGGGGCGGCCTGTGCGACGACCGCGATCAGCAGCGCGACAATCCCGCTCAGCATGGCGTATCTTCGCATGGCGTTCTCCATGCCAGTCGAGAGAGCAAGCGGCGTACCAGCCGGGCGTGCAGTCCTGTCTCTGGTTGTAAGTCAATGAGCATGCTGTACTTTCCACTTGACACTGCCCGGTTCGTCCGAGCTGATCGTGACGAATTGGCGCAGGGGAGCCCGCATGCCCTTACGCGCAATCCAGTGGTAGTCATGATTTCCAGGTAGTTACGCGCCATACTGTCTGGTAAGCTCACTTACCATTATCTGGGCTTGGCGAAGGGCGAGGATCCGTGCTAGTCATGAAGCTGGTCCGGAGGTCCACGCGCGATGACAGGCGATCCTTACCAGCTCACCGATTTCTCTGGCTTGAAGCTGCTGGTCTTCAACTGCGGCAGCCTCTCGCTGCGCTATCGGGTCTTCGACGGCGATACGGACGGCACGGGTGGCGAGATCGAAGGCCTTGGCGGTCCTGGCCCGGCGAAGCACCGCCACCGCGAAGAGACCGAGCAGCTCGGCAGCCTGGACCACGCCGGGGCCATGGACCGGGCCCTGGATGCGCTGGCTCGCGAGCTCGATCTGGGCTCGCTTTCGGCTGTCGGCCATCGGGTGCTCGTCCAGCCAGACGATGTCGAGGCCAGCGCCGCCCTGGTCGACGACGCCCTGCTCGAGCGTCTGCGGGGCGGCGTGATCCGCCCCTGGGACGAGAGCGGGCGGATCGCGGCCCTGGCGCGCTGCCGGCAGCGGCTGGCGGGCGTGCCCCAGGTGGCGGTCTTCGACAGCGCCTTCTTCCGGACCCTGCCCGAGCTGGCCAGGCTGTATGCCCTGCCGGCGCGCTTCGCCCGCGATCCATCCCTGATGCGGATCGGCTTCCAGGGCCTGTCGCACAAGCACGCCGCCTTCAGGGCGGCCGACGAGCTCGGCCGGCCGCTGGCCCAGCTCAAGCTGGTGACCGCGCACCTGGGCTCCGGGGCCTCGCTGGCGGCGGTCGATCATGCCCGGGCGGTCGACACGACCATGGGCCTGACCCCGCTGGCCGGGCTGGTCTCTGGCCAGCGCTGCGGCGACATGGACCCGGGGCTGCTGTGCCACCTGATGGCGCGCGAGGGCCTGAAGCCGGCCGAGCTGCTCCGCCTGCTGGACAGGGAGAGCGGGCTCGCGGGCCTGAGCGGTCGAAGCGGCGACGTGCGCGAGCTCGAGCGGGCGGCCGACGACGGCGACGGGCGGGCGCTGGCCGCCATCCAGGTCTTCTGCCGCCAGGTCGCCAAGCAGATCGCGGCCATGGGCGCGGTGCTGGACGGCTTCGATGCCCTGGTCTTCACCGGCGGCGTCGGCGAGAACGCGGCCGGGATCCGGGCCAGGATCTGCCAGGGTCTGGGACACCTGGGCCTGGTTCTGGACGAGTCGCGAAACCGGCGCGGCCTGGCCGAGCGCGAGACCGCCTGCGCCGTCGGGCACAGCGCCTCGCGCATCGCCGTCCTGTGCGTGCGATCCGACGAGGCGCGGATGATCGCCCGCGAGACGGCCCGTGCCCTCGGCCGGGCGGATCTGAACCTCGATCCCGAG
The DNA here is from genome assembly GCA_016935365.1 of Deltaproteobacteria bacterium. Taxonomy (GTDB): domain Bacteria; phylum Myxococcota; class B64-G9; order B64-G9; family B64-G9; genus JAFGRB01. The sequence continues at coordinate 2,568 of JAFGRB010000297.1, forward strand.
CAGCGCCGCCAGCAGACGCCCATCCCGATCGGGGTCTCGGCCCACCACGTGCACTTGAGCCAGGCGCACGTCGAGGCCTTGTTCGGCCCGGGCCGCGAGCTCACCCCCCACTCGCCGCTCAAGCAGCCCGGGCAGTTCGCGGCCGAGGAGCGGGTGACCCTGGTGGGCCCGAAGGGCGAGGTGCCGCGGGTGCGGGTGCTGGGCCCGGTGCGGGCTGCGACCCAGGTCGAGATCTCCCGCACCGAGGAGTTCCAGCTCGGCATCGACGCGCCCATCCGCGACTCGGGCGATCTCGACGGCACGCCGGGCCTGGTGCTGAAGGGACCGGCCGGCAGCGTGACGCTCGAGCAGGGCGTGATCTGCGCCCGCCGCCACATCCACATGAGCCCGGCCGAGGCCGAGGCGCTCGGGGTGCGGGATCGGGACGTGGTCATGGTGGAGGTCGGTGGCGAGCGGCCGCTCATCTTCGGCGACGTGCTCGTGCGGGCCAAGCCGACCTTCACGCTCGAGATGCACCTGGATACCGACGAGGCCAACGCCGGCGAGATCTCGAGCGGCATGAGCGGACGGATCACCGGCATCCAGTCCCGGCCGGCCAGGGCTTGAAAAGCGCGCTGCCTTCCGCTATGCATGATTCGGGAGGTCGACATGTCAGCCGCTCGCCGAATCCGACTGCTCATCGCTTCGGGCCTGCTGGCCTGCAGCGCCTGCGTCACACCGCTACTGATGACCGACAGCTCGGCCCCGCTCGTCGGGCGCAGCTACCAGGTGCTCGGGCCGACCCAGGGGGAGAGCTGCATCGCGCGCGTGCTCGGCATTCCGATCGCCACCGATGCATCGCTGCAGACGGCCCTGGATCAGGCCAAGGCGAGGGTGGGCGCCGAGGCGCTGGTGGAGGTGGTGGTCGACCAGTGGAGCCTGACGACTTTCTTCTACGACAAGCAGTGCACCGTGGTGCACGCGGTGGGCATCCGATTCTCGGGTGAGGCGCCGGCCGAGGCAGCGCCGGCCGCCACCGCGCTCCCCGCGCTGCCCGCGCTGCCCGCACTGCCGGGCGCCGAGCTGGCCGCCCCGCCCGCGCCCGAGCCTGCGCCGGCCGGGGGCGCTGAGCCGGCCGAGCCCGTAGCGCCGGCCGGAGCCGCGGAGCCGGCTGCACCGGCCGAGCCTGCAAAGCCGGAGACCCGGGCCGAGCGCCGGCGCCGCCTGGCGGCCGAGCGAAAGCAGAAGTCCGCCGAGACGCGCGCGCGCAAGGCCGAGGAGGCCCGGCGCAGGGCCGAGGAGCGCAAGCGAAAGAGAGAGGAAGCCCGGCTCGCCAAGGAGGAGGCCAAGCGCAAGGCCGAGGAGGCCAAGCGCCAGGAGGAAGAGGCCAAGCGCAAGGCCGAGGAGGGCAAGCGCCAGGAAGAAGAGACCAAGCGCAAGGCCGAGGAGGCCAAGCGCAAGGCCGAAGAGCAAGCCAGGCTCGAGGCCGAGCGCAAGCGCCGCGAGGCCGAGGAGGCCAAGCCCGTGCCGGCCGCCTACCAGATCTTCTGCAAGTACAAGGCCGGCGAGAAGGTGATCGTCGAGACCAAGTCGGAGAAAGTCGAGGCCGAGTTCGTCAAGTGCGTCCACTTCGGCGTGCGGATCAAGAAGGAAAAGGAAGGCGTGGGCGTGATCCCGTTCGAGCAGATCTGGACGGTCCAGCCCGCCCAGCCCGCTGCGGCACCCCCGCCCGCCGCTCCGGCCGAGCCCGCCGAGCCGAAGCGCAGCGGACCGGCCGTTCCCAAGTCCAAGTAGACGGGGCCGCATCGCGGCCGAGTCCGGAATCCGGACCGCCCTGGGCCCGGGGGCTTCCCGCCTCGCCGGGCTGCCGGCCGTTCATCCGGGCGCTTGGCCTGTCAGGTCTGCGCTGGCATGCGATCTGCTTCGCGTTCGGGCGGGAGGTGGGCGGTGCGAGGCGCGTTGCTCGTGTGTATGCTGGCGGCCGGTCATGCGGGCGCAGGCCAGGCTCCGTACAGCTACAGACCGGCAGGCCAGTTTGCAGAGATCGGCAGGTGCTTCTCGGGCGCGATCTGGCGTGGTATCGCGGTGGTCGGCTGCCGCAGCGGCGTATGGGCTGGCACGCCTGCGCGCATGCAGCTCGCGCTGCCCTGCGCGGCAGGAGAGGGCCGGGTGCGGATCCGGCCTCTGGGCTGCGGCGGGCGCTTCGTGGCGTCCACGCCCTGCGGCCTGTACTCGATGCGGATCGCGTCCGGTGGCCTGGCGATCCGGCGCCTGTGCGTTCCAGGCGAGGGCGAGATCGAGGCCCTGGGCAGCGATGGCGACGGGCGCGTGGCCCTGGTGACCGGCGGGGCGCTGTGGATCGCAGGCGACCTGCAGACGGGCTGGGAGCGGGCGGTCGATCTACCCGAGGGGGGAGCCTGGGATCTGGAGTGGCTCTCGCGCGGGCTGCTGGTCAAGCGCTGGGAAGGCAGCTACACGGTCGAGGGTGCGCGGGTGACCCGTCTGGGCGATCGGCACGGTGCGCTCGTGGCGGCGCTCGGCGCGCAGCTGCTGTGGGCGGAGCGGCGAGGCCGCATCTGGATCCAGTCACCGGGCGAGCTTCCATGCGCGCATGCGGTTCTCGACTTGCTGGGCGCGGAGCGCCTGCAGAGCGCGATCGGTCTCGGGCGCTGCGCCTGGCTGGCCAGCTCCAGGCGCTGGTGGATCCTGTGTGCGGACGGTGAGCGGATCGAGGGCTGGTTGCCCGTGCTGGAGCCGCGCTGCGCGCCGATCCGGGACGGCTGCGGGCACGCCGGGCCTCCGCTGCTCGCGGGCGCCGGGCGGATCTACGAGCCCGCGCGCGAAGCGGCTGCCGGGCGGCTCCGCTGCAAGCGGATCGATGCCCGCCTGCCGGACTTGCCGGCCGCCCGGCAGACCCGCGCATGGCGTGCGCTGCTTCCGCGCCTGCGCGTGGGCCTGCGGGGTACACAGGGCGCATCGTTCGGGACCTGGTCCGAGGAGGGCTGGCGCTTCTCTGCGGGCCGGGCACTCCAGGCCGGGGTGTTCTTGGTCTGGCCGCTCGGCAGACCAGGCGAGGCGAGCGCGGCCGAGCTCGACCTGCAAGCCGATCTGCGCTCCGAGCGCGCGAGCCGGATCGAGGAGCACCGCGCCCTGCTCGCCGCCCGGCAGCGGATCTGCGCGCTGCCGCGAGGGCCGGAGTCGCGGCTGGAGCGGGATGCGATCGAAGCGCTGCTGGACGCCTGGCGGGCGTCCGACGTCCGTATTCCGGACACGCCCGACCCGGGCGCTCGAGAGCCACAGGATGCCCACTGATGCTTTCCGTGCCCTTGGCCTGCTATCCGGTCGATGGCATGGGCCTTGCTGACCGATGGCATGGGCTTTGCCGCTTGGCTGTCGAACGGCACGGCAAGAGGAGGGCGCGGATGCGGATCGGATTCTTTGCGCTCATCGTCTTCGGACTGGCTGTCTGCCCGACCTGGGCTCAGGAGAGGCCCGCTCGAGAGGGCCAGACCGATTTCGTGGCCCTGGATCTCGGCGGGGACGAGGAGCCGAGCCAGGCGTCCGCAAGAACGAACGGAGCTCCGCCAGCCTGCTTGAAGCGCGAGCCCGAGGTGCGGATCCTGGTTGCCGCGGCATGGCGCTGCGCGGGTTTGCTGGCCGAAGAGGATCGCTCCCGCACCGAGCGGGTCAGGACGGCGGGCTGGCTGCCGAAGATCTCGGGCGGGGTCTCGATGGATCTCGGCGATCGCTGGGAGTACCGCTACGAGCCGGGCGAGCCGCGCATCGACGAGCTCAAGCAGGACGACGGCTGGAGCTGGGAAGTGGATCTGCAGCTCGACCTCGGGCGGGCGGCATATGGGGATGACGAGCTCAAGGTCGCCCGCGAGGCCGTGCGTCGGGCGCGGGAGCGACGCGACTTGGCCGCCGAGGTCGTCAGGCTCTTCTTCGCCCGGCGCCGACTGCTCCTGCACGGTCTGCCGCGGGCCGGCTCGGCCGGCTACCTGCAACTGGCCGAGGTGACGGCCATGCTGGACGCCTGGACCTGCAACCGATTCGCGCACGAGTGGTGCGGGAGGGAGAAGCCATGAGACGCCATCCGGTCCTCTGGGCCCTCTGGCTCTGTCTGAGCATGGCCTGCGGCCTGGAGCCGCCATCGGGCGACGTGGTGCCGCCGTCGGTCTGGCAGGTGAGCCCCAGCGGCGACGGGGTCGACCCCGGCTGCTGCGTCCGGGTCACCTTCAGCGAGCCGGTTCACCCCAACGTGCTGGCCCAACAGCTCGTCATTCTCGCGCCCGGTGCGGCGGTGGACGAGGCGTTCCTGGCCGACTTCGACAGACCGCCGCTCTCGGCTCGCAGGCAGGGTGAGATCGTCGCCTGCGAGATGCGCTTCGATCTGGACGGGAGCCAGATCGCGCTCCAGCCCGAGCTCAGCCTCGATCCGAACAGGCTGTACGCCGTGGTGGTCTCGGCGGCGGTCTGTGACCTGGTCGGCAATCCGCTCGTCGAGGAGATCCTGGACGACGAACGGGGCCGGGCGGTCGGCGAGAAGTGCCACGTCCTGCACTGGTTCACCACCCGCTGAGCTCGCCTCAGACCTCGAGCTGCATCCCGTCTTCGGCTGCCAGGACGTCGAGACCGCGCTGGCGGCAGATGGCCACCGCGGTCTCGGCATCGGCCTCGGGTGGAAAGTGCGTCAGCACGAGCCTGCGCACGCCCGCCCGCAGGGCGATCTCGGCGGCATCGGCGGGTGCGAGGTGGGCGGCCGAGCGCTCGCCGGCGGGCAGGCTGCACTCGATCAGCAGCAGGTCCGCGCCGCGGGCCAGCTCGATCACCTCCGCACCCGGGCCGCAGTCGCCTGGATAGACCAGGCATCGTCCTCGGGCGCGAACCGCCACGCCCACGCTGTGCTCGACGTGGGGTACGCTGCGGCTCTCGATCTCGAACGGGCCGATGCGGGCCGGACCCGGCAGCACGTGGCGCTCGATGCGATAGGGAAGCGCCTTGGGCGCAGCCCGACCCCAGGCCGCGTGGAAGGCCAGGTACGCGTCCAGGATGGCCGGTGCGGCCAACGCGAGCGGTGCGCTCCGTCTGCGTACACACTCGTTTTCGAGCAGCAGCACGAGCTCGGCCACGTGATCCGGGTGCCGGTGGGTGACGACGAGCCCGCGGAGATCGGCAGCCGAGATCCCCTCTCGCAGCAAGGCTCGCAGCATTCCCGGCCCGGCGTCGAGCAGCAGGTGCGCGCCGTCCTCGCTCAACAGGTGGGCGGGCCCTGCCCGGCGCAGATCCGGTCGGATGCCACCCGAGCCGAGGACGGTCAGCTTCATGAAAGCCGCTCAGGCGGGCGGCAGCAGCTTGCGAACGCGCTCCGCCAGGACCTCGAAGCTGAAGGGCTTGTCGAGGTAATCGTCGGCGCCGATGAGCGGAGAGGTGGCCGCATTGATCGTCTCGCCGATGCCGGTCAGCATCAGCAGGCGGATGTCGTTGTACTCGGCGCGCTTCCGGATGTACTTGGCCACCTCCCAGCCGCTCAGGCCGGGCATCATCACGTCCAGGATGACCAGGTCGGGCTTCTCGGTGAGGAACTTCTCGAGGGCTTCCTCGCCATCGGCTGCGGTGACGATCTCGGCGCTCACGGACGCGAGCGCGGCCTGAATCATCTTGACGATCTCGGGGTCGTCGTCGGCGACCAGGATGCGGGGTAGCAGGGACGGCTCCATGACATCGCTCCTGTTGCGGGGCCCCGGAATGCGGGGCAGCTCGCAGCGCCACCATAGCTGCAAGCGCGCGTGAATGTCAATCCGCCGAGCCCGTCTTCGACTTCCCGTCGAGCTCGGCACGCTCGCCAGGCTTGGGCTTGGTTCTCTTGCCGGGCCCTTGCCCGGGCTTGAGCTTGGTTCCGGGCGTGCGCCTGGAGCCCGGCCTCGTCTTCTTTCTGGGCCTGCGTCTTTTTTTCTTTGCAGCCTGGCGCTTCTTCGCCTGCTCGATGAGCTGCTCGATCCGCCCGCGGGTGAAGATCGGTCCCAGCTCGCCGGCCCGCTTCCCGTCGGCGTCCCTGAGCGTGTAGTCGGCCCCGGCGATCAGCAGCCACTCGGCCGCCTCGGTGAATCCGTAGCGCGCGGCCCAGTGCAGCGCCGTGCGCCCGCGGGCATCCCGGGCGTCCAGGGGGGCTTTCTTGCGGATGAGCAGGCGCAGGGTGGCCACCTGGCCCTGGCGGGCGGCTTCGTGCAGCGCGGTGGCGCCGGTGGCGTTGCGGGCGGCGATGTCCACCTTGCGATCGATCAGCCAGGCGGCCACCTTGGTGTGCCCTCGGCCCGCGGCCAGGTGCAGGGGCGTGTCGTTGTCGGCATTGCGGGCGTCGAGGTCCATGTCGGGCCTGGCGACGAGATGCGCCAACTTGTCGAGCTGGCCGAGCTCGGCCGCCAGGTGGAGCGGGCTGCGGGCCGCGTGGGCGATGTCTCCGGCGCCCAGCTTCTGCGCGTGGAAGGCCACGTGCCCGTCCAGCACGGATGTCCAGTGGCTCCAGCTGTGACCGCCGGCCGATTCGCGGTAGACGTGAGCGATGCCCCTGGCCGCGAGCAGTCGATGAAAGGTGCGGTTGACCTTGAGGAAGCGATCCTTGCGGCCCACCGTGACGAGCATGGGCAGGCCGCGGGCCGTCGCGGGCCCGGATCGCACGATCTGGAGGGCCGAGACACTCTCCCAGCGCGACCGGTGCTTCTTCCAGGGACCGAGAAGGCGCACGAGATCCTTGCGGGTCCGCAGGGCGCTCAGATCCAGCACCCCGCTCATCGACGAGGCCGATCGGATCTGGCCCCGGTGCCGCAGGGCGAGCACGAGCGCGCCGTGGCCTCCCATGGACAGGCCGGCGATCCCGCGCAGGGCACCGACGGGCAGCTTGTTCATCGTATGGGGCAGCAGCTCCTGGAAGAACCAGGACTCGATCATACTGTCGAGCTCGACCGGGCTGTCGAGGTACCACCCCCGGGGTCGGCCATCGGGGGCGACGATGACGAGCTGGTGCTCGCTGGACAGCCGCTGCAGCTTCTCGTGCGCGTGCTCGGACCAGTCGGTGTAGCTGCCGTCCCGGCCGTGCAGCAGGAAGAGGACCGGCAGCTCGGCCCGGGTTCCCTGGGGCACGAAGGCCAGGTAGGGGGTGCGCTCACCGCCCCGGGCCTTGGACACGAGCTCGAAGCGGGCTGCCAGGGCGAGCTCTCGCTGTCTGGAGACCAAATTGAAGTGGCGCTGGAGACGCGCCACGAGCTTCTCGGAGACGTACTGGCTGCCGTGCCTGGAGTAATGGATACCGTCTTTGAGGCGCATCAGGGCGGTCTTGCCCTTGTAGTTCAGGGTCTTCAAGTAGCGTCCCTGGCTGTCCGAGCTCAGGTCCCAGGTCGACACGAAGATCGCGCCATGCTGCCTCGCCCCTTCGGAGAGCAGGGCATTGAGCTTCTTCAGCCGGCTGGAGAAACGCTTCGACCGCATGGTCGGCAGACCGAGGATCACGGCCGAGCTGCCGCCCGCCTTCATGAGCTCGATGAAGCGGCCCAGCCTTTCCCGGTAGACCGCGTTCCAGCCGGCCGTGGCGAAGTCGAGCACCTTGTCGCCCGCCTTGATCGGCTGGCAGTCGTTGCCCCCGAAGAGCGCGATGACCAGATCGGGCTCGAGCTTCTTCTTGAGCTCGGTGAGCTTGGCGGGCCAGTCGAAGACATCCGGCCGGGTCAAGCCGGTCGACAGCTTGCCCAGGCGATGCACCCGGAGCCCCTCGAAACCTTCGAGCTTGCGCTCCAGATCGGCACCCAGGTAGTACTGGATGGAGGAGGCGCCGATGAGCAGCACGCGCTTCGGCACCGGCAAGCCGTTCTCCGGCTGCCAGACCCCGGCCGAAGCAGAGGCGGCCTTTTCGGGCGGCTCGGGTGGCTGCGCAGCTCCATCGCCCGGTGCGGTCACGTCCGGCCCCGCATCGCCAGAACCCGCGTCGCCTGGGCCCGCATCGCTCGGCCCCGCGTCGCTCGGACTCGAGTCGCCCGGGCCCGCATCGCCCGTTGCCGAGGCCAGCAGGTCCTCCTCGGCCAAGAAGACCGGCGTCGAGCCGATGGACTGGGCCACCCAGCCCAGCCGGGCGTTCAGGTCGGTCAGGCCGAGGGTGTCAGCGGCGAGCCGGTTGGCCTCTACCAGCGGCAGCAGGATGCTGCGGCCGCGCACGCGATCGTCCAGCGCCACGTCCGCATACAGGCTGTCGGCGCCGTACAGGCACATGACGGCGAAGGCGATCCACAAGCCGAGCACGCAGGCGAGTGGGTTGGAGACGGTCTTGGGCTCGATCTCGATCGGCCTGTACTTGTCCACGTATCTACCCAAGACGACTCCTTCGATCAAAAGGCGAAGTAGATGTACGGCGCCACGTCGGCCGGCTTGACCGTCACGAGCAGCCAGGCGACGAGGATCCAGGCGACCGGCCGCAAGAAAGCCGGAACGCGATCGTGAGCCCACTCGAAGGCAACACGGATGTGGCGGCCGAAGAAGTTCAGCCCGATACCCAGGGCGGTCGCCAGCAGAAGCATCAGCTCGATCCCGCGCCCGTACACGCTGAGCTCGGCCAGGCGCGAGAAGAACATCCCGGCGGTCTCCATGTCCACGGAGCGAAAGAAGACCCGCGCCAGCGCGCAGATGTGGAAGGTGACGAACCAGCTGCACAGCAGATACCACCACGGGTGCACTTTCTTGAGATCCCATCCCAGGTATCGGCGCAGGTCCAGCGAGGCCTTGTAGCCGATCAGGGCAAAGGCGTGGATGATGCCCCAGATGACGAACTTCCAGTGCGCGCCGTGCCACAGACCGCCCACCAGGAAGGTGACGAAGAGGTTGAAGTATGTCCGCAGCGGATTGCCCTTGGAGCCCCCGAGTGGAAAGTAGATGTAGTCACGAAGCCAGCGCGAGTACGACATGTGCCAGCGGCGCCAGAACTCGCCGATGTTCGTCGAGGCCAAGGGGGCGTTGAAGTTCTCGGGCAAGTGGAAACCGAGCAGCAGGCCCGTCCCGCGGGCGAGATCGGTGTATCCAGAGAAGTCGCAGTAGATCATGGCCGTGTAGGCGTAGATGGCCACCAGCAGCTCGAGCGAGGAGTAGTTCTCGGGCGCCACGAAGGCGTCGTTGACCAGGTGGGTGCCCAGGAAGGTGGCCAGGAAGACCTTCTTGAACAGACCCGAGCCGATCAGCGAAATGGCCCGGGTGAGATCCGGCACCTTCTCGGGATGCTCGCGCATGAGCTGGGGCAAGAGGTCGCGAGAGCGGCAGATGGGACCGAGAAGGAGTTGGGGAAAGAAGGCCAGGAAGAGAAGGAAGTCGAGCAGGCTGGCTGCCTTGTCTCCATGGCCGAAGTAGAGGTCGAAGGTGTAGGCCAGGCTCTGGAAGGTATAGAAGGAGATGCCCAGCGGCAGGATGACCTCGAGCACGGCCAGGTGGGCCTGAAGGCCGAAGAAGCCGGCCAGCGCGGTCAGGTTCTCCTGAAAGAAGTTGTAGTACTTGAAAAAGCCGAGCAGGGCCACGTTGAAGAAGATGCTCGCCAGCAACCAGAAGCGCTTGTCGTCCGGGAAAGCGGACAGGAAGCGGGCCATCGCGCCTTCGGGCACGGGCTGGGTTCGCTCGGGATCGGAACGCCGGCACCAGACGATGCCCTCGCCGCAGATGTAGTCCAGCAGCGAAGAGACGAGCAGCAGAATCGGAAAGCGCCAGTCCCACCAGCCGTAGAAGAAGTACGACACGGCGAGCAGGAAAAGTTTCTGGTAGACGCGCTTGCGCCGCACAAGCCAGCTGATGCTCAGGACGATGAGGAAGAAGAGTGCAAACTGGGCCGTCGGGAAAAGCACGGTGTCGATCCGCCTCCAGCAGAATAGGGTCTAACCGATCATCCGCGCAAGTGTTCGCGTCTTGTACACCTGGCGAATAGATGGTTTCAAGGGAAGGCCTCGCCTCCCTTGCTAGAACTTCGGGACGGCCTTGAGGATGGCCTTGCCCTGTTTGATGACGACCTTGAACTCCACGCTGCGGCACTTGTACTGCTTCATGATGGCGGGCACCTGTTTGTCGAGGGTGGAGGCCAGCGATTCGCGCGAGAGGCCCTTGACGTTCTCCCGGCAGCGTTGCTTGGCGGTGCGGTAGGCGTTGTAGAGGGCATCGAGCTTGTCGTCGCTCAGCCCGCCCTGTTCCGCGGATGGACGTCTCGAACGCGGCCGGGCAGCGGTCGAGGTCGGCGTAGCGGCTGCGGCAGCGGCGGGCCGCTCCTGCCTGCCGGGCTCGGCAGCGGCGGGCTGCTCCTGTCTGTCCGGCCTGTCCGGCTCCGGGGTCCCTCCTCGTTCGGCGAGCATTTCCTCCTTGAGCTGGGCTCTGTACTTGGCCTTGTAGACGTCTCGGTGATAGGTGCCCTCCTCGATCTGGCGGGCGATCCGGTTCCAGTAGTTCTCGTATATGGTCGACTTGGCCACCAGCTGGTTGAGCCGGAACTTGAGCGCTGTGTTGCGGATGTGCAGGCGTCGCAGCGCTCGCAGCCTCCGCTTGAAAGCCTCCCGCTCGAGGTTGGGCTCGCGCTTCTCGATCCCCTGGAAGTACAGCTCGTAGACGGAGCGCAGCTTGTCGATCTTCTGATCGAGATCCTCCAGCTCGGCCTCGATCTCGGCGGGTGGTGTTTCCGGCTGCTGCTGCGGCTTGGCCATCAATCAAGGTCTAACACTCCGCGTCCCCCACCGGCAAGCTTTTCGGCACGCGGTTGACAGTCATGGCATGCGTGGAAGATGATGGGCTGAGGATGAACCCGACCATCACGGCGATCTGTGCGCTGTGGCTGGCTGCGCCGCAGCAGGGTGCGCAGGCCGGGCGCGAACTGTACTACCGTGCACTGGAACGCGTGCGAGCCGGCCAGACCGCCAAAGCGATCGGCATTCTGTCCGACCTGGTCGAGCGGCAGCCCGACGATCCGTTTGCGGACGACGCCTTGCTGGAGATGGCGCGCCTGCACGAGGAGGCGCTCGGCGAGCCGTCGCGGGCGGTGGACCTGTACCGGCAGCTCGTCGATCGCTTCCCCCACTCGAGGCTGGTCCGCCGGGCGCGGGCCCGGATCTCGTATCTCGGCGGGCACCTGGATCAAGGCGACGGCGTGCTGAGCCGTTTCGAGTCCATTCGAAGGTCCAGCTCGCGCGACGCGGTGGATCGAATGCGGGATCTGCTTCAAGCCCATCCCGACTTCTCGCTGAAGCCGGATGGCCTCTGCTGGATGGCCTCTCGATTGGCCGATGCCGGCGAGCTCGATCGGGCCAGGGCGATCTGGGAGCGCGTGCTGGCCGAGCATCCCGAGCACGAGGCAGCCGGCCTGGCCTTGCAGGCGCGGGCGCAGCTCGAGCTGAGCCAGGGGAATGTCGATGCCGCCGAGCGGGCCTACCAGTGGCTCGAGCGCATGCCGGGGGAGATATGGCAGGCGGCTGGGCAGGAGGGCTTGCTCCGCCTGCAGCGGCACCGCTCCCAGGACCGGTGGAAGATCGCAGCCTTGCTGGTCTGGGCGCTGGCCGCGGTGGGCCTGTGGCTCGCGTGGCTGCTGCTTTCCGTCAAGCCCTTGCGCTGGCAGACCTTCAAGCCGCCCGCCGAGCTGATCGTCTTCTCAGTGATCATGCTGGCACTGGTCGTCATCACCTGGGGCCGGGCTCTCCAGGCCCGCAACGCCCTGCTGTGGCTGACCGGCCTCTCGGCGGTCCTGATCCTGCCGAACGGCTGGCTGCTTCGCTCCTGGCGTCCGCGGGCGTGGCTGCGCTGTGCCTGGGTATCGGGGCTCGTGATCGCCTGGGCGGCGGCTGTCTACGCCAGCGTGGCATTGGCGGGCATGGTCGGTCAGGTCGCCCACACTCTGCTGCATGGTACCGACTAGACCTAAAACAAGCGCGGTTTCCAAACCGCGTTTGTTTTCAGGGCTGGCCGCCCGAAGGGCGGTCGTTTTGGGGTGAAGCTG
>JAFGRB010000298.1 GCA_016935365.1 Deltaproteobacteria bacterium
CAGCTTCACCCCAAAACGACCGCCCTTCGGGCGGCCAGCCCTGAAAACAAACGCGGTTTGGAAACCGCGCTTGTTTTAGGGCTAGTGGATCACCAGGATGGCGCCGCCCATCGGCGCCACCTGCCCGTTGTCCGCCAGGTGATCGGCCAGGAAGTAGCCGCCCACGGCCAGGCCGGCCACCCCCACGGCCACCGCCGTCCACAGCCACCAGGCCTTCCAGACGGGCTGCTCGCCGTCATCGGTCCTGGCCTTCGACGGCTCGGCCACGGCGAGCCCGACCCGGATCACGAGCGGCGTCTTGGGCTCGCCCGCGTGGGCCAGGGTGGCCTTGTGGCGATCCAGGGCGGCCAGGTAGTACTCGATCTCCAGCTCCACCTCGCCGTGGGTCTCCCAGAGCAAGGGGATGAAGCCGGTGTAGGTCCGGGCCCCCCGGCTGCCGGTCGAGGCCTCGGCCTGCATGCTTGTCGAGGAGTAGTTCGGCTCGCCCCGGCGGCGGTAGAAGAGCTGGAGCCGGTCCACCCGGCTCTCCAGATCCACCGCGTAGGCCTTGAGCTCGACCCGCTCGGAAGCCTGCAGGTCTCCTGGCGGCGTGTGCTGCAGCAGGACCCGCGAGCGGCGGCGCATCTCGTCTCTGACCTTGTTGAAGGCCTCGAGGATCTTGGGCGAGGTCAGCAGGGGGTTGAGCTCGAGGCCCGGGTCCAGCTTCAGCAGCTCGCGGAAGTCATCGGCCGCCTTGTCGTCGTGTCCGAGCGCGACGTGCACGAAGCCGCGGTAGCGGAGCGCCTCGAGCCGATCCGCCTTGCCCAGGCCCGCCTTGCCCAGGGCTCGATCGAGCATGCCGAGCGCCTTCTTGTAGTCCTGCTCCTCGTAGTGGCGCACGGCGCGCTGCAGCTGCGGGTCCTCGGCCCGGGCGATTCCCGCGCTGCACATCAGGGCGCCCAGCGCGCTCATCACGGATACGAAGCGGAGCATGCGATTCGAGTCCCTCGTCGCCATCGGCGCGGCTCCCGATCATGATGGCGCCAATCGTGGTCGAAAGTCAAAGAAATTCCCGGCCTTATAATTGACTCCCCGCAGGTGCTGGGATAGCATGGGCGTGCATGTCGAGGCGTTTCGGCAAATACCAGCTCCTCAAACGGATCGCTGCGGGAGGCATGGCCGAGATCCACCTCGCCAAGCAGCGCGGCCTGCAGGGCTTCGAGAAGCTGGTGGTCATCAAGATGATCCTGCCGACCCTGGCCGCCCACAAGAGCTTCGTGCAGATGTTCCTGGACGAGGCCCGTCTGGCCGCCCAGCTCAATCATCCCCACGTGGTCCAGATCTACGATCTGGGTCACGCCGAGGGCTCCTACTTCATCGCCATGGAGTACATCCGGGGCGAGAACCTGCGGACCATCATCCGGGAGAGCCGCAAGCAGGCCTGGGCGATCCCGCTGGCGCACGCGGTCAAGATCATCAGCCAGGCCTGCGAGGGGCTGCACTACGCGCACACCCGCACCGATCCCAGCGGCGCGCCGCTCCGGATCGTGCACCGGGACATCAGCCCCCAGAACATCCTTCTGTCGTTCGAGGGCGTGGTCAAGATCGTCGACTTCGGCATCGCCAAGGCGGCCACCCAGTTCACCGAGACCCGCGCCGGGGTGCTGAAGGGCAAGTACGCCTACATGTCGCCCGAGCAGGTCCTGTCCGAGCCGGTCGACGCCCGCTCCGACATCTTCTCCCTGGGGGTCGTGCTCTGGGAGATGGTCTGCGGCAAGCGGCTTTTCAAGCGCGCCTCGGAGCTGCTCACGCTCAAGGCGGTGACCGAGGATCGCGTGACCCCGCCCCGCGAGCTGCGGCCCGAGCTGCCCCAGGAGCTCGAGGCCATCATCCTCAAGGCCCTGGCGCGAGAGCCCGCGGAACGTTTCATCGACGCCTTGCAGATGCATCTCGCCCTGGAAGCCTTCATGAAGCGAGCGGACCTGAGCTCGAGCGCGGTCCACCTCGGCGCATTCATGAAGGCGCGCTTCGCGGCCAAGCTGGAGAGCCTGCGCAAGATCGAGTCGGCCCAGGCCGCGGGCGACAGCCTGGAGTCCATCCTGTTCGACGATCTGACCCAGAGCTCCACGGGCTCGATCGGCACCTCCCCGGTCGAGGATCTGGTGGTCGAGCTCCCGCCCGGGACATCGGAGCGGGCTGTCTCACCGCTCGAGCAGGTTCAGACCCAGCCCCACGACGCCGTTCCGTCTGCGCGATCCCGCCGCGCCCGCCCGTGGGGCTGGATGCTGGCCGCCTTGCTCCTGGCCGGCGGCTGCCTGGCCTTCTTCCTGTATGGCCGGGCCGGCCTCGACGGAAGGGGCAATCCGGGGACCGCCGCGGATGCGGGCGCCATCGGCCACGCCCCGCAGCCCGGGCCCGCCGGCGCGCCGGCCGATGCGGGTGAGCGAGATGCCGGTCGGTCCGGGCCGGACGGCGGGGAGCAGATCCTCGTCACCGCTCCCCCGGACCGGAGCCCTGCAAGCCGCCCGGCCACGCTCCTGCTGCGCTCCAGGCCGCAGGGCGCGCGCTTCGAGCTGGACGGCAAGCCGGTGCAGGGCTCGAAGCTCCGCCTGCAGGCCGGCCGCACGGTTCAGCTGACCGCCAGCCTGGAGGGTTGCGAGCCGTGGAGCGAGCGGCTGCGCCTGCGGCCCGGCGAGCGACGGACGATCGTGGCCCGGCTGAGCCCCGCCGCGCCGGCCAAGGCGGTCTTGCACCTCGAGAGCACGCCGGCTGCCGACGTGTACATCGACGGCAAGAAGGTCGGCCGCTCGCCCATCTCCGATCTCGAGATCGAGCCCGGCACCCACCGCGTGCGCCTGGTCGACAAGGCCCTGCACGTATCCCATCGCTTGACCGTGCGCGCGCGAGCCGGCGAGCGGACCGAGAAGAAGATCGAGCTCGGGCAGGGGACCTTGAAGGTGAGGGCCAGGCCCTGGGCTCACGTCTACCTGGGCACCGAGAAGCTGGGAACGACGCCCTTCCCGCCGATGAAGCTCTACGAGGGCCGTTACAAGCTGCGCCTGGTCAACCCGCAGCTGCAGGGCGAGCAGCTCCGCACGGTCGAGCTGCGCTCGGGGGAGATGGTCAGCGTGGAGGTGGATTTCCTGAAGTAGGGGCGCAGCGACGTTCTCCGCTGCTCCGCAGCGGGGATAAAGCCTGGGCGCAAGGAAAGAAGGGCTGGGCCGGTCTCCGAGATCCGGATTTTCGCTGCTTCGCAGCGAAAAACAAATCCCAGCATTCGTGGAATGACCTGGTAGATAACTATCGTAGCCGTGGGCCGGGCTCAGATCAGGCCCTTGTTGCGCCGCACCTGCTCGGCGGTGCGCTGGTACTGGATCTCCCAATCCCGCGTCCCCTCCTGCAGGTGCTTGAGCCGCTTGCGCACCTCGGTGTCGACCTCGTCGTCGATCTGCATGTAACGCCGCAGCACGCCCACGATGCGCTTGCGCATGGCGTGATCGGGTGCGAAGACCTCCTCGATGCGGCTGGAGATCATCATGAACTCCAGCATCTGCTCGATCACGTAGTCCACTCCGTCGTCGCCGATCGGAAAGCGGCGGGTCTCGGCCATGACGCGCCGCGCCTCGCCGAACTTGGACGCGTTCCAGCCCCGGCGCGCCAGCAGGTCCTTGGCCGACTCGTTCAGCTCGGCGTCCTGACGCAGGTACTCCCCGACGATGGCGGCGAAGTCCTCCTCGGCCGCCGGGACGTTCTCGGGCTCGATCTCGATGTCGCCCGCGTCCAGAAGCTCCCGGACGATGTCGCGACCCAGCTTGGGGAGCAGCTTGGAATAGATCTTCATGCCTCGTCTCCTGCGGCCAGAAAGGCGTGGATGCGCCCGGCCAGGGCCTGTGACACTCCTTTTACACCCGCCAGCTCGGCAGCGCCAGCACCTTTTATCCCCGCCAGCGAGCCGAAGCGCCTGAGCAGCCGCCGCCTGAGCACCGGGCCGACCCCGTCGATCTCCTCCAGCACGCTTCGCATCGACGCCTTGCCGCGCAGCGCGCGGTGGTAGCGGACGGCGAAGCGATGGGCCTCGTCGCGCACCCGGCTCAGCAAGAACAGCTCGTCGCTCTCCGGCCGCAGCCGGACCGGGTTCTTGCGGCCGGGCAGGAAGACCCGCTCCCGGTCCGCCTTGTGGCGGCCCGGGCCGGGGGCCCCCTTGGCCAGGGCGGCCAGCTCGACGTCGACGATGCCCAGGTCCTCGAACAGCGCCTGCACGGCGCGCAGCTGGCCCGCGCCCCCGTCGAGCAGGACCAGGTCGGGCGGCTCCTCGCTGCCCTCGAGCACCGTCCGGAACCGCCGGCGCACGACCTCGCGCATCATGTCCACGTCCGAGTCGGGGGCCGACTCGCGGATCCGGAAGCGCCGGTAGGCCGACGGCTGCACCTCGCCGTCGATCATGACGGCCATCGAGCCCGTGCTCGACTTGCCGCCGGAGGTCGACAGGTCGAAGCACTCGATCCGCACGGGCAGCCGCTGGAGGCCGAGGCTGCGCTGCAGGCGCTGCAAGCGATCTCGCAGCGTACTCGTCACCGCCAGCCGCGTCCGGAACGCCTCGACGGCGTTGTCCCGGGCCATGTCCACCAGCTGCTTTCGCCTGCCGCGCGAGGCGCTCGCCAGGACGACCCGCGCGCCCCGCTGCTCCGTGAGCCACTGTGCGATGACCTCGGGCTCGCCCTGCTCTCCGCCCTCGCAGGACTCCGCCGGCACGAGGATCTCGGCGGGGATGTCGGCGCCCGGCGCGTAGTGCTGGACGATGAACTGGCGGATCAGGTCGGCGGTCGAGGCCTCGATCCGGCCGAATGGATGGCGGGCGGCCCCCAGCCAGTACCCGCGCCGGATCTGCAGCAGGACGATCACCCCGCTGCTGCCCTCGCGGTGCACGCCCAGCACGTCAAGGCTCAGATCGGCACCCGTCACCTGCTTGCGACGCAGGGTGGCCTCCACGGCGCGCAGCCGATCGCGGTACAGCGCCGCTTCCTCGAAGCGCAGCGCGTCGGAGGCGGCCTGCATGCGCTCTCGCAGCTCGGCGATGAGATCGTCCGTCCGGCCCTGCAAAAAAGCGATGGCCCCGCGGACTCGCTGCTGGTAGGCCTCCTGCGTGATCCGCTCGCAGCACGGCGCCGCGCAGCGGCCGATCTGGTGCAGCAGGCAAGGCCGGCTGCGGCGCGCAAGGGTGGCGTCCGTGCAGGAGCGCAGGCCGAATAGCTGCTGCAGGAGCCGGAAAGTCTCCCGGGTGTGGGCTGCCGAGGTGTAGGGTCCGAACCAGCGGCCGCCGGCCGCCCGCGCGCGCGGCGAATCGAGCCTCGGCCGGCGCCGGTCCACCATCAGGCGCGGAAAGGGGTGGCGAGCCCCGACCCGCAGGCACAGAAAGCTCTTGTCGTCCCTCAAGTCGACGTTGAAGCGGGGCTGGTGCCGGGCGATGAGATCGCGCTCGAGGAGCAGGGCGTCCTTCTCGGTCGGCGTGACCACGAACTCGATCTCGTGCAGCTTGCGCCCGAGCTGGGAGACGAAGGCCCGGCTGTCGCCCGAGGCGCGGAAGTAGCTGCGCACCCGGCTGCGGAGGTCGCGGGCCTTGCCCACGTAGAGGATCTCGTCCCGGGCTCCCTTCATGAGATAGACGCCGGGCCGGGAGGGCAAGCGGTCGAGCACGGCCTCCAGGCGCTCGCCGCGAAGTGGACCTGGCTGGCGCTTCATCCCGAGACTCCTCAGACGCCGGTCAGCAGGTGCCGCTGCTTGAGCGAAAGGATCCGATCGCGAAGCTCGGCCGCCCGTTCGAACTCCAGCGCCTCGGCGGCCGCGCGCATCTGGACCTCGAGCTGTCCGATCTCGTCGAGCAGCGCACCGAGGCCGCGGGCCGGCGGCTTGACGGACGCGCGGGCGCGCTCCCGGGCTGCGGTCTGCTCGCGGATGCCGGTGACGGCCTTTTGCACCGAACGCGGCGTGATTCCGTGCGCGCGGTTGTGCGCGAGCTGGATCTCGCGGCGCCGGGACGTCTCGGCCATCGCGCGTTCGATGGCCCCGGTGCGCTCGTCCGCATACAGCAGCACGCGACCCTCGACGTGGCGCGCCGCGCGGCCCATGGTCTGGATCAGGGCCGTCTCCGAGCGCAGGAATCCCTCGCGGTCCGCGTCGAGCACGGCCACCAGCGCCACCTCGGGCATGTCCAGGCCCTCGCGCAGCAGGTTGATGCCGACCAGGACGTCGAAGCGACCGCTGCGGAGCTCCCGGACGATCTCCATCCGCTCCAGGGTGTCGATGTCCGAGTGCAGGTAGCGGACCCGCACGCCCTGCTCGGTCAGGAAGTCCGTCAGGTCCTCGGCCATCCGCTTCGTCAGCGTGGTGACGAGCACCCGGTGGCCGCGGTCGACGGTCGCGCGGATCTCGCCGAGCAGGTCGTCCACCTGGCTGGCGGCCGGGCGGACGTCCACCTCGGGATCCACCAGACCGGTCGGGCGGATGATCTGCTCGACGATCACGCCTTCGGCCAGGCCCACCTCTTCCGCGGCCGGCGTGGCCGAGATGTAGATCCGCTGGCCCACCCGGGCCGCGAACTCCTCACCGGTCAGCGGGCGGTTGTCCAGGGCCGAGGGGAGCCGGAAGCCGTACTCGACCAGGGTCTCCTTGCGGGAGCGATCGCCGCGGAACATGGCCTTGAGCTGGGGCAGCGTCTGGTGGCTCTCGTCGATGAAGACGATCGTGTCGTGGTGCAGGTAGTCGATCAGAGTCGTGGGCGGATCGCCCGCCTTGCGGCCCGCCAGGTGGCGGCTGTAGTTCTCGATCCCGTTGCAGTAGCCCATCTGCTCCAACATCTCCAGGTCGTACATGCAGCGCTGCTCGAGCCGCTGAGCCTCCAGCAGACGGCCCGCCGCGCGGAGCGCCTGCAGCCGCTCGCGCAGCTCCTCGCGGATGCTCGTCCGCGCTCGATCGAGCCGCTCGGAAGGCGTGACGTAGTGGCTGCCGGGGTAGATGGACACCGACTCGACCCGCTCTCGGGTGCTGCCGCGCAGGGGATCGAAGCAGGTGATCTCCTCGATCTCGTCTCCGAAGAAGGCGATCCGGATCGCCCGCTCGTCTTCGTAGACGGGAAAGACGTCCACCACGTCGCCGCGAACCCGGAAGGTGCCGCGGTGGAAGTCCAGGTCGTTGCGGCTGTACTGGATGTCGACCAGCTGGCGCAGGAGCTGGTCCCGCTCGATCTCCTCGCCGGCGCGGATCTCCACCCGCATCTCGCCGTAGGACTCCACCGGCCCCAGCCCGAAGATGCAGGAGACCGAGGCCACGATGATCACGTCGCGCCGGGTCACGAGGTTGTGGGTGGCTACGTGGCGCATACGATCGATCTCGTCGTTGATCGAGGCGTCCTTCTCGATGTAGGTGTCCGACTGGGGCACGTAGGCCTCGGGCTGGTAGTAGTCGTAGTAGGAGACGAAGAACGAGACCGCGTTGCGGGGAAAGAACTGCCGGAACTCGGTGTACAGCTGTCCGGCCAGGGTCTTGTTGTGCGCGATGATCAGGGCCGGCCTGCCGGTCGCGGCGATGACGCTGGCCATGGTGAAGGTCTTGCCCGAGCCGGTCACCCCGAGCAGGACCTGGTGCAAGTCGCCGCGCTCGAGGCCCGCGACGAGCTCGCGGACGGCCCGCGGCTGATCACCGGCGGGCTCGAAGTCGCTGACGAGCTGGAAGCCGGAGCGCTTCACGGCGATACGCTTTATCTCCGTATCTTCCAGGTGGTTCCCTGCGGGCTGTCCATCAGCTCCACGCCCATCTCGTGCAGCTGGTCGCGCACGGCGTCGGCCCGGGCGAAGTCCTTCGCCGCCCGCGCATCGGCGCGCTCCTGGACCAGGTGTCCGATCTCGGCTTCAATCACGCCCCGGGCTCGCATGGCACAGCCGCGGATGCTCTCGAGTGCCTTTGATGGCTCCCGATCGAGCAGGCCGAGCACCTCGCAGATCTCGCCGATCGCCATCGACAGGGCCTGGATGCTGGAGGTGATCATGCCCTCCGGGCGGTCTTCCTTGTTGTCCATCACCTCGTTGGCGAGCCGCATGGCGTCGGAAAGCACGCCCAGGGCGGCGGCCGCGTTGAAGTCGTCCTCGATGGCCTCGACGAAGCGGGGCTTGATGGCCTCGATCTCCTCGGCCCGGATCAGGTCGCCCACGCCGGTGGCTCGCTTGTCCAGCGTCTCGCCCATGCGATCGATGGTGGCGTAGAGGTACTCCAGTCGACAGCTGGCCTCCTCCAGGGCCGGGAAGTGGACCGCGGCGGCCGCCTCGGCCTCGTCGAATGTCTTCCCGCAGCCGGGGCAGGCGCGCGCCTCCACGTGGGCTCGCGCGATCGGAGCCCGGCAGTGCGGGCAGACGAAGTCCACCTCGAAGTTGATCGGGCTGCGGTAGTGGGTCGTCAGCAGGAAGTAGCGCAGCGCCTCCGGATCGTAGCGGTTGGCGATCTCCCGGATGGTGAAGAAGTTGCCCAGGCTCTTGGACATCTTCTCCTTGTCGATGTTGACGAAGCCGTTGTGGAAGAAGACCCTGGAGAAGGGCTTGCCGGTGGCCGCCTCGGCCTGGGCGATCTCGTTCTCGTGGTGGGGGAAGATCAGGTCCTTGCCGCCGCCATGGATGTCGAAGGTGTCGCCCAGGTACTTCGTGCTCATGGTGGAGCACTCGATGTGCCAGCCCGGCCGGCCCATGCCCCAGGGGCTGTCCCAGGCCGGCTCGCCCTCCTTGGAAGCCTTCCAGAGCACGAAGTCCAGCGGGCACTTCTTGCGCTCGTCGACCGCCACACGCGCGCCGCACATGGCGTCGTCCAGCGGGCGCCGCGACAGCTTGCCGTAGTCGGGGAAGGACGGTACGTCGAAGAACACGTCCCCGCCATCCACGTAGGCGTGCCCGCGCTCGATGAGCTGCTCGACGGTCCGGATGATGTCCGGGATGTGATCCGTGACCCGGGGCTCGAGCTGGGGGCGCCGGATGCCGAGCGCGTCCATGTCGGTGTAGAACTCCCGGATGTACCTGTCCGACAGCTCGCGGCAGTCGATGCCCAGCTCGTTCGCCCGGACGATGATCTTGTCGTCCAGGTCGGTGAAGTTGCGGACATAGGTCACGTCCAGGCCCGCGTGCAGCAGCGTCCTGTAGATCACGTCGGCCGTCACGTAGGCGCGCGCGTGGCCGATGTGGCACATGTCGTAGACCGTCACGCCGCAGACGTACATGCCGATCCTGCCCGGCTCGATCGGATCGATCTCTTCCTTGCGGTCGGTCAAGGTGTTGAAGATGCGCAGGCTCATGTCGCTCCTCCGGAATGTCCCTCCCGCGCCCTGCGCCAGTGGCGCAGCAGCAGCAGCAGGTGCAGCACGGCCATGGCGAACAGCAGGCCGAGCGCCCCGGGATAGTACCACAGATCCACGGGTCGGACGCCGTGCTCCAGCAAGTAGAAAGGTCCATCGAGGGGGGCGGTCTGAAAGTGCTCCCGGTAGTAGAGAAGGACGAGATCGTAACGCCGGGTGCGCGACAGATCGCTCAAACGCCCGTCGAACGTGCGCTCGACCGCGCCCAGGCAGGCCTCGTCGGCCCTCGATGGCGACTCGATCAGCAGGCGGGCGCCCATCTCGGAGCCCAGCAAGTAGAGGTATCGCGCTCGGTGGAACCAGCTCTTCGAGCGGATGCACATGTCCCTGGCCACGCCCGTGACCTGCAGGTAGGCATTGTGCCGCAAGGGTTGCAGCTGCATCTGCTCGGCCGCGCCCAGGTCTTGCGGGCTGCCGGACTGGAAGAAGTAGACGAGCTCCTCGCGGAGCAGCCAGCTGAGGACGATCCCGAAGAGGAAGAAGGCGACCGTGGTCACCAGGTGGCGCAGGTACCGACGGCTCTGCCGCCTGTGTATGCGCTGCTCGACGCCCATGGGATCCTCTTCGGACGGCGGCCCGGCGTCCAGGAACGCCTCCTCCAGGTCTCGGATCTCGCTCATGGCTCGCCGCCCGGGCCCGGCCGTGACGGGCCGCTGTCGGCCGGGCCTCGCCAGCCCGGCACCAGGACCGCCGTGGCGTAGGCCGCCATGCCCCGCCCCTCGCCGGCGAAGCCCAGGCCCTCGGAAGTCGTGGCCTTGACCGTCACCGCATGGCGCTCCACGCCCAGCACGGGCGCGATCCGATCGGCCATGCGGGGCAGGTACGCGGCCAGCTTCGGGCGCTCGGCCACGATGGTCAGATCGGCCGAGCTGGGCCGGAAGCCCGCCCGGGCCGCCTCGCCGACCGCGAGCCGGAGCAGCTCGAGGCTGTCGGCCCCGGCCCAGCGGGCGTCGTCGTCGGGAAAGAGCCGGCCGATGTCCCCGCAGCCGGCCGCGCCCAGGACCGCATCGCACAGGGCGTGCAGGGCCACGTCCGCGTCCGAGTGGCCCTCGAGGCCGCGCCCGGAAGGGATCTCCACGCCCCCCAGCACCAGGCGCCGGCCCTCGACGAGCCGGTGGACGTCGTAGCCGAAGCCCACCCGCGGCGCGCCCAGGCCGAGCCGCACAAGGTCTGCCGGCACGGTCACCTTGATGTTCTCGGGATCCCCGGCCACGGTCTCGACCGGGTAACCGGCGCTCTCGACCAGGCTGGCGTCGTCGGTCAGCTCCGCCTCGACCGGGCGCGCGTAGGCGGCCTCGAGGATCTCGCGGCTAAAGCCCTGGGGCGTCTGGGCCAGGCGGAGCCGATCGCGCAGCCGGGTGTGCCGCGCCCGGCCGCTGGCGTCGATCTCCCAGACCGTCTCGGCGACCGGCAGCACGGGCACGCAGGCGCCGCTGCGCTCGACGCCGGCCAGGACCCGCTCGACGAGCGAGCGGGAGACGGCCGGCCGGGCGCCGTCGTGCACCAGCACCACGTCGCAGCTCGCCGGCAGGGCCTCCAGGCCGCAGCGCACCGAGTCGCGCCGCCGCGCCCCGCCGGCCACCACCCGCAGCTCGAGATCCGGCCGGGAGCGCATCTCCGCGGGCAGCAGCTCGGGATCGGCGAGCCTCCCGGCCGGCACGACCGCGACCAGTCCGTCCAGGCAGGCGCTCGCCCGCAGCGCCCGCAGCGTGTGGTGGAGCAGGGGCGCGCCGGCCGCGGGCACGAACTGCTTGGGCAGGTCGGTCCCGAAGCGCCGGCCCTCGCCGGCCGCGGCCACCACGGCCCAGACAGAGCGCGGCCTGCTGTGATCGCTCGCGTCCATCGCAGCGAACCCTAGCAAGATCGGGGCATACTGGCAAGATCGCACCTGTCGGGTCACGCCTGGCTCCAGCGTGAATCCCGAGCCACGGGCCCGGCACTTCGTGATATAGATCCGGACTCGAGGAGACCGCCATGAGCCCAAGGCCGGTGAGCGCGTTCCTGTTGTTGTCCGTCGTCTTTTTCTCATCTTCAGCCGCGAGAGCAGACGTGCTCGAGATCGACTGCTCCGATCCGAACATCTCTCAGACGACGGCGTGTGCCAGGCCGAGGGTCTCGCAGGAGACGTTCTTCGGCGGGACGGGAGTGGCCAGGCATCGGCTGGTGGGCGCAAACGGAATATACGTCAACCCCGCTACCGTCTGGGATCCGGGGCTGGTGCTCGACTTCAGCTACATCATGATCGGAGAGAATCCCGGAGCAACCGATCGGGACATCGCCTATGGCAACTTCCGTGCAGGCTGGGTGTTCCTGATCGGCAAGGACTCGAAGAGCCAGCCAGCGGATATCGACAGCATCTCGATTGCGATTCCAGCCGGTCTCGAGTTCCGGTTCGAACAGGACGCCGTTCTGGAGAGACTGGTGCTCGATGTGTTCATCGGCGCCGCCGTGCACATCGGTCAGTGGGGGCACCTGGGCCTCGGATGGCGATGGGGATGGGCCTCGCTGGAGCAGGAGGATGTCCCCAGCGTGCACGTTCCGACGCTGGGCGTGCTCATCTCCAGCCGCGGATTGCTCCCCATGCTCATCGATCGATACGTCGAGCTGACCCTGGGCTGGTCGATCTACCAGTACGGTACGACCTCAAGTGAACCGATCGGCAAGGGCGATCAGGCCGACATCCGACACGAGGTGCTCGGCAGGTGGGGATATGGAGTCCGCGGCTTGCTCTATTCCAGCCCGGGCGACGTCAGCTTCTACCTCGGCGCATACAACGACTGGGACTGGGGATCGGCAACCGGCCACCATATGGCCGGCGTGGGAGGGGAGCTATCCGCAGTCTTGCCGGGAAGAGTACCCCTGGCATTCACGCTGGCTGGTGGCTACTTGACATCGTTGGGGCAAGACCAGTGGGTCGTCGGAGGGTATCTCTCCTTCTGGAACGTCTGGATCGGCGGCGCAGGCACGGGAAATGGATGGCTCGCCGGCGGGACCATGGGGGGGAGCGGCGGGCCGCCCGAGATCATCCGCTGAGTCTCTTCTTCGGAGCGGTGGGCTAGAAGGTCAGCACGAGGCCCAGGGGGGATGGCTGGAGCTGGACGTCGCCGCCCAGGTCGAAGGCGAAGATCGGACCCTGCTTCTTCTTGTGCTGCTGGTACTTGAAGTCCTCGGGGCCGGGTGCGGCCAGCATCACTATCAGGCCGGTCAGGGCCGTGGCGCCGACGGCCACGGTGGAGATGATGAAGACCTCGCGCTCGGGGTGGGCGTTGATGTCGATGCCGCCCGCCAGGATCACGGTCGCCTCGACCGCGCCCCCCAGTATGCCCACGCCGATGCAGGCCCAGCCCGCCGTGACGTGGGCCTTGCGGCTGGAGTCCATGTCCTTCCACTGCTCGATGCTCACCTGGTAGCGGACCGCCATGTCGTACTCGTGCGGATCGAGGCCGGCCGCGTTCCAGTCCTCGAGGGTGGGCATCTTGTAGACCTGGGGCTGCTCGGACTTTCCGCTGTCGGACGCGGGCTGGGCTGCGAGCGGCGCGGCTGTGAGGAGCGCCGAGCAGGCGACGAGGGCGACGAGCGACTTGCGCATGGCGAAGACCTCTCTGTGTGGTTCTGGCTGGCCCATTCTAGCCCCGCTGCGCGTTTCGGGCAACTTCCGATACGGGGCGACGGGGCGACGGGGCGACGGCGTTCTCGTGGGCGCCCCGGTCCTCGACTCCTGACCATCGACTCCAGCCAGGATCGTAACCCGGGGAGCAGGAGGCGGTCAATGAACGCGAGCTTGCAATGGCCATGTGGATATGCTCTCTTTTCGCGCTCCTCTCGATTCTCCGTCATACTGCGAAATGCCCGTCAATGGAGATCCACCTCGGCAAGATCGAGCACAGCGAAGCCCCGCAGGGGCGCAATATGATAGCCCAGG